>CALGGM010000203.1 GCA_937915925.1 uncultured Clostridia bacterium | reverse complement strand
GCTCGCTTCGGCGAACAAGCTTTTGACGTCGCTTCCCGGGTGTGTCGGGCTGTTTACCGGCAGCTCCAAAGACGACGGTTACTGCGGCGTATTCGCGTGCAGACGCGGCGAAACGACCTATGTCTGTTCGGTCATCGGCGCGCAGAACAGCAAGATCCGCTTTGAGACCGCAACGAAGCTCTTTGAGGAGGCGTTCGCAAACTACAAGGTCTATACGATCTGCGACCCCGACGAGCCGGTTCTGGAAAGCTATCCGGTCGAGGGCGCGGACATCGAAGCGATCGATCTGTACGCCAAGGACAGCGTATCGCTGCTGCTGAAAAAGAGCGACGGTGAGCCGCAGAAGAAGGTCGATCTGCCGGAGGTTTTGACCGCGCCGCTCGATCCGGAATTCGCGGTCGGCAGCATTGCCTATTACGGCGCGGACGGAACGCTTCTTTTGGAAGCTGCACTGTACCCGAAGGAGCCGGTCACGGCAAACCGATTGCCGGAGATTTTGAAGCGCGTGATCGGGCTATTTTTGAACGGATAAGAAGCGCAGCGAATTTCGCCGCAGGCGGGGAATTGCTCTTGCAATGCCTCGCTTTTTCGTTTATAATGGGGACATGATTTTACTGAATTTAGGTTTATTGATGAGCGATCCGCTCGAATTCTTAAAGATGCTCGCATGCATCGTGCCGATCATGCTGATCAGCCTGACCCTGCATGAATGGGGGCATGCGTTTGCCGCGCACAAAAACGGCGACGATACCGCCATGATGCTCGGACGCATGACGCTGAACCCGCTCGCGCACATCGATCCGGTCGGACTTATTATGATCCTTTTGGTCGGCTTCGGCTGGGCAAAGCCGGTTCCCGTCAATCCGCGCAACTACAGGAATTACCGAAAGGGCGAAGCGATTGTTTCGCTCGCGGGCGTAACGATGAACCTGCTGCTTGCGATCCTCTTCTCGATCCTGTATATCGTATTCTTTCAGTTAGCGATCAAGCATCCGCAAAAATGGCTTGAAAGCGAATACCTTTGGACGATCGTTGAGTACGGCATTTCGCTGAATATCGCGCTGTTCCTGTTCAATCTGATCCCGCTGTATCCGCTCGACGGGTATCACATTTTCGAGCTGCTGTTCGCTAAACATCTGCCGTTTCGGGCGTTCCTGTTTCTTCGCAGATACGGACAGTTCATTCTGATCGGACTGCTTCTGCTCTCGCGGCTTTTGGATTTTTACCCGGTCTCGATCGTCACGGGCTGGGTGTTTGACCTGATCTACCGGATCGCGCTCGCGCTGCTGTAACCATGGAAGAGTATCGCGTTTCACTTTCACAATTTGAAGGACCGCTCGACCTTTTACTGCATCTGATCGAAAAGGCGGAGGTCAATATCGAGGACATCTTCGTGTCCGAGATCACGGCGCAGTACCTTGCGTATATGGACGATCTATCTGAACTCGACATGGACCGCGCAAGCTCGTTTCTGACGGTCGCCGCACAGCTTTTGCTGATCAAGTCTCGAAGCCTTCTTCCGCGTCCGCCGGTCGAGGAGGAAGAGGAGGAGGATCCGAAGGAGCAGCTGCTTCGACAGCTTCGCGAATACAAGGCGATCAAGACCGCGAGCGCCGAGCTGTCCGAACGCTTCGAGGAAGCGAAAAAGGCGATCGCGCGGCTTCCGGAGGACGTCGCGCTGCCGCCGCAAAAGTTCGAGCTTAAAAACACCTCGCTCGATCAGCTGTATCAGGCGTTTCTGGATGTTCTGAACCGCGAGGACGAGACGGAGGATAGGCCTGATCGGACGCAGCGCGTGCGTCCCGACTCGTTTACGGTGCGTGACCGCGTGCTGCATCTTCGCGCTCGGCTGAAGGAAGGACGCGTACGGTTTTCGGATCTGTTCGGCTACGGCAGCTCGCGCATGGAAAAGATCGTAACGTTCATGGCACTTTTGGAAATGCTTGCGCACGGCGAAGTGCATATCACGCAGGGCGCGACGTTTGCGCCGATCTACATTCGCGCAAAGGCGCTTTCGGAGAACGACCGCGAGACGGTTTATATGGATGAGGTAGAGGACTGATGGAAAAGAAAAAAGCCGCAATCGTGGAATGCTTGCTGTTCGTAGCGGGCGAGCCGGTGCTGATCACCGAGATCGCGCGCGTTTTGGAACAGGACGAGGCGTCGACCAAAGCGCTGCTGTTTGAAATGGAACTGAACTATCGCGAGGAAGGGCGAGGGATCTGCCTTTTAGCTACCGAAGACACGGCGCAGCTTGTTTCAAATCGGGACTATATCCGCTATGTCGAAGATCTTCTGCAGCCTGAGCAAAAGAAGAACATCTCGCAGTCGATTTTAGAAACGCTTGCCGTGATCGCCTATAAGCAGCCTGTGACCCGCGCGGAGATCGAATCCGTGCGCGGCGTGCGCTGTGAATACGCGGTATCGCAGCTGCAAAAGCTCGGCTTGATCGCCGCGGTCGGCAGGAAGGACGTCATCGGCAAGCCGATGCTGTACGCCACGACCGATACGTTTTTACATAAGTTCGGCATGCACAACCTTTCCGAGCTTCCCGTTCTGCCGAGCGAGGAGCCGGAGACCGTCGAGACCGTATAGATTATGGAGGAACACATGGAAAAGCGCGCAGACTACCTGTCCTGGGACGAATACTTTATGGGCGTATCGCTGCTGTCCTCGTACCGCAGCAAGGACCCGAGCACGCAGGTCGGCGCGTGCATCGTCAACGAGCACAACAAGATCATGTCGGTCGGTTACAACGGCTTTCCGATCGGCTGCAGCGACGACGAATTTCCGTGGGCGCGTGAGGGCGAGCCGTACGATACGAAATATCCGTACGTCTGCCACGCGGAGCTGAACGCGATCCTGAACAACGCCGGCGCGTCGCTTTCGGGCTGTCGCATCTATGTCGCGCTGTTTCCGTGCAACGAATGCGCCAAGGCGATCATCCAGTGCGGCATCAAGGAGGTCGTGTATCTTTCCGATAAGTACAACAATACCCCCATGAACCGCGCCAGTAAGCGCCTTTTCAACGCCGCGGGCGTGAGGCTTCGTAAGCTTATCCCGAAGCGCAGCTCGATTCTCATCGACTTTGACGAGAGTAAGGTCTGATCAAATGCATATGAAAAAACGCTCGATGCCGAGCGCTTTTTTGATGAAGGCACTTTTACGTATCCAATTCATAGTAATATAGTGTATCGTTGTCAAAATCGTAGATCGCGATATCGAAGTTGTAGGAATAATCGCTGAACAATCCGGAATCGTCTGATGGATCCGTATTCTCGGTGTGATAGTTGTAAAACCGATATACGCCGTTTTCAACCTTCGTCCAACGTTCTTCGACCCATCCATGATACACGGCATATTCCTTTTGCCCGCCATACATAAGCAGCTTGAGATTGTTCGAGAGGGGAAGGGGCGTCCAATCGGCAACGATCTGCCTTGCGCGATCCGGATCGGAAGAACAATCCAGCGTCAGAAAATATTCACCGTCGCCGTGAAAGCCGCCGTGCATGTCTTCCTCTTCAATAATAACAAAGTCCGAAGGATCGAAACCCATGATAAGCTTTTGGCTTTCTGTCGAGGGTAAGAGTGCACATCCGATCAGTATGATCGAAATGATACTTGTGATCGTTACAGAAATTAAGCGTTTCATTTTACTGCTTCCTCCAAGATCAGCTCGCAATCAAAAGTGAACCTCATAAACCATCATTTCCGGTGCATTTCTATTGACCTTCTCCGGATTGCCCGCAAATGTTCCGATAAACATAATTTGAATTCGAGATTCCGAACCGGCTTCGATCGAAAAAAAGAATGAACCGGTTTCGGGATCTTTTGCGTTCAATGCGCTTTCAACAATCAATCCGTTCCGCTGATCCTCCGGGAACAATCCGATGATTTCATAAGTCTTATTCTGATCGGATGCATTTAAAACGTTCAGTTCACAATCGAAAATGACTGTATCGTCTTCGATCGTATAATTGTTCAGCGTTTCATTTGCAGTCTTCAGATTCGTAAAATCGATTCCGTTCTTCACGTTCGTATCGAAAGTATATCCGTCGACCGTATATCCGACCCACCAGTACTCTTCGATTTTTTGAAAAATCGAGGTTCGCTGCTTATGATACAGGAGATCCTTTTCATCGGTCGTCTCGCAGCAGAACAGTTCTGTCGTGAAATTGCCTTTTCTGAATAAAAATTTGATTACATTTTTACCGCTCTTGATGCTTCTTTCAATTCTGTTCATACCGGTGAGATGAAACAATTCTTCTATTTCGTTCCATTCCTCTTCCGTAAAACAAGGCTTTTTTGCATCCGAATAAATAGAAACGACTTCTTCCATGGAGTTCAGCATGATTTGTTCGATCGATTCATTTTCCGATACCAGTTCGGCGACGCGTTGAAACCTCTCATGGTATTGATTGTATACTGCAGTCAGTTCCTCAACCGTATAGGATTGCAGTTGTTCGTTCCCGTTAATCAGCTCGAAGGATTGTCCGCAGGAAATGCCGAGCAGCGTAATAAGTAAGACGAACCCAAACAGAAAGACCCTTTTCATAATCTGCCTCCGTTGATTATCAATATTTGTTGTGCAGGTAATACAGAATACAGGATTCCTTATCCCGATCATGCCGAAGATGTTGGAAACCGGATTCGTGGCGCATCCGAGCGGAAGATTTTTGTTTGCTTGAAGCGCACGTCCCGCCGCATAGCGTTGTGTAAGTGCGCTCTTCGAGAAAAGAGGCTTCCCCCTTGGGTGGGGAAGCTGTCACCGATAGGTGACTGATGAGGGGGCATGCGGCTCCACCGCAATTTATGTGCGTATGTGCCATTCATTGATCCGCGAAAAGCTGCCGCTTTTCTTCGTATTCACCTCATCCGCCTCGTTCCTCAGCACCTTCCCCATCAAGGGGAAGGCTTTTGGCTCTCGCATGCGTCCCTGTTCAAAGCAAAATAGACTTTGTGACAAAAAGACGGGGGAATGATACGTTCCCGTCCTCTTATATTGGTTGAAAACCACCCTTTATAGAGTAACGCTTCCGAGCGCTTTTTAGTTGAAGTCTTGCATTAGAAATGCGTTTCGTAGTAGAAGTAATGATTGCCGAGCGGTTCGACATAAAAGCCGTTGCCTCCGTGATAAGAATCTGTAAAGCTGAAGCCGCCGTCTTTTGGGACGAGTTCTATCATGGGGGACGGACCGAGTTGAAAAGCATTCAACTGATCGGTTTCAGAGTAAAAGATGCCGTAATAATTCGTGCTTGAGCCGAAGCCGGACCCGCCGAATTCGATGTCAATATACCGGTCGTCGACAATTACCTCCGATACGCCGTAGATCGATTCCAAATCCTGAAAGCTTCCGGTTTCGGCAGCGTTCAGAAAGGCTTCTCCGTTCTCGTGATAAACCGCAACAATCTCGTCCCGATCCGTCAGATTGCCGGGGCGGTTGTCATCAATCTCCGACAGATTGATGATCCCTATCATGCCGAAGATGTTGGAAACCGGATTCATGGCGCATCCGAGCGGAAGCAGCAGAATCAGCAGCGAAACAATCAGCTTTTGCACGGTATGTTTCATACTCGTCACCTCCTAAATGGATAAAGAAGAAAACAACCAATAAACGAACCCGCCTAAAAGCAGGACGAGAACGCCGGACACGATCGCGTTGATCGAGAAGTGAAAGTCTATTAGACAAGCAGGGTCTTTCTTTTCGCGGTTTCTAAGGACGCCGATGATGCCGAAAACAATTGCCGACACGCAGAGGATCGGGTAAGCGATCAAAAGCGCAAGCGTAAAACCGGAAATGATCGGACGTGCTTCCATCGGGACCTTAAAGAAAATCCATGAAAGCAGAATCGTCAGCGCAGGCAAACAAAGGCAGACGATTCCAAGTTTCAATCCTGTTTTCGCAATCCACCCGGTTTTTTCGGTGTGCGTCGGCATTCTTGTTTCTCCCTTCGATAAAAACCAAGCAGTGATAGCTGAACTTGTCCGTGTTTTCATCGTTCTTACTCCTTTGAAAGGTCGATCACCGATGCAAAGTTGATCCGATGTTCGGAATCCTTATCCGGTTCAAAGACAAGGATGTCGCCGACATCGCAGTCCAACGCTTTACAGATCGCGTCGAGGGTGGAGAAGCGGATCGCTTTTGCCTTGTTGTTCTTGAGAATAGATAGATTCGCAAGCGTGATGCCGACCTTATCGGAAAGCGTGTTCAGCGACATCTTGCGCTTTGCCATCATGACGTCAAGATTTACGGTAATCATAGCGGCACCTCAGATCGTTGCGTCGTTTTCTTCCTTGATCTCGTTTGCCTTGCGGATCACCTCGGCGACCACGCTGAGCACCGAACCGAGGAATAGCGCAACAAAGGAAATAAACAGCGCTTCACGGATGAATACAAAGAAGAGGGGGATTGCAAGGATGCCGGAAGCTAAGGACGCCCGGGAAATGACAGACAGCAGCTTTACGCTTCGGTCCGTGAAGAAGCGTTCCTTTGAAATGCTGTTCAGCAGACGGAACAGGCAGACGTCGGATCCAAGCACGAGCATAAGAATCAGATAAGAAAGCAGGTAACTGAGTGCGGAAAAGCGCACGGCATTCGGAACCGTTGCGATTTTACCGACCCCGAGGATGGGGAAGGCGATGCACATGCCGAGCGTAGTGAGAAAACCGACCGCACAGAACGTATAAGAAAGAATCAGGGAAAAGCGTTTCATACGAACCTCCTTTCCCCTGATTATACCTAAATATTATTTGATTGTCAATATGTTTTTATCGATAATCGATACGGTTAGTCCTTTAACGTCGTGCGGTAGAACGTCGCATACAGACCGTTCGCTTTCACCAGCTCGTCGTGTGTGCCGCGCTCGCGAATGCCTTCCTGATCGATGACGATGATCTCGTCGGCGTTGCGCACGGTGGAAAGACGGTGCGCGATGATCAGCGTAGTGCGTCCTTCGGCAAGTTCATCAAAGCTCTTTTGAATGTCGTATTCGGTGACCGTATCGAGCGCGGACGTCGCCTCGTCGAGGATCAGAATGGGCGGGTTTTTGAGGAACAGCCGCGCGATCGAGATGCGCTGCTTCTGTCCGCCGGACAGCTTTACGCCGCGCTCGCCGA
>CALGGM010000202.1 GCA_937915925.1 uncultured Clostridia bacterium | reverse complement strand
CGCCGCGACGCTGCGGGCACTGCTTCAGAATGGGCGCCGTGGACTTGTATTCCACAGGCTGTCTGCCCTTGCGAACCAACTGGTTAATGGTCGGCATTCAGATGTTTCCTCCTAAAAAATATTTCAAATAATGTATCAATCAATCCCTCTGCAACCCAATTCAGAGGATATTGTCCGTGGTTACCTGTCTTTTTTTGTCAAAAGACAGCTTTTTGACGGTGCTTTTTTGGAAGCACCGCCAAATAGATAGTGTATCAGACAAAGTCAAACTTGTCAATCCGAAATTTCACTTTCGGCGGCAGAATCTTTCCGATCCGGCATGTCATAGACCGCCTTCGGCGCAGTGCCGAGACCGTGATCGATCCGTTTTGTCGTGAACGCGATGTGCGCCTGACGGTCGTTGAACAGCGGACGCCATCCCTTTTCCGTCATCTGCGCGACGAACGGATGCCTGCGCACGTCCATGTACGTAGTTGCTTCGCACTTCTGCCGATAGAGATGCGCCAAAAGCTTGCCGATCGCATAGCCTCCGACGATGGCGATCACCACCAGTGCAAACGGGAACCATCCCGCCACGCGCCGCAGTGCCTGCATCAGGTGCTCGTTCAGAATGAACGGCAGCACGGCGAGCATCAGCACGATCGGCGCGATCAGCGGAAGATACGCCTCCAAGAGGATCCTTCTCCGGCAGCGGCTGCAGCAGGCAAACTGCAGCGGGACCATGAATCCGGTCACCTGTTTTGTCAGCCATTTGCGCGTCGCGAGCTTTTGCGGCTCCGCATGCGCCATGTCGAACACGGCGTAGCACGTCGCCTTCTCCTTCGGCTCGTCCTTGCACAGCGTGCAGGTCTCGCTCTCAAACAGCTGTGCGACCGAGCCTTCCGGCTGCAGGTCGCAAAACAGCCTGAGATCCTCGAAGATCGCAGGATCTGCGACGCGCCCCTTCAACGGGCACTTTTCGCAGTCCTGCATATTCAGCAGCGCGCACGCTTTGGTTTCGTACAGCGCGCATTCGGTGTCGGTCAGACGGCGTTGCTCCATGGCGTTACTCCGCGTCCGTGGGCAGGTCCTGCGCCTCGGTCACGTTGACGTTGCGATAGCGCTTCAGCCCGATGCCGGCAGGGATCAGCTTGCCGATGATGACGTTCTCCTTCAGGCCGACGAGCGGATCGATCTTGCCCTTGATGGCAGCTTCGGTCAGCACACGCGTGGTCTCCTGGAAGGACGCCGCGGACAGGAACGATTCAGTTGCGAGCGCCGCCTTGGTGATACCGAGCAGCTTGCGCTTCGCCTTTGCGAGCACCGGCTCCGCGGGCTCTTCCGTGCCGTTCTCCTGCGCCTGCTCAAGCGCGCTTTCGTACTGCGCAATGAGCTTTTCGTTCTCTTCCTCGAAGCGGAAGCTGTCGCAAAGCTCGCCGGGAAGCAGGTTCGTATCGCCCGCGTCCTCGATCTGCACCTTGCGGAGCATCTGACGGATGATGACCTCGATGTGCTTGTCGGAGATCTCGACGCCCTGCAGACGGTAGACGCTCTGGACTTCCTTCAGGAGGTATGCCTGAACGCCCTTAACGCCCTTGATCTTCAGGATGTCGTTCGGGTTGACGGAGCCCTCGGTGAGCTCGTCGCCCGCTTCGACGCGATCGCCGTCCTTGATCTTCATCTTGGAACCGAATGGGATCAGGTACTTCTCGGACTCGCCTTCGTCGTTCGTGATGACCGCGTACTTGCCGCCGTCCTCGAGACGCACCGTACCGGAGATCTCGGTCAGCGTCGCAAGGCCCTTCGGCTTTCTCGCCTCGAACAGCTCCTCAACACGCGGAAGACCCTGCGTGATGTCCTCGCTCGATGCAACGCCGCCGGTATGGAACGTACGCATCGTCAGCTGCGTACCGGGCTCGCCGATCGCCTGCGCCGCGATGATGCCCACCGCTTCGCCGATATCGACGTGACCGCCGGTCGCAAGGTTCTTGCCGTAGCACTTGCAGCATACGCCATGCTCGGTACGGCAGGTCAGGACCGAACGGCAGTAGACTTCCTTGACGCCCGCCGCGTCGATCTCACGCGCTTCTTCGTGGGAGATCATGTGATCGCCTTCGCAAAGCATCTCGCCGGTTTCCGGATGGAAGACCGGATCGATCGTGTATCGTCCCTCGATGCGCTCGGAGAGCGGCTCGATCATCTGGTTGCCCTCGGTGATCGCGGAGACCCACATGCCGCGCGGCGTGTCGTTTCGCTCCGCGAAGCAGTCGACCTCGCGGACGATGACGTCCTGCGAGACGTCGACGAGACGTCTGGTGAGGTAACCGGAGTCCGCGGTACGAAGCGCCGTATCGGCAAGACCTTTACGCGCGCCGTGCGAGGAGATGAAGAACTCCAGAACGGACAGACCTTCGCGGAAGTTCGCGCGAATCGGAACCTCGATGATCTGACCGGACGGGTCCGCCATCAGACCGCGCATACCGGCGAGCTGACGGATCTGCGCCTGGCTGCCGCGCGCGCCGGAGTCCGCCATCATGAAGATGGGGTTGTACGCGTCGAGCGAGCCCATCAGCGCTTTGGTAACGTCATCCGTCGTCTGTTCCCAGATCTTGATGACGCGGTCCCTGCGCTCCTTGTTGGAGTACAGGCCCATGCGGAAGTAGTTGTCGATCTCGACGACCTTCTTCTCCGCCTCGGAGACGAGCTCCTTCTTCTCCTCCGGGACCTTGATGTCCTGGAAGCCGACCGTGACGCCGCCGCGGGTCGAGTACGAATAACCGAGCTTCTTGATGCGGTCAAGCGTTTCGCTCGTCTGCGTCGGACCGTGCTTTCTGTAGCACGCGTCGACGATCTTGCCGAGGTCCTTCTTCTTGACCAGAGAGTCGATCTCCAGCTTGAACATGTCGTCCGCGCAGGTTCTCTCGACAAAGCCGAGGTCCTGCGGGATCGCGTTGTTGAACAGCACGCGGCCGACGGACGTATCGCAGATCTTATAGATCGTTTCGCCCTGCCATTCGCGCTTCAGGCGGATCTTGACCTTCGCCTGCAGTGCGACCTCGCCGGTCTGATACGCCATGATCGCCTCGTCCTCGGAGGAGAACGCCTTGCCCTCGCCCTTGACGCCGTCGCGCTGCTGCGTGAGGTAGTAGCAGCCCATGACCATGTCCTGCGTCGGGCAGACGACCGGCTTGCCGTCCTGCGGCTTTAAGATATTGTTGGACGCGAGCATGAGGAAGCGCGCTTCCGCCTGCGCTTCGACCGAAAGCGGTACGTGGACTGCCATCTGGTCGCCGTCGAAGTCCGCGTTGAATGCGGTACATACGAGCGGATGCAGCTTGATCGCGCGGCCCTCGACGAGCACCGGCTCGAACGCCTGAATGCCCAGACGGTGCAGCGTCGGCGCGCGGTTCAGCATGACGGGATGGTCCTTGATGACCTCCTCGAGCACGCCCCAAACCTCGGTCACGCCGCGCTCGACCATGCGCTTTGCGCCCTTGACGTTCTGCGCGAAGCCGCCCTTGACGAGCTTCTTCATGACGAACGGCTTAAACAGCTCGAGCGCCATTTCCTTCGGCAGACCGCACTGATACATCTTGAGTTCCGGACCGACGACGATAACCGAACGGCCGGAATAGTCGACGCGCTTGCCGAGAAGGTTCTGACGGAAGCGTCCCTGCTTACCGCGCAGCATGTCGGAAAGCGACTTCAACGGGCGGTTGCCCGGACCCGTAACGGGGCGGGAACGGCGGCCGTTGTCGATCAAAGAGTCGACCGCTTCCTGCAGCATGCGCTTTTCGTTGCGGACGATGATGTCCGGCGCGCGCAGCTCAAGCAGTCTCTTCAAGCGGTTGTTGCGGTTGATGACGCGGCGGTAAAGATCGTTCAAATCGCTCGTCGCGAACCGTCCGCCGTCGAGCTGCACCATCGGGCGAAGCTCCGGCGGGATGACCGGCAGCACGGTGAGAATGATCCATTCGGGGCGGTTGCCGCTCTTCATGAACGCTTCGACGACCTCCAGACGCTTGACCGCGTTGGCGCGCTTCTGACCGCCGCTGTGCTCGATCTCCTCGCGCAGCTCTGCGTCGAGCTGTTCGAGATCGATCTCGCAGAGGAGCTCGCGGATCGCTTCCGCGCCCATGCCGGCACGGAACGCCTTGTCGCCGAACTGCTCCTGCGCTTCACGGTATTCCTTATCGGAAAGGACCTGCTTCTTTCTGAGCGCGGTCTCACCGGGATCGATGACGACGTACGCCGCGAAATACAGAACCTGTTCGAGTTCCTTCGGGCTCATGTCGAGCAGCATCTTCATGCGGCACGGAATGCCCTTGAAATACCAGATATGGGAAACGGGAACCGCCAGCTCGATGTGACCCATGCGCTCGCGGCGCACCTTTGCGCGCGTGACTTCAACGCCGCACTTGTCGCATACGATGCCCTTATATCTGCCGCGCTTATAGCGTCCGCAGTGGCATTCCCAGTCCTTCGTCGGTCCGAAGATCCGTTCGCAGAACAGACCGTCCTTTTCGGGTTTCAGGGTGCGATAGTTGATCGTTTCGGGTTTTTTGACCTCGCCGTGGGACCACTCAAGGATCTTCTCCGGGGAAGCCAGACCGATCTGCAGAGCATCAAATTCCGTTAAATCAAACATTTACTGTCTCCTTTCGCACGTTATTCGGGATCATCCTCGTCGCCGAGATCCAGATCCATGTCGTCTCCGAGGTCGAACGGATCCTCGATCAGCATGCCGTCCATGTCGGATTCGTCGTCGAAGTCGTCGAAATCATCGAGATCGTCGAGATCGTCGCTGTCGTCATCCTCGTCCATGACCGGCGCGTTCGGGGTATCCTCGAGACCGGAGATATTGATATTATCGGTGAAGCGGACGTCTTCGTCGTCGTCCTCGCCGATCTCGATCTCCTCACGCGATTCGGAAAGAACGCGCATATCGAGACCCAGCGACTGCAGCTCCTTGATGAGGACCTTGAACGATTCGGGCACGCCGGAGGGCTTGACGTTCTCGCCCTTGACGATGCTCTCGTAGGTCTTGACACGACCCACGACGTCGTCGGACTTGACGGTCAGGATCTCCTGCAGGGTGTTCGCCGCGCCGTACGCTTCGAGCGCCCAGACTTCCATCTCGCCGAAGCGCTGTCCGCCGAACTGCGCCTTGCCGCCCAGCGGCTGCTGCGTGACGAGGCTGTACGGACCCGTGGAACGCGCATGGATCTTGTCGTCAACAAGGTGATGCAGCTTCAGATAGTACATGTAGCCGACCGAGACGCGGTTCTCGAACGGTTCGCCCGTTCTGCCGTCGTACAGGATCGTCTTTCCGTCTTCATCGAACCCGGACTTCACGAGCAGGCTCTTGATGTCCTCCTCGGTCGCGCCGTCGAAGACCGGCGTTGCGATCTCGATGCCGAGACGCTTGCACGCCATGCCGAGGTGCAGCTCAAGGATCTGTCCGATGTTCATTCGGGACGGAACGCCGAGCGGGTTCAGAACGATCTGCAGCGGCGTGCCGTCGGGCAGGAACGGCATATCCTCTTCGGGGAGGATGCGGGAGATAACACCCTTGTTGCCGTGGCGGCCTGCCATCTTGTCGCCGACGGAGATCTTGCGCTTCTGCGCGATGTATACGCGGACCATCTGGTTCACGCCCGGGCTCAGCTCGTCCTTGTTCTCGCGGGTGAAGATCTTGACGTCGACGACGACGCCGCCCTCACCGTGCGGTACGCGAAGCGATGTGTCGCGCACGTCACGTGCCTTCTCGCCGAAGATCGCGCGAAGCAGGCGCTCCTCCGCGGTCAGCTCGGTCTCGCCCTTCGGGGTGACCTTGCCGACGAGGATATCGCCCGAGCGGACCTCTGCGCCGGGACGGATGATGCCGTTCTCGTCGAGCTGCGCAAGCGCGTCCTCGCCGATGTTCGGAATGTCGCGGGTGATCTCTTCCGGTCCGAGCTTCGTTTCACGCGCTTCGACCTCGTGCTCCTCGATGTGGATCGACGTGTACACGTCCTCCTTGACGAGCTTTTCGGAGATCAGGACCGCGTCCTCGTAGTTGTAGCCTTCCCACGTCATGAAGCCGATCAGGATGTTGCGGCCGAGCGCGATCTCGCCGCCCTGCGTCGATGCGCCGTCCGCGATGACGTCGCCCTTCTTCACGCGTTCGCCGTGCTCAACGATCGGGCGCTGGTTTAAGCAGGTGCCCTGGTTCGAGCGGCGGAACTTCAGAAGCTTATAGCGGTACGGTACGCCCGCGTCGCTCGTGATCTCGATCGTGTCCGCGTCAACGTAGGTGCAGGTGCCGTCGCACTCCGCAAGCACCGTGATGCCGGAGTCGGCAGCCGCCTTGTGCTCCATGCCGGTCGCCACGACGGGCGCTTCGGGTTTCAGAAGCGGGACCGCCTGACGCTGCATGTTGGAACCCATCAGCGCGCGGTTTGCGTCGTCGTTCTCAAGGAACGGGATCATCGCCGTTGCGACGGAAACCAGCTGCTTCGGGGAAACGTCGATATAATCAACTTCGTTATTCTTGACTTCAATGATCTGGTCGAGCTGACGCGCCACCAGACGGTCGCGCTTGAACCAGTGCGTGTTTTCGTCGATCGGCTCGTTCGCCTGCGCAACGATCGCGCCGTCCTCCTCGTCCGCGGTGAGATACACGATCTCGTCGGTGACGATGCGGTTTTCCTTGTCGATCACGCGGTACGGCGCTTCGATGAAGCCGTACTCGTTGATGCGCGCATAGGTGGACAGCGAGTTGATGAGGCCGATATTCGGACCTTCAGGCGTCTCGATCGGGCACATTCTGCCGTAATGCGAGTAGTGAACGTCGCGGACCTCGAACGTCGCGCGGTCACGGTTCAGACCGCCGGGGCCGAGCGCCGAAAGACGGCGCTTATGCGTAAGCTCGGAAAGCGGGTTCGTCTGATCCATGAACTGCGAAAGCTGCGAAGAACCGAAGAACTCCTTGATCGCCGCGGTGACCGGGCGGATGTTGATGAGGTTCGACGGCATCACCACGTCCATGTCCTGCAGACCCATGCGCTCGCGCACGACGCGCTCGAGACGCGTGAGACCGACGCGGATCTGATTCTGCAAGAGCTCGCCGACCGAACGGATGCGGCGGTTGCCGAGGTGGTCGATATCGTCCGTCTTGCCGATGCCGTAGGGCAGGTTGATGAGGTACGAGATCGATGCGACCATATCGTCCGGAACGATGTGACGCGGAATGAGGTCGTCATAGTGCTTGCGCAGGAAGTCTTTCAGTTCCTCGCCTTCGATGCCCTCTTCCTCCGCCTGCTTTAAGAGCGCGCGAAGCGTCGGGATATGCACATCCTCGTTGAGACCCGCTTCGATCGGAGCGAACGGCAAAAATCCGTTTGCCGGCGCGAAGTAGTTGCCGACGACCTTGACGCGACCGAACTCCTCGGTGGAGATCCAGACCGCGTTGATGCCCGCATTCTGGATCGCTTCGGCGGTCGCCTTGTCGATCTTCTGACCGGCTTCGACGAAGATCTCGCCCGTCGTCTCGTCCGCAACGGTTTCATCCGCGATCTGATCGCGGATACGCGCCTTCAGAGCGAGCTTCTTATTGTACTTATAGCGGCCGACGCGCGCCAGATCGTAGCGGTTGTCGAAGAACAGCCCGTGCAGGAGATTGCGTGCGCTTTCCTCTGTCGGCGGCTCGCCGGGACGCTGACGGCGGTAGATCTCGACAAGACCGTCCACAACCGAACGGTTCGGGTCCTTCTGGAGCGTCGCTTCGAGGCGCTCGTCGTTGCCCAAAAGGTCGAGGATCTCCGCGTTGGTGCCGTAACCGATCGCACGAAGCAGCGCGGTAATAAAGACCTTGCGCTGACGGTCGATCTTGACGTACAGCACGCCACTGGAGTCGGTCTCATACTCGAGCCACGCGCCGCGGTTCGGGATGACCTGGCTCGAAAAGAGCTGCTTGCCCCACTTATCCGTCGTGACGGAATAGTATGCGCCCGGGGAACGGACGAGCTGCGAAACGATAACGCGCTCCGCGCCGTTGATGATAAACGTGCCCTGCGGCGTCATCAGCGGAAAATCGCCCATAAAGACCTCCTGCTGCTTGACCTCGCCCGTTTCCTTATTGATCAGGCGCACGGTCACGCGCAGAGGCGCCGCGTAGTTCACATCGCGGCTCTTGCTTTCTTCGATGGAGTATTTGGGCTTATCGAGATCGATCCGGTAATCCACAAACTCCAACACAAGCTTTCCGGAAAAGTCGACGATCGGCGAGATGTCGTTAAAAACGTCCCGAAGATCCTCTTTCAGGAAGTGGTAATAGGAATTCTTCTGCACCTCAATGAGATCGGGCATTTCGAGAACTTCGGAGATATGCGAAAAGCTCTTTCTTGTCCGTTTTCCCATTTTGACGTCATGCATCATTGCGTTCACTCCTTGCTGATATTTCACATTCGTGATGGTTCGGGCGAATCCCCCCGCCCGTGGAGGTGGCACATATTCCTTACCTCCTGTGTTCAGTCCCGAAATGACCAGCTTTATTTCAATCCGCGTAGACTTTAGGGGCATATTACCACAGTATAGGCATCATAATGCAATTTGGAATAATATCATGTTCGCAACAACCTGTCAAGCATAAAATTCTTAAAAAATAAAATATTTTTTCTGTAATCGGTTTTCTCTGCATAGATTGGTATGGGCAAACAAAAACACGTCCATACTCCGTACAAACCAAAGGAGGTGAAATGATGAAAGGAACCCATACGGGCTGGACCGAGGAAGAGGACGCGGCGCTGAAGCGTACCGTACACGACGCGCGGAAGAAACGGCTTCCGCTGAAAGCCGCGTTCGACGAGATCGCAAGGGAGACCGACCGCAAGCCCAACAGCGTCCGCAACCATTATTACACGCAGCTGAAGCCCGCCGAAACCGCGGAGCCGGCGTTCCTCCCGTTTACCGAGGAGGAGACCGACCGGCTTTTAAACACGGTGCTGCTGGCTTTGGGGCAGGGACAGTCGGTTCGCGCCTGCACGCTCACGATGGCAAACGGCGACACGCGCCGCATGCTGCGCTTTCAGAACAAGTACCGCGCGCTTTTGAAAACGCAGCCGGACCGGGTATACGCCGCGCGCCGCGCGCTGATCGAGCAGGGGCACCTTGTGCCGGACCCGTTCGTGCGCGATCCCGACACGCCGCACGTCGGACGTCCGCCGAAGCCCTCGGGCGAGCTCGAGACCCGCATCCGCGCGCTGCTCGACAATCTCTGCCGAAATCTTATCGCCCTGACCCAGGGCGAAACCGCGGGCTGACGTTCCCCTGCGACGGTTTATCAAGCGGCTTTCAGACACGGAAAACGGAGAAGGGTCCGCCCTTCTCCGCTTTCGTATGTTTCTTATGATTCGCTTGTAATACGGATCAAATCTTCTCTGTCCCGTCGCATGGCGTCCACGTCGCGCTTGCCGTTCGCGTGGACCGGGATCGACGTGCGAACCTTATAATACTGCGGAACCATATGCGGCGGCAGCTCGCGCTTTACCCTTGCGGCGATCTCCCCGAGCTTCGCCTTCGGATCGGCGACCGTTTCGTCAAACACGATATGCGCGGCAAGCTCCGTCCCTTTCTCTGTCTTAATATCGACGACCTTGCATTGCGCAACTGTTTCTTCCTTCAGAATCACATCCTCGACGTCGAACAGATAGACCGTTTCGCCGCTTTCTACCACGCAGGAATCTGTTGCGCGTCCCTTGATGAACACAAAGCCGTCCTCATCCACATAACCGATGTCGCCGGTGCAGCCCCAGACGCGCCCCTGTTCGTCCGTCTTGAAAAACTCCGCCGTCGCCTGCGGGTTCCTGAAGTATTCTTTCATGCGTCCCAAAGTATCTACGCGCAATTCGCCTCGTTCTCCGATTTTCATTTCTATGTTGGTGTATGGATCAAAAGTCGAAACAGTTGCATTTATAATCGGAATACCGGCTGCACCTTTTTTCATGTGACCAACCGATGATGAAGTGACCATCCCTCCCAACTCACACATGCCGTATCCCTGAAGAATAGGGGCATTACAGCCATGCTGTCTTAAAAAACTATTGACGCTGATCTCATCGTTTTCCGATAACTTTTCTCCGCCTGTTATCGGATATTTCAAATTTGAGAAATCTATCCCCTTTAATTGCGGGCTGTTCATGGCATACAGCCAAAGGCTCGTTGCGCCGAGCGTCATGCTCGGTCGGTATGTCCGCAGATTGCGCACAAAGTTTTCTTTGCTGAACACAGGTTCGAGGATTGTTGCTATTCCAAGAGATAATGGCATGATAAGAGAAATCACTATTCCTGTTGAAAACCAAACCGGTATCATTTGTAAGTATTTATCTGTTTTTTCATAGGGGAACTCTCTTCGATGGAAATATGAAACGGTTGCATATATGCTGTCATTCGTCAGCACGATCCCTTTCGATGCGCCGGTCGATCCGGACGAATAGACCATTATCAATGGATGATCCTTTTCATACGGCGCGTCCGGCTGATCGTTGACGCCGTTCTGTACAAATGCGTTCCACGAAACGACCGTTTCGCCGTACGGGATCGGCTTTTTCAGTTTCAGTTTTGCGAAAGCGCCCTTTACCGTCGGCATGGATCGATAGATCGGAACGATCACCGTCTTTTTCACGCAAGTTTCGGGGATCGCGTCCGCAATGCGGTCATAGAGCTGTTCGAGCGCGATCATCAGCGTCGCCTCCGTCTCGTTGATGCGGTCGATCGCCTGTTCCTTTGTGAATAACGGATTGATCATGTCCGCAACCGCGCCGATCCGGCACAGCGCAAGCACGGCATAGACCGTTTCGGGCGTGGAGGAGGTAAACAGAATCACCTTGTCGCCCTTCCGAATCCCTTCGTTCAAAAGCGCGTTGCGTACCCGCTCCGTTTCCCGGAACAGTTCGCTGTAGGTGATCTTCTTGCCGAAATAAAGCAAAGCGACGTCGCCAAGATAATCCTTATTGTTCTTCCACAGGTATTCGAACACCGTGCATTCCGGAAGCTTTGCGTTGATCGCTTCCTCTGAATAGTATTTGAGCCACGGCTTGTCGATGGACGGATAGCCCGTCAGTGTCTTTTGCTCCATTTTGAATCCCCCTTTTATTTTCGTAGTCCTTGGGTTTATATTCCGATAGACTTTCCTGTAATTATTTCTTTAGTGAAATAATCAACAGGAATAAAGAGAATGCAAGAAGAATACCGAACATGATAACCGTAATAAAAGAAGCCATGCTAATACCAAGGATATAGTTCCATTTTTCATCTTTAGGAGTTTCCTTCAAAGATTTTTGTTTTTGGAGCCGTTCCTCTTGCAGCTCTTTGGGAAGCATTTGTATTATGGCACGATAGATATTTCCGGCGAATTTTAAACGACGTGCATAGCCCAACATAATGAAAATAAAAATCAATGATAATCCCATACCGACGGCAGGAAACAACCATTGTGGTATTTGCGCCATGATTTCATTAATACTTTCATCTTTCATTATCCATGGACAGGCGAATGGAAAAACCGCAATTGCAAACGTAAAGATAAAATATGTGAATGCCTGCTTCCATAGCATATTGTCCCTATGCTCCCATTCGGAAAGATATATTTCCATCAGCCGAAGATGCTGCTCCGTACCGGTAATCTGAATCGTATCACTTTCCTGATCGCATCCGATCGCAGGGGCCTGCTTTGTCACGGTTTCCTTTTCTGTCACCTTTTCTTTGGTAACGGTTTCTTTTTCTGTTGTACGCTCATAATCCATACTATAACCTCCTCATAATAACGGCTGTCAATCAGCCGATTTCATTTTTCCTCGCCGCGCGTTCTTCCAAAGCGCGGTAGTCGACTTTTCCGATCAGCGTCCGGGGAAGACTGTCCACAACAATGTACTCGACCGGTCTTTCATATGACTGCAGATTCGAAGAACAGTAATCCTTTAGCGCGTCAACAGCTTGTTCCTTACTTTCTTTATTGTCCGTCACAATAAAAGCTACCAGCAGATTCCCAACCTGATCATCAGGTCGTCCGACAATGGAGATTTCCTTGACGCCGGGCAGCTTTGACAGTTGATCTTCGATAAGCAGCGGAAAAACTTTATGATAAATGAGTCCTTCCTTGCATACAATAATGCGTTTGATTCGCCCTGTAATCGTCAGCAATCCGTCTTTTGAGATCATCCCGATATCGCCGGTATGTAACCATTTTTCACCGTTCATGATTTCAATGACCTCATCGGTCGCTTGCTGATCTTGATAGTAGCCCAACATCATTCCGGGCGTTGATACATATACCTCTCCGGGCGTACCATACGTCAATTCTTCATGGCTTTCCGGATCGACAACTTTTATATTGCAATTGGCAAGAGGAATGCCTACGGAACCGGCTTGATGAGCCTCAACCGTTTCCATTGTTACTGCTGCAGCGGTTTCCGTTAACCCATACCCTTTGATGGGTGTAATATAACACCGATGATTATTAAGGAAGCTATTGAGCCTTTTCTCAAATGATGCGCTCATTGCTTCGCCGCCTACAGCGAGCATTTCTATATAACCTAATTTTGTTTTTTGCCGTTCTAAATCATTCATGAATTGTTCGATTTGAACGGTTCCTGCCGTGATATAATTCGGCCTGAACTTTAAAAACAATTTTGATATTGATTTTGGCGTAACATCAAGTGTAATTATAAGCTTTGTTCCAAACGTCAAAGAGTTATGAATACCACTCCCGATTCCAAAAGCAATAAACGGAGGAAGGAGCAAAAGACTTTTGTTTTGACGTTTCCATTCTGAGCATAATCGGGAGTAATAAACCTCTATTGCGACAGAATTAAAGTTCTCACTATTTAAGACTACTTCCTTTGGAATCCCGGTAGTCCCGCCGGTCCGAAGCATAAAAGCTGGTATATCGCCGTCATGATTCTCTTGATAGGATTCACCGTTTCCGCTTATGAATTCGCGCCAAAGAACTGTATGCAGATTTCGATTCTTTTTTGTATATGCTGCTTTTCTGCGTGCAAGCAATCTTGGAATAACAGACATCTGTTCTGCTACATTTAATAATAAGATTGTATTGTTAAAGGTTTCGGGAAGATCTTCTTCATATGCGAACAATAATTTGTCTACCACAATCAATAATCGGGACTGTGTTTTTTTCATAGAAGAGACAACATCGTATGCTTTGGCATCGGGATACAGCATATTCCCGCAAGCGCCGATTCGGGTAAGCGCGTAGATAATGACAACAACCTGCGGAAGAGGGATCGCCTGGACCGTAACGATGTCGCCTTTCTTGATTCCAAGCGCCGTTAAGCTGCGGGCGCATTGGTTAATCTGCCGAAATAATTCTCCATAAGTAAAAGTACGGCCATAATACTCTATTGCAATATCCTCCGGATAATCCGCATTGCATTGATACATATAATCAAACATGGATCCATCCGGGATTGCCAATGATCTCGCTTCTTCGGAATAGTATTTCAGCCACGGCTTGTCAATGGACGGATAGCCCGTCAGTGTCTTTTGCTCCATTTGCTCCTCCAAAATAAAAAAGTGCGCAGCCGGAGCTGCGCACGAAAAACGCAAGCTCCTTTGCTGCGACACAAATCGAACACACTCTACACAAATAGTGCGCTCATGGAGCTGTACGCTTTTGCCAGAAGCAAATAGCATACGCCAATTGTGTTTCATGGTTCGAAATCCTATGTATTCGATTTGTGTCGCAAATTGGATTATAACATGATAAATCGGAAAACGCAATGATTTTGAAGATTGAAATCCGGCGCCTTTTTCGCTATACTGGTAAAGAAAGGTTGGAATTGATTATGCTGTTCTGGATCCTGATTCTGCTGCTGAGCGCAGGAACGGCCGCGCTGCTCTCCTGCGTGCTGCCGCCCGTCGAGACGTGGTGGTTCTTTGTTCGCATCCCGCTGCTGTTTTTCGGCGCGTATGTGTGCGGGCTGCTTCTCTACGCGCTCTTTTTGCTCATTCTGACGTCCTGTATCAATAAGAAGAAGCCGGTCACGAAGGTGCATCACGGCATGCGATGGCTGATGCGGGAAACGATGGAACTGGTCCTTCTCGCCGGACGCATCCGCGTGACAAGCAAGGGTCTTGAAAGGATCGATCGGACGAAGCCGTTTCTACTCGTGGCAAACCACCGTTCCATGATCGACCCGTTCCTGCCGCTGACGCTGTTGAAGGGGACCGAGATCGTGTACATCTGTAAGCCGGAGATTCTGAACATGCCGATCGCGGGCGCGATCGCGCACATCTGCGGCTACCCGTTCATCGACCGCACCAACAACCGCGAGGCGCTGAAGACGATCTTCCGCGCCGTCGATATCGTCAAGGACGAGCATACGCCGGTCGGGATCTTCCCCGAAGGCACGCGCAACAAGACCGACGCGCCGCTTTTGCCGCTGCACGCCGGTTCCTTCGCGATCGCAAAGCGCGCGGGCGTGCCGATCGTAGTCGCCGTCAATCGTGGCACGTCGAAAGCGCTGAAGCAGTTCTTCTGGCACGGCACAAAGGTATCGTTCGAGGTACTCGACGTGATCCCGCCCGAAACCGTCGCCGCACTCTCCACGCAGGAGCTTGCGGCTTACGCGGAAAGAACGCTTCTTAAAGCGCTTTCCGAATAAAAAATATTATTATCGATCCTCGATCGGCGTCTCAAGCCGATCTTTTTTTGACGCGATGCGGTCGCACAGCGCCGCCGCGAGCGTGCAGACGAACTCCGCGCTTCCCGGTCGGTCCGTATACGGAAACAGATCCGCAAACGCCTCATCCGCGTTGAGAAATCCGGCGCGGATCGCGTCTCGCATCATATGCTCCCACCCCGCGGTCCCGTTCAGCGAGCCGAGCGTCGGCTCCATGTGCGTGCGAAACGGCGCAAAGCGCAGCTCGCGTTCCGCGCTGATCCGGATCCCGTCGCTGAGCGTGTCGAATCCGCAAAGATGCGGCTCGATCCCGATGCGCAGCAGCGCCTCCCCGATCTGCCTGTGCGGCGCGTCCGATCGGCAAAAGTCGACCCCGATCCTTCTGTCCTTTTGAAACGGCTGTATACGGTTCATTTTCCTTATTCCCTTCCGGTTCAGCATGCCGCAGGCGTTCGGAAAATTCGATCGGAACCTGTGACAAGCCGCGGAAAAGGCATGAACGGTTTTTAAACTTGTGCTCAGAGCAAACGCGGTTCGGGCATTTTTGCGTCCCTCCCCAGCCCTAAGGCGGAGATGCGCACGCCGTCCGCGCCGAGTTTTTTTGCCTCGACGAGCACGAGCCGCGCATGGCTTCCGCTGAACAGAAACTGCATCCGCTTCGGGGCGAGGCGGTTCTGATCGAGCGCGCGGATCAGCGGTACAAGCTGCTCCGCGGGATAGCAGAGCGTCAGCGTGCCGCCGTTTTTCAACAGCAGAAACGCCGCGCGGCACCAGTCGCAAAGCTGCTCTTTTTCGGCATGCCGCGCCGTGCCGCGTCTCCCCTCGTCCCCCGAGGTGAAGTACGGCGGGTTCATCAGCACGCGGGTAAACGCGCCGTGTCCGAGCGCGTCCGGCGCGTCCTCGGCCCGCATTTTGAGAAACCGGATCTTCTGCCCGTTCTGCTCAGCGCTGCGCTTCGCAAGCGCAAGCTGCGCCCCGTCGACGTCGACGCCGGTGTACGTGCCGCCGTACCGCGCCGCCGCATACAGGCAAAGGATTCCGTTGCCGGTGCCGAGATCGAGCACCGCGTCCTTTTCGCCGATCCTTGCAAAGTGGACCAGCGCAATCGAATCCTCCGTAAAGCAGCCGAGCGCCGGGTCCTGAAAGATCCCGATCTTTTGTTCGATCAGCCATTCCCAGCGTTCCATGTCAGCCCTCCGGCACAAAGTAGTTTGCGGCGTCGGAAGTCTCGGGCGTCGGCTTTGCCGTGATCCCGTCCGCGCCGTACGACGCAATCTCCACACCCGTATAATAATGAAGCAGGATCTCCCGGTAATCCGAGCCGTGCTTCGCCATGCCGTTCGCGCCGTTCTGCGAAAGCCCCACGCCGTGCCCGTAGCCCTTCGTGTGGAAGACGATCCCATCCTCGGACCACGTGACCGTAAACATCGTGCTCCGAAGCCCGAACAGGTTTCGCGCCTGCTTGCCGGTGATCGCGGTCTTGCCGAGGCGGAACATCTCGACGCGCCCGCTGTCATATGCCGAAGCGATCTCGATCGCGGTTTTCGCGTTGTCCTCGGTCACGCCGCTTTCGGGATACTTCGCCGTGATCAGCTCGATCAGCGCGTCCATGCCGAACGGGACATCCTCGGTGCGCATCGGATCCTCGTAAGGACTGTCCACGCCACGCAGGTACGGGATCGCGTTTGCGTAAACGTGCTCCGAATCCTCGGTCTGTCCGCCCGAGCAGGCATGGTACAGCGCATCGCAGAGCTTGCCGTCGTAAACAAGCACCTCGCCCGCCGTTCCCATGACCGCCTCGGCGACGCGGTTATAGTTCTTCGCGTACTCGTCGCCCCACGTCTCCTGCATCCGCTCGTGCGAAGAAAACGCCTGACAGCACTTGCTGTTCGTGCAGACGTCCGCCTCCGGATTCGTCTGACAGCCGCCGCGCTGCATGCGGTACAGCGTGTACGTACGCGTCGCGACCGCCTGCGATTTCAGCGCCTCGAATTCGTAGCGCGCCGGCATCTCCGCCGAGACCACGCCGACGATGTACTCCTCCAGATCCATCGTGACGATCCGGTCCGCGCGGTGGTCGTAGACCTTGATCTGCGTCGTCTCCGTCCAGTCGAAGTACGCGTACAGATCGAGGATCGTGGGCGACTGCGTGCGGGTCGCGATCCGCTCCGTTCCCCCGTCGGAAGCGATCCTGCAAGACGCGGCGGACGGTTCGGTGTGCGGGTTTAAGGCAAAGCGGATCAAAAGGAACAGCGCCACCAGAAGGACCAGCAGCGCGAGCCCGAGCGCGATCGGCTTTATGGGGTTTTGTTTTTGTCTCTTCATGGTTTATATTATAGTGCCAAGGACCGGAAAATACCAGCTATTTTTGGGCGGATCGAAATTCCGGCTTTCCGTTGCAATCCGCCATGCATTCGTGTTATAATACGGCTATGAATATCCGTTTTTCGCCCGAAGCGGCGCGGCGTGAGATGACGCCGGTCGACAATCTGTTTTTCCTCGAATACATGCCCGATGCGGACGGCATGTTTGTGAAGGTGTATCTTTACGGACTGATGCAGTGCTATCATCCCTCGCTTTCCGACGCCGACGTCGGCGAGGCGCTTGGGCTGACCGACGCGCAGATCCGCTGCGCGTTCGTGTACTGGCAGGCAAAGGGGCTCGTGCGCATCCGCGGCGACGAACCGCTCACCGTGGAATATCTGCTCACCGAGCAGCCCGCCGTTACCACGGCGACGCCGGTGAAGTATCGGCGGTTTATGGAATCGCTCGGCGCGCTGCTTTCGCCGCGCTCGCTCGATATGCGCGAAACGAAGGCGATGTACGACTGCATCGAGCTATACGGGCTTGAGGAGGGCGCGGTGCTCGCCTTGGTCGCGTACTGCATTGAGCTGAAGGGCAAGCGCGTTTCGACCAATTATATCCTGACCGTTGCGCAGGAATGGAGCGAGCAGGGCGTGAAGACGCAGGAAGCGGCGGAGCAGTACGTGGCGGACTACCGGATGCAGAAGCACGGCGCGGCAGAGGTTCTGCGCCGTTGGAACAAGCGCCGACCGCCGACCGTCGACGAGATGGCGATGTACGACCGCTGGACGAACGAGCTCGGCTTCGACGCCGAAACGGTCCTCGCCGTCTGCGCGCGCATGACCGACGTCGCGTCGCCGACGTTCGCGATTTTGGACGATCGGCTTTCGGAGCTCAAGAAACGCAAGGTCACCGACGTTGCGCAGATGGCGCTTGCGGACGAGAAGAACGCGCAGGACCGCGAGTTCGCGCGACTCGTGTACGCGAGGCTCGGCAAGATCGGCGCGCCGGATAAGACGACGGTCGCGCAGCTTCGCATGTTCCACGAGGAAAAGAACATCTCGTGCGAAGCGATCCTGCTTGCCGCGGACGAATGCGCGAGCGCGGAGCGGCCTTTGGGGCTTCTCAAAAAACTGCTGTCCGACTGGGCGGACGCGCACATCGAAACCGAAGAACAGGCAAAGGCGGCGCTGATCACGCCGAAAGCGCAGCCCGCGAAAAAGAAGAAAAAGAATCCGGCGCTGCTCTATGAGCAGAAGCCGATCTCGGAGGAAGATTTCAACAACCTGATCGTGAATTTGAGCGAGGATCTATGACGAACGAATTGCAACGCTATTACAGCGACCTGCGCGAAAAAAACCGTATCGCGCAGCGCAGGCGGGTCGAGGAATGCGAGCGGAAGAATCCGCGCATCGGTTCGCTTCTGGACGAATGCGGGCTCGTGTTCAAGCAGCTCGGCGCGGGCAAGCTTACCCCTGCCGCCGCGAAATCGCGTCTCGCCGCGATCGGCGCGGAGCGAAGGACGCTTTTGATCTCCATGGGTTTTCCCGGAAACTATCTGGATCCGATCTATACCTGCACGCGCTGCAACGATACCGGCACGGTCGGCGAGCGCGGACAGCTGTGTACCTGCGCGCTCAAAAAGCAGCAGGAGCAGATGCTTGCGGGCTCGCGCATCAATGCGCACGAAACCTTCGCGGACTTCAACGAATCGATCTATCCGAACGATGAGCAAAAGCGGCAGGGACTTGGGATGAAGCGTTTTTGCGAGCGCTACGTCGCCTCTCTCCCCTCGCCCGAAAAGCCGAACCTTCTGATCGTCGGCAACAGCGGGCTCGGCAAGAGCTTCTTTGCCAACGCGATCGCCGCGGGCGCTGTGGAAAAGGGAATCGCCGCGCTGAAAACGACCGCGTACCAGTGCATTCAATCCGTGCTCGACGGGCTCGACACGCGCGAGGACGCGACTTCGCAGTATCTTCGCGCGCCGCTTCTGATCCTCGACGATCTCGGGACCGAGGCGATGGTGCCGAACATCACGGTCGAGACGTTCTTCCGCATCCTGAACGAGCGCACCGCGTCAAGGCTGCCGACCGTGCTAGTCACGAATCTTGACAGCACGCAGCTGTTCGAGCGCTACGGCGAACGCGTCGCAAGCCGCATGATCGACGGCGCGCTGACCTCGATCGTCGTGCTGCGCGGAGACAATCTCCGCACGAGGATGCGCTGATGCTGTACCTTGTCGCTACGCCGATCGGCAATCTCGGCGATTTCAGCCCGCGTGCCATCGAAGCGCTCTCCTCGGTCGACACGATCTACTGCGAGGATACGCGCCATTCCGCGATCCTTCTCGGACATTTCAACATCAAAAAACCGACGCGATCCCTGCACACGCACAACGAGCGCGAACGCACCGAGGAGGTCGTCGAAGCGCTGAAAGCGGGACGGGACGTCGCGTACATCTCCGACGCGGGCATGCCGGGCGTTTCCGATCCCGGCGCCATGCTCGTCGAAGCGTGTCAGAAAGAAGGACTTGCTCACACCGTGATCCCCGGCGCAAGCGCTGCCGTGATCGCCGCCGTGCTTTCGGGACTGCCCGCGCAGCCGTTCAGCTTTTTCGGATTCCTCCCGCGCGAAGCAAAGCCGCGCCGCGAAATGCTCGACGCGATTGCGCTCATCCGGCATCAGGTCATCCTGTACGAAAGCCCGCACCGCGTGCAGGCGACGCTCAAAGATCTTTTGGAGCGCTTCGGCGACGGACCCGCCGCGGTCCTCAGAGAGCTCACCAAGAAGTTTGAAACGGTCGTGACCGGTACGCTTTCCGAGCTTGTCGAGCGGTTTTCGGAGGAGCCGAAGGGCGAATGCGTGATCTGCTTTGTTCCCGGGCAAAAGGACGAACAAGCCGCGCCGGACCTTGACGCGCTGTTACAGGAACTTCTCGAAACCGAATCCGTCAAGGATGCCGCCGCGATCGCCGCCGACCGGCTGCACTTACCGAAAAAGCAGGTCTACCGTCGCGCGCTGGAATTGAAGAACTGAGTGTTTAGGGGATGTTAAAAAAGTCCCTGAAAGAAATAGCAAGACTCTCGAGGAAAGTTTCCCCGGGAGTCTTTGCTATGTGGTATAATATTTGTGTGAAAAATAATAAACAACCACAATGCAATCATAGCGCAAAGCAGGGAAGATTTCCAGTGTTTTTTGCAGATATGTTGAATATCTGCGATCCGGTATTGGCATTTGACAGGCTCATGGAGGAAGCGGAAGTATGGAAGCACCTGCCGGAACGTCCTGTTGGAAGGATGGGACGTCCGGGGTATAATCGAGTCAATATGCTGAAAACGGTTTTGTTCGGATTCATGGAACACGGATATGCTGCACTGCGAACATTGGACGACGATTGCAAAGTGAATCTCAGATACATGTATCTCATGGACTGGGAAACACCGAGCTACGGTGCGTTCGGATACTTTATCCGGGAAGAATTGCAAGGGAAAATCGAGGAGATCTTTCAGGCGATCAATGCGTGCATTTTCGAAAAAGAGCATGTGGATCTGCAGCATGTGTATATCGACGGAACGAAGCTGGAAGCAAATGCAAACAAGTATAGCTTCGTATGGAAGAAAGGTACGGAGAAAAGCCGGTATAAGCTGTTCGGAAA
>CALGGM010000201.1 GCA_937915925.1 uncultured Clostridia bacterium | reverse complement strand
TTCTGCCACCCTTATCAACAGCCTGCTCAGCGTGTCAAAAGGTTTTTTGACACGCCGCGACGACGCAAGCGTCGTCTATCGCGTACCATGCTTCGGCATGAATTGGCTTCGCCGTCAATTTTACTGAGAGACGGTGAACAGAGAGTAGAAGTAGCCCTTCTTCTGCATCAGCTCGTCGAAGGTGCCCTGCTCGGAAACGACGCCGTTTTTCAGCGTGTAAAGCCCGGTGCAGCGGCGAAGAATGTTCTCGTCGAGGTCGTGCGTGACGATCATGCGGGTGTAGCCGTCAAGGTTTAAGATCGCGTCCAGCACCTCGAACGAGGTCTCCGCGTCGAGCGACGCCGTCGCTTCGTCGACAAACAGCACGGGCGTTTTGCGAAGCAGCGCTCTTGCAATCGAAATGCGCTGGCGCTCGCCGCCGGAAAGCCCGCTGCCATTTTCGCCGCAAAGATAGCCCTCGCCCTTTTCCTTGATGAGTTTACTTAGACCCGACATGCGCACCGCGCGGTCGACCTCCTCCTTCGGAAACTCGGAGAACATCGTGATGTTGTCGCGGATCGTGCTGTTGAACACGAACACGTTCTGCTGAATGATGGAAACGAGATCGTAAAGCGAGCTTGTGGAAATGCCCCGAAGTTCCTTGCCGTCGTAGAGGATCTCGCCGTTGTAGTGTTCGGACGACGCCATCAAAAGGTTCAGGATCGTCGATTTGCCGCTGCCGGAGCCGCCGACCAGCGCGTAGCAGCCGCCCGCCTGCATCTGCATGTCAACGTCCGAAAGAACCGTCTTGCCTTCCTCATAGGCAAAGTTCAGGTCACGGATCTCAATGCCCTTTGTAAGCTTCGGTTCGATGGGCTCGCCATCGTCGGGAATGTTTTTGTTGAGCGCGCCCGCCAGCTTGTCGATCAGCGCGTAAGAAGACTTCACGCCTGCAAAGAATGTCGGGAACGTCTGGATCGGCGCAAGAATGTAGTTTAATAGCTGTACAAATACCAATGCGGTACCGCCTGTGATGCTCTTGCCGGAGATCGCGAGCGCTGCAGCGACAAAGAATACGCCGAACTGAACGAGACCGCCGGCAATTGATGAGGCATACGCCACCAGCACGTTGACTTTCGTGCGTTTTTTCGACGCGTCGGCAACGCCCTCATTGCTCTGATCATGGAGACGCGCGATGCTTCGTTCCGCTTTGAAGCTCTTGATAACCGAAAAGCCCATAAGCGCGTCCTTCAGCATGCCGGTGAAGCTTTCCTTCTTATCCGAAACATTCTTTTCCGCAATGGCAGCTTTGTTTCCGAGCACGATGGAAACGATGATTGGCAGCAGCGAAAAGCCGATCGCGATCAGCGTCAGAAGCGGGCTGTACCACAGCATCAGACCAAGTGCGCCGATGAATGCGATACCGACCTGGATCGTACCCTGCAGCTTCCCGACAAAGTCCGTTTCGATCGTGTTCACGTCGTTAGAAAGCGCGGAGATATACAGCGACGTATTCTCACCGGAAAACGCCTGAATGCCCTTCTCCATCAACCGGTCGAAGGCGTATTCGCGGTACTGCTTCATTGCCTTTGCGCGGAACTCGGACAGGAAGAATCTGTCAAGGATCCATGCAAGCACCAAAAGTGCGAATCCTCCCGCAGCGATGATCAGAAGCGTGCCGAAGCTATATACGCTGCTGCCTGCGATCAAGTCGGCGACCTCCTTGACGAGCCACGAGATCACGATCTCCGCCGCGGCGGCGAGAAACGCCGCGATCACGGTCATGACGAGATTGAACTTGTTCTTTTTAAACAGCTCCTTGAGAAACGGTCGGCGCAGCGCCTTGATTTCAGCCTTTGTCATTTGCTTTCTCCTTCAAATCATCCTGTCTTTTGTCGGTTTCATTGTATCTTCCGCCGCTTTGCAGAGCAATCGACCGTCGGTTGTATTTCCTTCGGTTTCTCTACACGGTCGGTTGAGCGCCGCTTTGATCCTCTCCACAACCGGTTGAATTCTGCTTCGCAACGGATTCCCAAAGCGCGGTAAACGCTTCCTTATCGTATTCATTGACGACGCCTTGGATCGCGTCCATTGCCGTCGCACCCATGTCGTCGTGCGCGCTCGCGCCTTCAATGCGGTCGATAAAGCGGACGTCGCTTTCGTCATAGCTCGGCGCGGCGTCGAAGAATTCGGCGAGCGCCTTTGCCCGGATCAGGGACGCGCGCGCAGAGTTCGCATCTCCCGATTCGAACTGCACCTGCGCAATGGCAGCAAGAAAAACGCTGCTGAGTCTGTCGAGATAGTTCGGTTTGCTCTCCTTCCGAAGACCGGTAAAAACCGTAACGCCCCAGTTTAGGATCGCCTCGGCGGACACATAATCCTTGCGCTTCGCAAATACGTTCACATAGCCGATGATCACGTCGCACAGATCCGCCGTGATCTTCACCATTGCCTCCGAAAGATACGGCGTCGCCTCCTCCGTGCGGTCACAATCCTGCGCCAGAATGTGGCCGATCTTGTGGCTATAGAGCATACCGGAATTGTGCTTTTTCCAGATCTCGATCGCCTTATCGGCCTCGCCCAGGCCCCAATACGTTTCCGCGATCTTGCCGTAGATCGTCTGTTCGCTGATCTCCGGATCCGTATTCTGGTCCAGCAGCAGACGGGATCGTTCCAAAAGCTCCATTGCGTGGGAAAGCAGCTCCCTGTCCCTGCTCTCAAAGCCGAACGCGTTGTAGATCGCGGCGCTTTCGCGGACGATCCGGAAGGAATGGGGGTACTTTTTCAGCGCCTTCTCCGCCTCCGAAAGCCCCTCCCGATCCTTGCTGCGGCGGTATTCCCGTAAGCGCTTTACCGTCGCCTCGATGCGGTTGTCCTTCATGGTATAGCCGAGCAGCGCGTCCACGGAGGTATCGAAGTAGTCCGCCATCTCCATGATCAAAGCGATATCCGGCACGGACAGTCCCGCTTCCCATTTATACACCGCGCCCGCAGTCACGCGCAGCACTTCCGCAAGCTGTTCCTGCGTCAGCGACCGTTCCTTTCGCAGCATTCGGATATTTTCCGCAAGATTCAGTTTCATTTTCCCGTCTCCCATCCTTTGATACTCGTATTATAAAGGAATCCTATACAAAACGGAAGCGACGATTCGTATAAACAGGATAGTATTTTCTCTACTGCCGGTGTGAGTTTTGGAAAGATGCGTAAAATTGTCTGCTGCAAAACGGAAGAAGAACGGTTATATCTTGGATGCGTCCGGATAGACTAAAGAAAAAGTGCTTGACAATATGGGATATATCCCCTATACTGGAGGTGAAAAGGATTGGTGAACAGACTATGCCGACCATTTGTCATTTTTACGGAATCATCATCGTCATGTACCTGCGCAACAAGGAGCACAACCCACCGCATGTCCATGCGATCACGCAGGACTTCGACGCGCCGTTTCTGATCGAAACGGGAGAGATCATGGAAGGTGAATTCCCGCCGAAGGCAAAGGAAATGGTAAAGGAGTTCATTCTGACCTATCAAAAAGAACTGGAGGAAATGTGGGAGACCGAACAGTATCGGAAGCTCCCGCCGCTGGATTGAGATGTTTCATAAGGCAACAGAGCTTGCATTCAAGGACGGCACGACACTTGAGCTGACGTTTACGGACGGAAAGGTCAAGCGCTACGATATGTCTGTCCTTTTCCTGAAATATCCGCAGCTTGAAGCGCTGCGGGACCGTACGCTGTTCACCTCCGGAAAGCTGTTGGGACCGTACGGCGTCATATGGAACGACGATCTGGACATCGAAGCGGAAACGGTTTACGAGGACGGAGAGACCGTCCGCGAAGAAAAACCCGCCGCGTTCACAATGGTCGGAAACGCCGTTGCCGCCGCACGCGCAAGGAAGGGGCTTTCGCAAAAGGAGCTGTCCGAACGAACCGGGATCGATCAATCCGATCTGTCGAAGATCGAGCGCGGCGTCGCAAACCCATCGGTCAATACGCTGAACCGGATCGCGCAGGCGCTGGACGCCGAACTGCACATTTCCATCGCGTAAAAACATTAAACGCAGCCGCCAAGATTTGGCGGCTGCGTCAGCGTGTCAAAAAACCTTTTGACACGCTGAGCAGGCTGTTGATAAGGGTGGCAGAATTCGCGTTTTCGCGACGGAGCTATACTGGAGTATGCGACCGAGCGAAAACGCGGATAATTTGCGGCGAAATAATTGAAAGAAAGGGCGTCCTTGCGCCCTTTCATCCTGCCGGTATTCATTTATAATATCTCGCCGCAAATGGTCTGACCCCTTTTGCGACAGTCTGACGCAGCCGCCAAGATTTGGCGGCTGCGTTTGTATATTCCGTTCCTTTGTTACGGCAGATAGAACAGCGGGTTATAGGGGACGCCGTCGATCAGAAGCTCGTAGTGCAGGACGCATTCGGAGGCGTCCTCGAGCGGGTTGAGCGTGGCGAGGGTGCTGCCCTTTTGGACGTGCTTGCCCAAAGCAAGGTCGGTCAGATTCGGCACGGCGTTGAAGGAGAGGCGCGAGGTGAAGCCCTCCTCGTGCCGGATCTCGATGATGTAGCCGTAGCCGGGGCGCTCGCCCAAAAAGACGACCGTGCCGTCTTCCGGCGCGACGACGCGCGTGTCGGGGAAGGCGGTGTAATCGACGCCGTAGCGCGCTTCGCCCGTTGCGAGACCGAAGTAGCCGACGAGCGTGCCGCGGATCGGCGCCTGAAACGACAGCGACGTGGCGGGACCGCGGACGCCCTCCGACGGCTCCGGCTCGGTCATGTCCGTTCCGACGGCGTACGCGCCGATGAGAAGATTTTGGGCGACGCCGCTCAGCACCGGCGTGTTGAGCGTTTCGGTTTCGGAGACGGCGAGCCCGTCCTTATACAGCGTTTCGGTAAAGACGAGCGTGCGCGAGGCGACGCCGCACTGCCGAAACAGGCGCGTGCCGAAAAACAGCTGTGCGGAGCGCGTGCTCTGCGGCGCGGGCGTTTCGGTCAGCACCGCGACGCGCTCGACCGTGCGGCGCACGGGGATCAGCGAACGGTTTTTGCGAAGCTTGTTGAATGCGGCGTCGAACGCGAGATACTCCGCGCTGCCGTCGGCGGGGACGGTGGAGATCTCCGCGTCGACCGAGGCGGTGAGAAGCACGGCGTTTGCGTCGAGGTTTTCATAAGCACATTCGTTGAGATACATGCGCACGAGCTGTTCCGCCGCTTCGCGGCTGTCGACCGCGAACAGGGGCGATCCGTTCACAAGAAGATTGACCGCCTTTTCGGGATAGATCGGGCGCGGCGTTTCGACGGTGCGGACCGCCGTCGGAGCGGGCGTACGCATGCGCACGGCGTCCTCCTCGGTCTTCGGCTCCGGCGTTACTTCGATGCGCGGCTCGGCTGCGGAAAGCTTCGGCGCGCCGCCGTTCAGAAACACAAGCACGACGGCGAGCGCGGCAAGCAGCAGCGTAAAGCTGCCGAGCAGGATCCACCGCCGCGTTCCTTCCTTCATGACCGAAGCTCCTTCCGTTGTTTTGTTGCAGTATACCACATACCGAGGAAAAAAGGAAACGGTTCCGGAAACATTTTTACGGTTTTACAATAAATTCATCGGTTCAACCACTTTCCTTTGCGAGAAGGATATGATATGATATATCTGTAAAATTATAGGGCATTGGGACAAAATTCCGAATACCCGGGGATGAGGTGAAACCCATGTCACACTTAACAGACGAAGAACTGTATTACTTTAACGAAGGCTCGACCAAAACGGCGTACCGCTCGCTCGGCTGCCACAGGGTGGAAAACAACGGCGAGACGGTGTGGCGGTTCGCGGTCTGGGCGCCGAACGCCAAAAGCGTCGGCGTTGCGGGCGATTGGAACGGCTGGAACCCGAACGCGGATCGCATGACGCCCGTCGGCTCGACCGGCGTATGGGAGATTTTGATCGGCGTCGCACGCGAGGAGCAGCTCTATAAGTACGCGGTCGAGGGACCGGACGGAAACGTTTCGATGAAGGCGGACCCGTACGCGCAGCGCTGCGAGGTCGCGGGAACGGCTTCGATGGTCTGGGAGGCAGGCGACTTCCCGTGGAGCGACGGCGCGTATCTCGATCGCTGCACGAAGCGGCATACCGAGCCGATGAACATCTATGAGGTGCATTTGGGCTCGTGGCGCAAGGGGCTCGGGTATCGCGAGCTCGCGACGGAGCTGGTCGACTACTGCGTGGACATGGGCTATACGCACATCGAGTGCATGCCGCTGATGGCGTACCCGTTCAATCCGAGCTGGGGCTATCAGGTCACCGGATATTATGCGCCGACGACGCGCTACGGCACGCCGGACGATTTCAAGTATTTCGTGAACCGCGCGCACGAAAAGGGCCTCGGCGTCATCATGGACTGGGTCCCGGCGCACTTCACGCGCGACAGCTACGGGCTTGCGCGGTTTGACGGCACGCCGCTTTACGAGCATCCCGACTGGCGCCGCTCCGACATGAAGCAGTGGGGCACGCTGCTGTTCGATTACGGCAGAACGCAGGTGCAGAGCTTCCTCGTTTCGAACGCCTGCTATTGGCTCAAGGAGTTCCACATCGACGGTCTTCGCGTCGATGCGGTCAGCTGCATGCTGTATCTCGACTACGGCCGCAACGACGGCGAATGGCTGCCGAACCAGTACGGCGGCAAGGAGAACCTCGACGCGATCAACCTGTTCCATAAGATCGCGGCGGCGGTCAAGGAGATCCCGGGCAGCAAGCTTCTGATCGCCGAGGAGAGCACCGCGTTCCCATGCGTGACCAACAAGCACGGCGACAGCCTCGGCTTCGACTATAAGTGGAACATGGGCTGGATGAACGACATGCTCCGCTACATGCAGATGGATTCGCTCTATCGGAAATGGCATCATGACAAGCTGACGTTCAGCCTCATGTACGCGTTCTCCGAGCATTATATCCTTTCGTTCTCGCACGACGAGGTCGTACACGGTAAGCTGTCCATGCTGAACAAGATGCCGGGCGATTACTGGCAGAAGTTTGCGCAGCTCCGGCTTTTGTACGCGTATCAGATAGCGCACCCGGGCAAGAAGCTGACGTTCATGGGCATGGAGATCGGTCAGTTCATCGAGTGGCGGTTCGACGAATCGCTCGACTGGATGCTGTTGGATTATCCGAAGCATGCCGAAATGCAGTGCTTTGTTCGCGAAATGAATAAGTTCTATCGCCGCACGCCTGCGTTCTATCAGTGCGACGACGACTGGAAGGGCTTCGATTGGATCGCGGTGGACGACTCCGTGCATTCGATCGCTGCGTTCGTCCGCAAGGACGCCGACGGCAACCCGGTCCTTTGCGTGTTCAATTTCACGCCCGTCCCGTGGGACGATTACTGCCTCGGCAGCGAGAACGCGGGTACGTACACAGAGATCTTCTCGACCGACGCGCCGTACTTCGGCGGCGGCGGACTTTCGTTCAACGAGCCCGCAAAGACGGTCGAGGAGCCGTTCGGTAAGTTCCGTCATCGCCTGCATGTCAAGCTGCCGGCGTACGGCGCTGTATTCTTCCGGTTCACCCCGGACAAAAAGTAAGAAGGGAGCCAGATCATGAAAAAGAAAATCGTCTGCATGCTGCTTGCAGGCGGACAGGGCAGCCGTCTCGGCGTTCTGACGTCCAGCATGGCAAAGCCTGCGGTCCCGTTCGGCGGAAAGTACCGTATCATCGACTTTCCGCTGTCTAACTGCGTCAATTCCGACATCGACACCGTCGGCGTTCTGACGCAATACCGTCCTCTCGCGCTGAACGCGTACCTCGGCACGGGTCAGCACTGGGATCTTGACCGTACGAACGGCGGCGTTTTCGTGCTTCCGCCCTACATGACGGAGCATGACGGACGCTGGTATTCCGGCACCGCGAACGCGATCTGGCAGAACCGCTCGTTCGTCGATCAGTACGACCCCGATTACGTGCTGATCCTCTCGGGCGACCATATCTATAAGATGGATTACACCAAGATGCTGAAGTTCCACATCGCGAACAACGCAGCCGCGACGATCGCGGTCCTGCACGTGCCGATGGAGGAAGCGCATCGGTTCGGCATCATGAACACGGACGAAAACGGCACGATCGTTTCGTTCGAGGAGAAGCCGAAAAATCCGAAGAGCAACAACGCCTCGATGGGCATCTATATCTTCGACTGGAAGCTGCTTCGCGCCTACATGGAGCGCGACGACGCCGACCCCGCGAGCGAGAACGACTTCGGCAAGAACATCATCCCGAGCATGCTGAACGCGGGCGAAAAGATGGTGGCATACCCGTTCGAAGGGTATTGGAAGGACGTCGGAACGATCCAGAGCCTCTGGGAAGCGAATATGGACCTGCTCGGCGAGGAGCCGGTGCTGGATCTGAACGATCCCGCGTGGCGCATCTATACGCGCAACCCGGTCATGCCGCCGCACTACACCGATCGGACGGCTGCCGTTAAGAACAGCCTCGTGACCGAGGGCGCCGTCGTGCGCGGTACGGTCACGCATTCGGTCCTGTTCTGCGGTTCGACCGTGGAAACCGGCGCAGAGATCGACGATTCCGTCGTGTTCCCGTATTCCGTGGTCGGCAAAAACTGCACCGTGCATAAGGCGATCATCGGCGAGAACGCAATCATCGGCGACGACGTGCAGATCGGCGTTCCCCCGAAGGAGGGCGAAACGGTCGACAACCGCCTGACCGGCGACATCGCGCTGATCGGCAACGACGTGCACATTCCGGCAGGGACGGTCATTCCGCGCGGCGCGGTCGTGACCGCAGAAACGCTGGTACACTTTATCAACGGAGGTGCGAACGCATGAATCAGGAAGCATTCGGTCTGATCTTTACGGGTGAATCGAACCCCAGTATGCGCGATCTCGTGCTTTCCCGCGCGGTCGCAGCCGTTCCGTTCGGCGGACGGTATCGCTGCATCGACTTCGTACTGTCGAACCTCGTCAACACCGGCATCCGCAACGTCGGTCTTATCACGCAGAAGAACTACCATTCGCTGATGGACCATCTCGGCACGGGCAAGGAGTGGGACCTGAACCGCAAGCGCGACGGTCTGTTCATCCTTCCGCCGTTCTCCACGAAGGACAACACCGGCGTGTACCGCGGCGACATCGACGCGTTCCACTCGGTCATGCAGTTCGTGCGCCGTTCGAGCCAGAAGTATCTGATCCTGTGCGGCAGCCACACCGTGTTCAATACGACGTTCGACGAGATCTTAAAGCAGCATAAGGAATCCGGCGCGGACATCACCATCATGTACAACGAGGACCCGCGCTTCTTCCCGGACGAGCAGAACCACGACCTGCGGCTTCTGTTCGAGGAGGACGGAAAGACGGTCTCCGAGCTTGAATGGAACCCGCATCATCCGCGTTCCGACTTCCGCGCCTGCGATATCACCGTCATCGACAAGGACCTCTTTGACGATCTCATCGAGGAATCCTACTCGCGCGGCGGTGTCGACTTCGTCCGCGACATCCTGCTTGCGCACCGCAAGGAGCTCAAGATCATGGGCTGGCGCTATGACGGGTACGTTGCGCGCATCGATTCGGTCAATACGTACTTCATGCACAGCATGGAGCTTCTGAACGCGCCGGAGGCGAAGGATCTTTACAATATGAAGCATCCGATCTACACGAAGGTCAAGGACGAGATCTCCGCCAAGTACGGCGAATTCGCGAACGTGCATAACGTCCTGATGGCGGACGGCTGCACCATCGACGGCACCGTCGAGGACTCCATCGTGTTCCGCGGCGTCACCGTGGAGCGCGGCGCGGTCGTGAAAAACTCGATCCTGATGCAGGGCGTCACCGTCCGCGCAGGCGCGATGCTGGATCATACGATCCTCGACAAGAACGTCACGGTCAACGCGGGACGCATCCTGACCGGATATGAGGGGATCCCGCTCGTATTCCGCAAGAATCTGACTGTGTAATAGAGGGAAAGGAGAATCATCCATGAAACTGTTGTTTGCGGCAAGCGAATGCTTTCCGTTTGTCAAAACCGGCGGACTTGCCGACGTCGTAGGCTCGCTCCCGAAGGAGCTTGTGCGCGAGGGGGCGGAGGTCGCCGTCATGCTGCCGAAGTATACGGCGATCGACCAGTATTACATCCTGCGCATGCAGCACGTCTGCCACTTCACCCTGCAGTTCGGCAGCTATAACGTCTTCTGCGGGATCGACACGATCGAGCAGGACGGCGTGAAGTTCTACTTCGTCGACAACCTCGCGATGTTCGGCGGTGAAAAGATCTACACGGGCGACGAGCAGGAGGGCTTCCGCTTCGCGTTCTTCTGCCGTGCCGTGCTCGAATCGTTCAAGCACCTCAACTGGTTCCCGGACGTCATCCACTGCAACGACTGGCAGACGGGTCTCATTCCGGTGCTTTTGAACGATCAGTACCGCGGTCTGGACGGCTATCGCGACGTGCATACCGTCTACACGATCCATAACCTCAAGTACCAGGGCATCTTCGACTGGCACCGCATCAACAGCGTGCTCGGTCTGAACGAAGGCTATTTCTCCCCGAACAACCTCGAGTTCTACGGGCTGCTGTCGTTCATGAAGGCGGGTCTCGTGTTCGCGAACCGCATCACCACCGTCAGCCCGACGTACGCGGAGGAGATCCGCACCGGCTACTACGGTGAGCGTCTCGACGGTCTGCTTCGCGCAAGACAGAACGTGCTCTCGGGCATTTTGAACGGAATTGACGTTATATCGTTTGACCCGAGTACGGATATTCAAATACCCGTTCATTATAATGCGGCGGATCCGTCCGGCAAGAAGCTGGACAAGGTGGCGCTGCAGGAAGAGCTGGGCTTACAGAAGCGCGATGTTCCGCTGATCGGTCTTGTGACAAGACTGACGGCGCAGAAGGGCCTCGATCTGATCACATGCGTGCTGAACGACATTATGCGTATGGATGTGCAGATGGTCGTGGTCGGCACCGGCGATCAGTATTTTGAGAACGCCTTCCGCGATGCGCAGAACCGCTTCCCCGGCAGATTCGTCTGCTGCCTCCGTCACGACGAGCAGATCGCGCGCAGAGTGTACGCGGCGAGCGACATGTATCTGATGCCTTCGCAGTTCGAGCCGTGCGGACTTTCGCAGATGATCGCGATGCGCTACGGTTCCATTCCGGTCGTGCGCGAAACCGGCGGTCTTCGCGACAGCGTCCTGCCGTACAACTGGTATACCGACGACGGCAACGGGTTCAGCTTCCATGACTATAATGCGCATGACATGCTGCACGTCCTCGAACACGCGGTAGGCTATTGGTACGACGATCGCGATATGTGGGCGCGTCTGATGAAGCGCGCGATGAAGACGGACTTCTCGTGGGCGGTCTCCGCGCGCAAATACATGGAGCTGTACCGTCACCTGCTCGGCATTCCGGACGAGGAGCCGAAGCCTGCTCGCAAGCGCACTACGCGCACGGTCAAGCGCACCACCTCGACGGCGAAGAAAACGACCGCCGCAAAGCCGAAGAAGGAAGAGTAACCGAACCAAAACCCTATCAGTGAGCTGCAAACAGTCTTATCTGTTATCCTGAGGAGCGTATGCGACGAAGGATCTTCATGCATCGTTTAACCGTTATTTGGAGATTCTTCGCCTAAAGGCTCAGAATGACAGGACTGTTTGACAGCTCTTTTATATGTTTCACGTGAAACAGCATCGAGAACGGTTTGTAAATTGTTTCCCGTGAAACATTGAAAATCGCGGAACGGTATTGCAAAATACGGAACGGTACGCTATAATGGTGGCAAAGGAGTAGGTATGGGTAAGGTTATTTCGATTACAAATCAAAAAGGCGGCGTCGGCAAGACGACGACCGCGATCAACCTCAGCGCGTGCGTCGCACAGTTGGGGAAACGGGTGCTTTTGATCGACCTCGATCCGCAGGGCAACAGCACGAGCGGACTGGGTGTGACCAAGAAAAAGGACTTTCCGTGCAGCTATGACGTCCTGATCGACGACGTTCCGGCGGAGAACGCGATCCGTCCGACGATGATCGACAAGCTGGACGTGCTTCCGTCGCGCATCGAGTTGGCGGGGGCGGAGGTCGAGCTCGTCTCGATGATGGCGCGCGAACAGCGGCTGAAGCTCGCGATCGCGCCGCTGATCGACCGTTACGATTATATCATTATCGACTGTCCGCCGTCCCTTGGGTTGTTGACGCTGAACGCGCTGACTGCATCGGATTCGCTGCTCGTCCCGATCCAGTGCGAATACTACGCGCTCGAAGGGCTTTCGCAGCTGATGAACACCGTCAAGCTCGTTCGCCGCAACCTGAACAGCAAGTTAGACATCGAGGGCGTCGTGCTGACGATGTTCTCGTCGCGTCTGAACCTGTGCGTGCAGGTCGTGGAGGAGGTCAAGAGGTATTTCCGCGAGAAGGTGTACAACACGATCATCCCGCGTTCGGTTCGCATGAGCGAGGCGCCGAGCCACGGGCTGCCGATCTCGCTGTACGATTCACGGAACATCGGCGCGAAGGCGTATATGAATTTAGCGGAAGAATTTATCAAACGGGAGGAAGCACATGGCAACGAAAAATAAGGGCCTTGGGAGAGGGCTTGACGCGCTGCTCGACGAAATCGAAGCGCCGGAAGAGGAAAAAGGCGGTAAGATCGAGGTCGACCTGTACGATATCGACACGAATCCGGATCAGCCGCGCAAGACGTTCGACTCGGAAAAGCTGAACGAGCTCGCCGCGTCGATCAAGCGTCACGGCGTTGTGCAGCCGATTTTGGTGAAGAAAAACGGCGCACGGTACACGATCGTCGCCGGCGAGCGCAGATACCGCGCGGCACGTATGGCGGGGCTGATGCAGATCCCCGTGATTTTGACGAACATCGACGAGGACGCCGTGATGGAGATCTCGCTCGTCGAGAACATTCAGCGCGAGAACCTGAACCCGATCGAGGAAGCGGCGGCGATCAAGCTTCTGATGCAGCAGCACGACCTAACGCAGGAGGAGGTTTCGGAGCGTGTGGGCAAGAGCCGTCCGGCGATCGCGAACGCATTGAGGCTTCTGACGCTCGCAAAATCCGTGCAGAAAATGATCAAGGACGGCAAGCTGACGGCGGGTCACGGAAAGATGCTCGCGGGCGTCGGCGATCCGCGCGTTCAGATGGAGATGGCGGAGAAGTGCGTCGACGGCGATTGGTCCGTGCGTCGGCTTGAGGACGAATTGCGGTTTGCGGAAATGCCGAAGAAAAAGAAAAAAAGTCCCGCAGAACCCTCGCCGGAATTCCGCAACGCGCTGCACCGTATGCGTGCTGAGCTCGGCACGAAGGTCGCGGTGCAGGGCGACGAGGACAAGGGCAAACTGATCATTCATTATTACACAAGGGACGATCTGGACCGGATCTACCGCACGATCGTCGGCAACGATTAACCGACAATGACCGAGAGAACGGGTGACCGTTCTCTTTTTTTTATGGAGATTCCCCCTCATCAGTCAGCTTCGCTGCCAGCTTCCCCACCCAAGGGGGGAAGCCTTTTGGGCGCGCCGCGCGAGGTTACAAAAACGGATCGTAGGGGCGGATATCATCCGCCAGCGGGACAGCGGAACGGGAAGATGAGATCTTCCCCTACAGGTGGGGTCTCCGTAGGGACGGATCGCATCCGTCCGCCAAATTTCGCGCGGGTCAAAGACAACCCTTCCGTCGACCTATCGGTCGACACCCTCCCTTACACAGGGAGGGCAAGAAATAAGTCAACGGCTCGTAGGGGGCGTCGTCCTCGACGCCCCGTCAAGAGACTTGCGGTTCTAATAACAACCCTTCCGTCAGCCTGCGGCTGCCGTATCACACTCCGCTTCGCTTCGTTTCATAACATGGAATTCGCACGCTTCCCGCGCGTAACATGGTGCCGTCGCGCGTTTCTCGCGCGTCGCTATCTCTCCCCTTGCACAGGGGAGGCAAGAGGACAGGAAAGAAACAAACGCTGAACCGCTAATATGGAAACGAACGAACGACAAACGGAACACGTGGATCCAAACGCAAAATATGGAGAATATATTTTTTTGAACAAAGTTCCGAAAACCACAAGATATTGTGAACAAACTGAAAACTGAACACAAATGTCAAAAATTGTTTAGATATTCTCAAAAAAATTCTTGCATTTTGGTGCATAAACGTCTATAATACTATAGGATATATAAAATGAATATAGTATAGCTAATAATATGTCGTCCTGCGGTTTGCAGGTCAAAAAACGAGACAATCATCTTATTTAATGAATAGAAACACAACGGAGGAACTGGAACATGTCAAAGCTGAACAAGATCCTTTTCGGCAAGCGGACCTGGGCGATCGTGGTTGCGATCATCATGGTTCTGCAGCTGTTGCCTATGGCGACGATTGCCGAATCCGCAGCGAGCGACGCAAACGCGGAAGACGTGGTTGCGGTGCAGCGCGGCGAAGAGGTCACGGAAGATCCGGGCACGCCCGAAGAGACGACGCCGGAGGAGCCTGCTCCTACGGTGAATCCCTTCGAGATCATTCCGGATCTGACGCCGAAGCCCACGGACGATAACGTTCTGCCCACCCATTCGGCAGAGCCGTCCGAGCCCGGCGACGGTGAGGATCCGGTCGAACCCGTGGAGCCCACGGAAACGGAAGATCCCGGCGAGCCCGTGGATCCCGAAGTCGTGCCCACGGAGGAGCCCGGTATCGGGATCATGTACCCGGTCGTATTCATAGACGAGGCTGGAAACGCCCTCGTCCGTTTGTCGGTTTTGGCAGGAACCGCGATCGGTGAGCTTCCCGCAGCGCCCGTCATCGAGGGCAGGGAGTTCATCGGCTGGTTCACCAAGGACGGCATGCGCGTCACCGCGGAAACCGTCGTCAACGGCATGCTCCGCGTCTACGCAAAATATGACGAGCCCGTCGAGGAAATGCCCGCGCAGGACTTCCGCGAGAGCTCGACCAACGGCGTGACCGTCACCGCCAAGGCGGAGGAAGGCGTCTTCCCCGCAGGCACGAGGATGCGCGTGCTGCCGGTCGACGATCTCAGAGCGAAGGAGCTTGCGCGTTCCGTCGTTCCGTCCGGCAGAACCCTGACCGGCTATGCGGCGGTCGACATCACGTTCTTTGACGCGGCAGGCAACAAGATCGAGCCCAAGGACGGCACGAAGGTCCATGTCAACCTCCATACGCAGGAAGCGCTGAAGGGCGACCACTTCGCGATCTATCACGAGGTCTCCCAGGGCAAGCTCTCCATGGTGCGCGACGAAGTCACCGCCAACGGCGGCAGCTTCAACTCCGGTTCGTTCTCGGTGTATATCATCGTTGCAGACGACGCAGATTATGCGCGTCTGAACGTCACCTTCCTTGACGGAGACGGCAACGCCTATGCGACCATCATCGTCAAGAAGGCGGATATCGCGGCGTCCGGTGACGCGTTCAAACCCGGCTACTGGTTTGATCCCGGCACGGGTCCCATGGACAACGGCGACCTGTGGCGCGGCTTTACGTGGGAGGATTCCTACAGCAATACCACTTCCCCGAAATCCATCGGCGAGGTGGAAGCGCATGCGATCGAAATGCTGAACAGCGGCGTGAGCGACAATACGACCCTGTATATCCGCTCGATGGTGTTCGGTTCGTTCTTTCTGACCTATCAGGATCAGCTCGGCGCGGTCCTGAAGAATGAACAGGTTCTCGTTGCAAAGGGTTCATCCTCCGTTTCGGCTACCGTCAACCACGCATATACGCCGTATCAGTCCACGCAGACGTTCGACGGCTGGATCAGCCGCGATCTCGTCACCGCGACGGGAGATAATCCGACATATTCGGCAAGCACCCCGCTGTATGCAAACGGCGATACGCTGACCATGACTGAAGATATGATCCTGTTCCCGTATCTCAGAAGCGGTCACTGGCTGTCGTTTGACACGAATATCGACGCAAACAACACGGCAAACGGATATAACGACTCGACCTCCGCGAGCTATACCTCCCCCGTGTTCGTTGCGGGCGGCGATGTCACGGCGGAACCCACTGCGCCGACCCGTACCGGCTACACCTTCGAAGGCTGGTATACGACCTCCGCCATGACGACAGCGTTCACCTTCGGCAATACGCTGACCGAGGACACCACGGTCTATGCAAAATGGACGCCGGCAACATCCGTGATTACCATCGCGATCTGGACGCAGAAATCCACGGACGCGTATGACGCTGCGGATGCCGACAAGAAATATGACCTTTATACGAGCGTTCGTTTCTCCGGTAATACCGGCATCTCGTATAGCGTTCCGACCGGCGCGACCGGGCTCAAGACGGCAGACTGGACGAATAGTGGAACCACCCTTGCAGCAAGGCTCGGCAACTACTTTACCTATAACGGCAATCTGTCCGACACGACCGTGACCGTGACCGGCGACGGGCTTGCCACGGCGAACGTGTACTATGACCGCGCGGTCATTACGATCAATTTTGATTACAGCACGGCGGGCTCGACTTACTCTTTCAAGACGATCAGCGGCTATCAGTTGGCATATGATGGCAGCTACTACTATATCAAGGTTGATGGAACGTGGCGCAGAATGTCCGGCTATCCGGCAGACGTCTGGAACTGCTACAGCATTGACAAAATCAGCGGAACCACGATCTATTACACATACAGCTCTGGCGGCACACAGTATAGTGACACAACTTTTTCAACCACAACCTACACCATAGACGAAAGCACACCGTCTTCGGCGACGTATCAAGGCCTTTACGGATCGGCTTTTGATAACTGGCCGGATCCCGGAAACGGCTACCGCTGGGCATGGTATTACAGCGGATCCAGTTACTACACCCTTTCCATTGCATGGAACTCCTATACGATCTACGGCACGACCTCCACGTCCACCACAACGACTTGGGATCTGTGGCGTACGAGCTTTTCCGTCGGCAGCTCAGCAAAGACGACGCACTGGATCGGACAGGATACGAACGGCGATTATACGGTTAATCTATCGACCGGCGTATTGAACTCTGGTAGTTCCATGTCTTTTGACAATACGCTGTTCTACGGCTACACGGTGTATGGTTACAATACGAGATACAACGAGACCTCCGGCTCGTATTTTCATTCCGTTTCGAGCTCCGCTTCCGTCGCCTATGACGACGTTTACGCCAGCGACCTCTATATCTATTACAATCTGAATCAGAACCGCTTCCGTTGGTACACGAACGACGGTGACAATCACTCGTTCTATGATGACGTCTACTACGGCAAGAATATGGCGGGCTACTACTTCGACCCGTCGACCGATGAGGAATGCACGCCGAGAGAGGGCTACTACTTCGACGGCTGGTATGCGGACCCGACGTTTGAAACGCCGTATGATTTCGATACCGAAACGATGCCGAACAGCAACGTCACGGTATACGGCAAGTGGACCTTGAAGCGCTACCGCGTGGTACTGGACGTGAACGCACCGGAAGGCGCGACGGTCACTTTCCCGGGCGGCACGCAGGCAAGCACATTCCGCGTGGACTACAACGAAACGATCCACGCCAGCTCCATCGAGCACGCGGAGGCAGAAGGCTATAAGCTCGTCGGCTGGTACGATCAGAACGGCAATCCGTTCAATTTCAACATCGGCGTCAACGACAGCGTTGCGGATCTGACTTACGCGGACGCGTCCGACGCTGCGCGTCAGGGCACCGACGCCGTCACCGGCAATCCCTGGTCGGACGTCGGCAGAGACGACGTCATCGGCAAGGTCGTCATCACCGCAAGATGGATCAAGATGGACGACGAGGCGGACGGTATTACCGTGCGCTATAACGCGGGCAACGGTAAATTCGCTAACGGTGAATCGACCATGGACGTCGGCTATGTCTACACGGACGGCACGACCGCTTACGCGCAGGCAGGTCCGACGACCATGCCGGAAACGCTCGGCACGCAGGCGGTGGGCGACGACAGTAAGATCGTCTTCTCGCACTGGACCCTGCAGAGATGGAACGGCAGCGCTTGGGAGGACGTCAAGGCGGTCCTTCCGGGCGAGGGCTTCACGGTCAGCCTGAGCGACGCGCATGAGGTGACCGAGGACGGCACGAAGAAGTTCATCATTCAGCTTGTCGCGGTCTATCAGAACAAGGTCCAGAACCCGACGCACATCTACTGGTACGATAACCACGGCGGCTTTGTCCGTAAGGACGGCGAAGGTGACGATCCGTACCCCACGCTTTCCATCAACCAGGCGGTTTCGATCCCGACCTACGGCGACGGCGCTAACCAGGTCCATCCGTATCGCGGGCATACCTTCCTCGGTTGGTCCAAGAATGCAAGCAGCGCGACGGCGGACTTCCTCCCGTGGAAAGCTGACACCAATTCGTACCCGATCGCTGTCTATGGCGTAGCGGCGGACGAGGAACAGCCGTACGACAATATCTACGCGATCTGGGATCCGTACACCTATACGGTCAACTTCGACATCAACCTGCCCGAGGGCGCAGTAGAAGCGGCGGACAGCGGCGAGATGCCTGCTGTGACGTACACGTTCGGCGAAACGTACAACCTCCCCGCAAACACCTTCAAGGTGCAGAAGGTGGTCGACGGTACGACGATCAACTATGTCTTCCGCGGCTGGCAGGTCGCGTCGGTCAGCCGCAACGCGGTCGGCAATACCTATGGCGATTGCGCACAGGTCACGAACATTCCGTATCCCGAAGAAACCGACACATGCGAAGACAATATGTCCGTCACGCTGAAGGCGATCTGGGATCCGCAGGTCGTTGTGCATCATTACCTGAAGGGCACCACGACCAAGGTTGCAAACGACGTCATTGAAAACGTGCAGGCAGGCACGAGCTACACGGCGAGCGCGGCAACGTCGTTCCTTGAGGGCTTTAGCGGCTACACGCTCACTGCGGACAGCTACAGCCCGAGCGCGACGGTCACGGTCAATGCGAACGGCGCCACCATCACCGTTTACTATGTCATCGATGTGACCATTGCGGTCGACGATAAGACGGCGGAGTACAACGGCAGCGAGCAGCAGGGCTACCCTTACAGCGGATCTTCCATCACGGGCAACAGCACCGGAGCGGTGACGGTCGGCAACGTTACGGTCACCGGTCTGCTTGATGGCGACAAGGTGTCGTTCACGTATACGCCGTCCCACGGTACGGATGCAAACCAGACGTATGACAACGGTGAGATCAGCAACGTTACCTTTGCGGGCGCTGTTTCGGGAACTCCTTCCTATTATAATGTCACCACCACGACGCCCGGCAAGCTGACCATCACGCCGAAGGCACTGACGGTCACGGTCAACGGCAGCAGCACGAGCCTGACGTACAACGGAACCACGCAGACGTACACCGGCACGGTCACCGCGACGAGCGAGCAGGGCGGCTTCGATGCGTCCAAGTTCAGCTACAGCGGCGAGAAGACGGCAAGCGGCGAGAATGTGGGCGATTACACGACGGCGCTGGACGCAGAAAGCTGCAGCTACAGCGATTCGAACTATACGGTTACGTGGGTGATCGGCACGCCGATCAAGCTGACGATCACGAAGCTTGACGTCACCGTTACCGTCACCGGTAATACCGATTCGAAGTCGTACAACGGAAGCGCGCAGACGGTTACGGACTACACCGCGACGGCGAGCAGCACGCTTTACGATGTGGACAGCAACGTCACCTTCTCCGGCGGCACGGCGAGCGCAAGCCGTACGCACGTGGAGGATGATGATCAAGCGGAGCACAAGACCTTTATGGGCCTTGCGGAAGGTCAGTTCACGAACACGAACGGGAACTTCAACGTCACGTTCAGCGTCACCGACGGCTGGATGCAGATCAACCCGCGCAGCGTCACGCTGACCTCCGGCAGCGATCAGAAGCAGTACGACGGCAGCCCGCTGACGAAGAATGAGGTTACGGTCGGCGGCGAAGGCTTCGTTGATGGCGAGGGCGCGACGTACAATGTCACCGGCAGCCAGACGGAAGTGGGCGAGAGCGCAAACACGTTCACCTACGAGCTGACCGCAGGCACTATCGCGAGCGACTACAGCATCAGCACGGTCGAAGGTACCCTTAAGGTCAACGACCGTACGGAAAAATATACCTACACGCTCACTGCAAAGAGCGGGAACTTTGAATATGACGGAACCGCGCATACCGTCGAGGGCTTTGTTGAGCCTACGACGTTCACGCTGAACGGACACGAATACACGATCAGCGGCGTAACCACGAGCAACCCGACGCGCACCGATGTGGGCTTCAGCGCGAATAAGGTTACCGGTACCCCCGTCGTCACGGATGCAGAGGGACACGACGTCACCGCGCAGTTTACGATCACGACGAACCCCGGCAACCTGTCGGTTTATGCAAGAAGACTCGACGTCACGGTCGAGCCGAAGACGGTAGATTACAACGGCGCGGAGCAGTCCGGAAATACGGAAGTTGCATTCACCGGTCTTGCGGAGAATCAAACCGCGACAATCACCTACACGCCCGCGTCCGCAACCGACGCCGGCACCTATAACAACGGCGCATTCGACACGGCGACGCTGGTCATCAAGAACGGCGATAATACGGTCATCGACAACACGAACTATGCGGTGTACTACCACATCGGTTCGCTGACGATCAACCCGATCGATATGGTGATCAACATTGAAGGTACGAAGGTACTTGACGCAGAATACGACGGAACCGAAAAGACGGCGTCCGGTTATACGGCGACGAGCAACAACAGTCTGTTCGATCCGAGCAAGATCGAGTTCACGGGCACGGCTTCCGTAACGGAGATCAATGCGGGCGATTACCCGATGGGTCTTACTGCGGCGCAGTTCTCCTATGCGGACACGAGAAACTTCAACGTGACGTTCAACGTAACGGATGGTCAGCTCGTGATCAATAAGGCGACGATGGTAATCACCATCATCGGTAACACCAAAGTCGCAGTCTACGACGGCAACACCTACTCCGTAACCGGTTATTCGGCGGAGAGCAATAAGACGCCGTTCGATCCGAACAAGATCACTCTGAACGGCGACGCCAAGGCGGAAGGAACGGACGCCGACACGTACAATATGGGTCTCACGCCGGATATGTTCCGCTATGACGATCCGAACTATGAGAACGTCACGTTCAATGTCACCGACGGTTGGCTCAGGATCGACAAGGCGAAGCTGAAGATCACGGTCAAGGGCCACATCTCCGACGGTCCGCTGTATGACGGTCAGGAGCACAGTGTAACGGGTTATGACCTCATTCTCGAGTACCGCACCAGCGAAGGCGAGACCATATTCGGCGAGATCACTCCGCCTGCCGGCGTCACGATTACCGGACCGGAGCAGAATGCAGCGATTGCAACGGGCACCAATGTGGTCACGAATCAAGTAACGGCAGACGGCGTTACAAATGTCTACCTGATGGGTCTTACCGAGAGCATGTTCACGGTCGATCTCGGCAACAACTACGAGCTCGATGACGGGATCGTCGTCGAGGACGGCTGGCTGAAGATCTTCCCGCGCGAGATCAATCTCACGAGCGGATCCGATGCGAAGGACTACGACGGCACGCCGCTGACGAAGCCCGGCGTCGAACAATCGGGCGACGGCTTTGTCGATGGCGAAGTGACCGAGGTCAAGGCGACCGGTACGATCACCCTGCCCGGCACGACGGCGAACACCATCGAGATCGTCGGAACGAGTAGCTTCCTTGCATCGAACTATATCATTAATAAAGATGAAGGCACGCTGACGGTCAACGCCAATGTGACCGAGGTTACCATCACCGCGAAGAGCGAAACGGTAACCTATGACGGCAACAGCCACGCGCTGTCCGGCTTCACCTCTCAGGATGGCGAGGGCAACGCGACCTTCACGGTTGGGACGCTGACCTACACGGTCAAGGGCCTCACGACGAGCAACCTGAGCGAAATCAACGCCGGCACGTACAACAACGTGATCTCCGGCACCGCGCAGGTCTTCGACAGCGAAGGCCATGACGTCACCGCGCTCTTCCACATCACGCCTGTGAACGGCACGCTGGTGATCAATCCTGCAGCGATCACGATCACGATCAACGGTAACGGCGACACGAAGGAATACAACGGCAATC
>CALGGM010000200.1 GCA_937915925.1 uncultured Clostridia bacterium | reverse complement strand
CGCAACGACCATGTTTCGGGATTGGGGGGACCGCGTCAGCGGTGGGCGGGTAGTCGAATCGGAATCGTCAACAATACAAAAAGGATCCCGCACGGGGATCCTTCTGTCGTTGTACCTTCAATGTCGGTTGATAAAGTCCGCGGTGAGGTGATCCAGCACGCCGCCGTAGGGGAGGGCGCCGTTGATTGCGCGGGCGGTGAAGCGGTTCAGATCGCTGAGCTTCAGCGTCGAGAACCCGTTTAGCACGATGCGGTACGGGTGCGTGGTGTTTCCGATGCTCGAACGCCCGCCCGCCGTGAAACCGAGATGCGGGATCTCCTCCATGAACGCGTCGCACGCCTCCTCGGACGCAAACGCCATCGTGAGCCGCACGCGCCGCACGAGACCGAGATCGCCGTCGCGGTGCTGTACGGACTTGATGTACGCCGCGTTTTCCACCGACTGCAGCTTTGCGTCGTCGGGGAAGAGCAGGCAGTAATACGTCGCGTAATGCGGTTCCTTCACGTGCCCGCAGGAGAGGCGCAGCTTGTTCTCGGCGCGGCAGATCGCCGATACGCGGTGGATCAGCGATTCGTCGGAGGTGTAGAAATAGAACTGGATCAGATCCTTCATGCCGATGCCGCCGACAAAGATCGCCGCGTCCTCAAGGCTTTCCGCAAGCGTATGCTGCAGCGCGGTCGCGCGGCGTTCTTCGGATCGCGAGAACTGCGCGGCTTCCGGATCATGCGGGGCGATGCTGACGAATACGAGCTGGGAGTATGCCAAAGTGGGAAGCAGTTCCCAGTATTGCAAATCGACCTGAAAAACCGCTTCCCGCTCGTTCCATTCCCATTCGTATTTCAGCCAATCAGTCATGGATCAGCACTGCCTTGATGCGGCGAACGCCGCTCGAGGATGCTTCCTCCTTCTTGATCTCAAAGCGTCCGAGATCACCGGTGTTCTTCGCATGCGGACCGCCGCAGATCTCTTTGCTGAACTGACCCATCGTGTAGACCTTGACCTTCTCGCCGTACTTACTTTCGAAGAGACCGATCGCGCCCTGCGCCTTTGCCTCTTCGACGGTCATTTCTTCGCAGGTGATCGGCACCTTCGCCGCAATCGCTTCGTTTACGAGCCGTTCGACCTCTTTGAGCTCTTCCGGCGTGACCTTGCGTCCGAAGCTGAAGTCGAAGCGCAGACGCTCCGCGGTGATGTTGCTGCCCTTCTGCGAAACGGTATCGTCGTTCAAGACCTTTCTCAATGCCGCCTGCAAGAGATGCGTTGCGGAGTGCAGCGCCGCCGTGGCTTCGCTGTTGTCCGCAAGACCGCCCTTAAAGCGCTGTTCCGCGCCCGCCTGGGATTTCTTTTGATGCTCCTCGAACGCGGCGCTAAAGCCCTGCTCGTCGACCGTAACGCCCTTTTCCTTCGCCATTTCGACGGTGAGCTCGATCGGGAAGCCGTAGGTGTCGTAGAGGTGGAATGCGGAAACGCCGTCGATCACGGTGCCTTCGAGGTTCGAAACGAGCTTGTTGAACTCCTTCAAGCCCTTCTTCAGCGTATCTGCAAAGCGGTTTTCCTCCTTGCGAAGCTCGGCGATGATCTTCTCATGATTCTCGTTGAGCTCCGGATAGAACTCGCCGTACTGCGCGATGACCTTTTCCGCGATCGTGCAGAGCGCATAGCGCGGCATATTGAGCTGCGATGCGAAGCGAATGCTGCGGCGGATAAGGCGGCGGAGGATATAGCCCTGATCGACGTTGGACGGCGTGACGCCGCGCTGGTCGCCGAGGATGAACACGGCGCAGCGGGTGTGGTCCGCGATGATGCGGAACGCGCGCGTCGTTTCGGGATCGTCGTGATAGCCCTTATGCGAGAGCTCCGCGATGAGGTCGATCACGCCGGAGAACGCGTCGGTGTCGAACACGCTTTCCACGCCCTGCAGCGTGGCGACGGTGCGGTCAAGACCCATGCCGGTGTCGACGTTCTTCTGCTCGAGCGGCTCGAAAACGCCGTCGGAGATCTTGTTGTACTCCATGAAGACGTTGTTCCAAATCTCCAGATACTTGCCGCAGTCGCAGCCCGCCTTGCAATCGGGACCGCAGGGCGCGGCGCCGTTGTCATAGAAGATCTCGGTATCCGGACCGCAGGGACCGGTCTGACCCGCGGGACCCCACCAGTTGTTCTTCTTCGGCAGATACACGATGTGCGAGGGATCGACTCCCATTTCGACCCAGCGGTCGTGCGCAACGGTGTCGCGCGGCGCGTCCTTATCGCCCTCAAAGCAGGTGAAGAACAGCTTGTCCTTCGGGATGCCGAGCCACTTTTCGTCGGTCAGAAATTCCCAAGAATACGCAATGCTCTCTTTCTTAAAGTAATCGCCCAAAGACCAGTTACCGAGCATTTCGAAGAACGTGCAGTGCGATGCGTCGCCGACCTCGTCGATGTCGCCGGTACGGACGCACTTCTGTACGTCAGTCAGACGCTTGCCTTCCGGGTGCTTTTCGCCCATCAGGTACGGTACGAGCGGATGCATGCCCGCCGTCGTAAACAGCACGGTCGGGTCGTTTTCGGGGATCAGGGATGCGGAAGAGATGACCGCATGCCCCTTGGAACGGAAAAAGTCCAGATACAGCTGGCGCAGTTCCTTAGCGGTTAATGAACGCATGATTTCGTTTCCTTTCGTAAAATACGATCAAACTTTATTGTATGAAAAAACCTTCGATTTGTCAATGAAAAAACCGCTCCGAATTGTCGGAGCGGGAAAAGATTTCGCGTTATTCCGCTTCCGTGTAGAGAATATCGTGGGAGAGCGGGGAATAGAAGCGCTCGCGCACGCGGTCGGGATCGCGCGTTTCGCCCATGATCCACATGAGCTTCGCGACCGCCGCCTCGGTCGTCATGTCGTACGCTTCGATGATATTCTGCTGCTTTAAGGCGTGTCCGACCTGGTAGACCGTGAGATTGCTGCCCTCGTTCTGTACCTGCGTGGTGATCACGATGAGCTTGCCCTGCTGGACCCCGCGGTCGATCGCGGCGCGGAAGCAGCCGTTCGTCCCCTCGGGCAGTCCGCCGACGCCGAAGCTTTCGATGATGACCGCGTCGAACCGGTCGAGCGCGTAGGAGAGCATGCCTGCGTCGGAGCCCGGGATCAGCTTCACAAGCCCCACGCTCGCGTTCAGCGTATGCGAGAACTTCGCGCGGTCGCGATAGCCGAGGTCGATATAGTGCAGCACGCGTCCGTCCTGCAGCACCGCAAGCTCGGGATAGTTGATGCTCGCAAACGCGGAAAAGCTCTTGGAGCGTACCTTCTTTGCGCGCGTGCCGAGGATCACGCTGCCGTTAAACACGATCGAAACGCCGCAGGCGCGATCGTCGCAGGCGTAGGTGAACGCGTCCAGAAGGTTCTGCTTTGAGTCGGTTACGTCCATGCTGATGGGCTTTTGCGCGCCGGTCAGCACGATCGGCTTTTTCGAGCGCCGCACGAGGTAGGACAGCGCCGCGGCGGTGTACGCCATCGTGTCCGTGCCGTGGCTCACCACGAAGCCGTCGTACGCGTCGTAGTAGGATTCGACGCAGCCCGCGATCGTGAGCCAGTTTTCCGGCGTCATGTTCGTGCTGTCCACGCTCATCAGCTGCATGCATTCCACGTCGCAGATCTCGCTGACGCGTGGAATGTAGTTCAGGAGCTGATTCGAGCCGAGCTTCGGGGCAAGCCCGTCCGCCGTCATTTCCGAGGCGATCGTGCCGCCCGTTCCGATCAATAAAATCTTTTTCATGCCATCAGTATAGTCCATTTACCGTGAAAAAGCAATCCCCGAACGAAAGAGGATTGGAGAATGGGGTGGGGAGAAAGGATCGCGTTATGCAGATCGGGCGAAACTTGACGGGACGCCGGGGTCTCTCCATTTCGCTTCGCTCCATTACAGCGGTAGATCGCGCGACGACGCGTAGCGTCGTCTACCGCGTACCATCGTCCCCTACAAGCCGTTCACATATTTCTTGCCCTCCCTGTGTAAGGGAGGGTGGATGCCAAAGGCAGGCGGGAGGGTTGTCCCATACAAAAACGGGACCGCAGATGCGATCCCGTGTTTTGTTGAGTTCGATGTTGTTCTTACAGACCGTAGCGCTTCTTGAAGCGATCTACTCGTCCGCCGCTGTCGACCAGCTTCTGACGGCCTGTGAAAAACGGGTGGCACTTGCTGCAGATTTCGACCTTCAGCTCGCCCTTGGTGGAGCCGGTAAGGAAGGTCTCGCCGCAGGCACAGCGCACGACCGCTTCGCCGTAAGACGGATGAATATTTTTCTTCATGTATTATCACTCCTTCGTCGTGTAATGCATTACCATCGGCTATTATACCATGTTGGCGAAAAAAGGCAAGAAAAATTTTGCGATTTTCCAAAATTTTTTCCTATATAGTAGCATTCCGGACAGACATATCTTTTATGCGATCCGTTCCTCTTTCCTGTTTCGCGATCTTTTTTTCAAAAAAATACCAAAATCATAAAACCAAAATTTCATTTTCAGAGTCCTATTTACTGTAGGACAAATAGGATGGAGGAACCAACGCATGAAAAAAAGACTTTGGATCACTCTGATCGCGGCGGTGCTTTGCATGCTGCTGATCGGCTCCGCTGCAGCGGAGGGCAATGTTTACGAACTTGTTACGGACACGTCGCTGTTGAAGGACGGCGATTTGATCACCATCGTCAGTGACGACGGTTCGAATTATTTTGCCTTTGGCACGGACTTCTCCGGCGTGCAGGTCAAGATCTCCGACGGAAACATCAGTCAAGTTTCGAGCATGGAGCCGATTACGGCTGAACAATCGGGCGACGGCTGGCTTTTGAAAACCGCAGGCGGCTATTTTGCGGTCAGCGGAGGGACGCTCCTTTATACGTCCGATCGGGCGAGCGCGACGGTATTTTCGATCTCCGCCACAACGAGCGGCGATGCGCACATCACCTGTGACGCCGGACAGCTTGCATACGCCGAAGCGGACGGTGCGTATCGCTTCGTCTGCGGCGCGGGAAACGAGCTTCGCATTTACAGCGCATCCTTTGAACACGCTTTCGGAGACAATCTGTTCTGGAAGTACGAAAGCGGCAAGCTGACGATCGGCGGTGAAGGCGATATGCCCACCGACACACCGTGGTGGAATCGAGACGTGCAGGAAGTTGTGTTTCTCGACGGCGTCACCAGCGTTGCGTACAGCGCGTTTAACTGGAGCCGAAAGCTCAGCAAGGTAACGCTGTCAAATACAATTGAAACGATCGGATACAGGGCGTTCGGTTCTTGCGATTTGCTGACGGAGATCACGATCCCGGACAGCGTCTGGAGTATCGCCGATTGCGCTTTTGAAGGCAGCAGCAATCTTGCGGAAATCCATGTCGGAAAGGGCGTCAGATCTGTAACCGGTTTGGGCAGTTGGCTTTACAGCACGTTTAGCGGAACGGCGTGGCTGAACGCGCAGACGGACGGACCGGTATATCTCGATTATATCCTGCTCGGTTACAAGGGGACCTATCCGCAAATCGCCAGACCGAAGGACGGGACGACCGTAATTGCCAATTTGGCGTTTTTCCAGAAATTGACGGAAAAGGTCGTTCTTCCGGACAGCGTGCAGTATATCGGCAATTCAGCATTCGAATACTGCAAAGAGCTGACGTCCGTCTCGCTCGGAAATCATCTGATCAGCATCGGTTCGTATGCATTTGGAGGTACGGAAAACTGACCGAAATCGAGATCCCGGAAAGCGTAACAAGTATCGGGAGAGGCGCTTTCAGCGATTGCACGGCGCTTAGGAATGTCGTACTTCCGAGCAATCTGACCACCATCGAAACCAGTACATTCTACGGATGCACCGGTCTGACAGAAATCGTCATCCCGAATAAAGTGACGAAAATCGGCTCGCAAGCATTTGCAAAATGTTCGGGATTGACGACGGTATATCTCAGTCGCAGCGTCGCGACGATCGACAACTCTGCGTTCAACAATTGCAGCCTTTTAACGGACGTGTATTATGACGGAACCAGATCCGACCGTGAACGGCTGTTGAAGATCAATTCAAGCGGCAATACATATCTGCTCGACGCAACGTGGCACTATCAGACCGCGTCGGTCGAGGGAACGGTCGAGTGGAACAGCGCAGACGTCAAGTACAAGAGCACGACCGCGTATGTGATCGCAAACGGAAAAGCGCAGACCCCGCGCTTCACGGTTAAGGACGAGAATGGCGTCGTCATCGATCCGGCATTTTACGACTATGAATATCGGGAAAACACCAACGCGGGAACCGGTTATGTGATCGTTACGTTCAAGGGAGATTATGAGGGGACGTGCCGCGGCGTGTTCAAGATCTATCTGACGGCGACGACGACCACGACGGTCGCGAACGTGAAGGACAGCATCAAGCTCACGTGGAGCAAGGTCGAAGGCGCGGACGGGTACGTCATCTACCGCAGAGCGTGGAGCAGCACGACGAACGGCTGGACGGACTTCGTGCGCTGGAACAATACGACCGCGTTGGAATGGACGGACACCAAGGTCTACGCGGGCACGCGCTACCAGTACGGCGTCAAGGCATACTTCAACCGCAGGGTCGACCCGGTTTCCGGCGCGATGATCGGCGGCAACGTCGGCGACAACTATAACCTCGGCGAGGTCGGTCCGCTGAAGGCCACCGTTCGCATCACCACGCGCGTGCTGAACAGCGTCACGGCAGGCAAGAAGCAGATGACGGTCAAGTGGGCGGCGTCGTCCGTGTTTACGGGCTATCAGATCCAGTACGCGACCAACTCGTCATTCACGGCAAACGCAAATACGGTCAAGATCACCAACCCGAAGACGGCGAGCACCGTCATCAAGAGCCTGACCAAGGGCAAAACGTACTATGTACGCATCCGTTCGTACCACGAGTTCAACGGCATGACGTACTTCGGCGAATGGTCGAACGTCAAGAGCTGCAAGGTGAAATAACGAAAGTAAATCGGGGCGCCGGGGTCGGCGCCCCTACATATTTCCGCGCAATTTGCCCGTGTCTTCTGAGGAACGAAGTGACGGAGAATCCTCCCCGCAACAAAAGCAGACGACCGATGGTCGTCCCTACAGATGGGTTGATTGTTCTGTAGGGACGGGCATTGCTCGTCCGCGATTACGGAGGAACGGAGCCGTTAAGAAACTCGAAAGAGGGACTTGACGGCTCCTGTTCATTTGCTGAA
>CALGGM010000199.1 GCA_937915925.1 uncultured Clostridia bacterium | reverse complement strand
ATACCGCGATGTTCGACTATTCGCTGCTGTTCGTTCCGACGCTTTGGGATTATTACGAGGCGACGCGCGACCGCGAAACGCTTTCGGCGCTCTCGCCCGTCGCGTATCGGCAGATCGAATTGGCGCAGAACGCGTTCGACACTGCCGGTCTTGTGCGCGACAGCGACGCGCTCGGCTGGTGCTTTACGGACTGGAACCTGCAGCTGAACAAGCAGGCAAGCGCGCAGGGAACCTACCTTTACTGTCTGAAAGCGGCAAAGAAGATCGCCGAAGCGCTTGAAGATACAAAGCGTGCCGCGCAGATCGAAGCGGATTATGCGCAAAAGCGCGACGCCGCGCTTCGCTTTCTGTTCGACGCGGAAAAGGGCGTGTTCATCTCCGGGAAGGACCGTCAGGTTTCGGTCGCGTCGCAGGTGTGGATGATCCTCGGCGGCGTGTCCGACGATGCGGAAATCCTGTTCCGCGCCGAAAGCACGGACGGCGTGATCGGCATGGTGACGCCGTATCTGTACCATCACTATGTGCAGGCGCTGATCGACACGGGCAAGAAGGAGCAGGCGCTTGCGGCGCTGCGCGCCTATTGGGGCGGCATGGCGCGGGATGGCGCGGACACCTTCTGGGAGCTCTACAACCCGACCGACCCGAACGAATCCCCCTACGGCGGAACGATCGTGTTAAGCTACTGTCATGCGTGGAGCTGCGCCCCGGCATACTTTTTAAGAACCTATTTTGCGGTCTGACGCCGAAACGGCAAGGAAGCCGTCATCCGACAGCATTGTACCTTGCGCGGTCCGGGCAATAATGATATACTATCGGTAAATCAAATCGAAAAGGAGAAAACACATGGCAGTCAATCGTTTTGTTTTGAACGGCATTTCCTATCACGGGCACGGCGCGATCGCGGAGATCCCCGGCATCATCGCATCCCGCGGGCTCAAAAAGGCGTTCGTCGCGTCCGATCCCGATCTCGTTCGCTTCGGCGTCACGAAGCGGGTCACCGATCTGTTGGAGCAGAACGGGATCCCGTTTGAGCTCTATTCCGACATCAAGCCGAATCCCACGATCGAGAACGTGCAGCACGGCGTGGATGCGTTCCGCGCGTCCGGCGCAGACTTCATGATCACCATCGGCGGCGGTTCCTCGATGGACACCGGCAAGGGCATCGGCATCATCGTGAACAATCCCGAATTCTATGACGTGCGTTCACTGGAAGGCGTTGCGCCGACCAAGCACCGCACGGTGTTTACGATCGCGGTCCCGACCACCGGCGGCACCGGCGCGGAATCCACGATCAACTACGTCATCACCGACGTCGAAAAGAAGCGCAAGTTCGTCTGCGTGGACCCGAACGACATCCCCGACATTGCGGTCGTCGATCCGGATATGATGTCCTCCATGCCGAAGGGTCTCACCGCTTCCACCGGTATGGACGCGCTGACCCACGCGATCGAGGGCTACACCACCGGCGCGGCGTGGGAGCTCAGTGACTGCCTGAATCTGGAAGCGATCCAGCTCATCGCAAAGAACCTGCGCAAAGCGGTCGCCAACGATCCGGACGGACGCGAAGGCATGGCGCTTGCGCAATATGTCACCGCGATGGCGTATTCCAACGTGGGTCTCGGCATTGCGCACTCGATGGCACATACGCTCGGCGCGGTCTATGACACGCCGCACGGCGTTGCCTGTGCGATGATGCTGCCGATCGTCATGGATTTCAATAAGGAATACACCGGCGAAAAGTTCAAGGCGATCGCCGAAGCGTTCGGCGTCGATACCGAAGGCATGGATCAGGCGGCGTATCGCAAAGCGGCGATCGACGCGGTGCAGCAGCTCAGTGTGGACGTCGGAATTCCCACCAAGCTCGAAAAGCTCAAGGAAGAGGATCTGCCGTTCCTGTGCGAATCCGCCGCGGCAGACGCCTGCGCGCCGGGCAATCCGCGCCCTGCGACGCTCGCCGATTTCGAAGCGATGTTCCGCAAGCTGATGTAACAGGAGCAAGCTTCCCGGTAAAAACAGGGGGCTGTCGCAAAAGGCGGCAGACTATTTGCGGCGAATCTGTATCACAAAAATACCGGCATGAGGAAAGGGCTCGAAAGCCCTTTCTTTCATTGAAATTTCGCCGCAAATTAGAAGATATTTTCATCATTTCGCGTACGTCGGTACAGCTCATGGCGAAAACGTGCCTTCTGCCATCCTTATCGACAGCCCCTCGGGTTGTCTCAAACCGTTTTGAGACAACCCGAGAACAGGAGGGTGGGATTTAGGAAAGAATCCTTGCAATCTCTTCGGGCGCGGGCATGGAGCGGATCGCGCCTTTTTTCGTGGTGACAAGATATGCCGCCGCGTTCGCAAAGCGGAGCATATCGGTTAAGGACGCCTCGGTGCGGTTGTCAAGCCCGTTCGTGAGAACGTCGTGCAGTACGCACGCGCAGAAGGTGTCGCCCGCGCCGGTCGTTTCGATCGTGCCGCCCAAGCGGAACGCCGGGACGAAGACGCGGTGACCGCTGCAGAAGCTGTAGCTGCCGTCCGCGCCGGCGGTGACGTTCAGAAGCCGGATGTTCGGGAACCAGTCCAGAAGGATCGCGGCGCCCTTATCAAAGTCGGTTTCGCCGGTCAAAAACTCCAGTTCGTTGTCCGCGATCTTCACAATGTCGCTGTGCTTCAATCCCCATGCGATCTGCGTTTTCGCATCATTCAGAGAGTTCCACAGCGGCGGGCGGAGATTGGGGTCGAAGGAAATCAGCGCGCCGCACGCTTTTGCGTACTGCACCGCCTGCACCGTCGCCTCGCGCACGCCCTGATGCGTCATGGACAGCGTGCCGAAATGGAAGATTTTGCAGTCCTGCAAAAGCGGCATCGGCAGATCGCTCGCGGATAGCATCATGTCCGCGCCGGGATTGCGGTAGAACGAAAAGTCGCGATCGCCGTTTTCGGATGTATGCACGACGGCAAGTGTCGTATGTACCTCGGGATCAACGAAAAGCGCGCTTGTATCGATGCCCGCATCCTTGACGGTATCGATCAGCTGACGTCCGTAGACGTCGTTTCCGACCTTGCCGATAAAGGCAGTTTTTCGATTGAGCTTATTCAGCATGGCGAGCACATTGCACGGCGCGCCGCCGGGGTTGGCCTCCCATAAGGGATTGCCCTGTTCGCTCGTGCCGTTTTCGGTAAAGTCAATGAGAAGCTCGCCCAAAGCGACGACATCAAATTTCTTTTCCATTTCACACCTCAATATCGTATTTTTCAACGTCGATGATCGCGGCGCCGTCGGCGGAGAAGCTGATCGAATCGGCGGTGATCGGCGCGTAGATCACGAACGAAGCCGCCTGCTCGCCGTCGTTGACGAAGATTTCGAGACTGTAGCGGTCCATGATGATGCGAAGCTTCAGCTCGTCCTTGGCGGCGATCGGGAAATCGCGGACGTTCACGATGTCGTGCGGGAAGCCGGAGCGGCTCCGATCGACGCGGATCGTGTTGTTTTCGGGCTTATGCCGGATCATCGTCACGCGCTCGCCGTCCTTCGCGACGTTGATCTTGAAGTAGCGGTACATGTGGTTCGTGTTGCCCGCACGCACGCGCACCGTCATGTCAAGGAACCGTCCCGAAACGCCCTGCAGGTTGGTTTCGTCGACGATCATGACGTTCTGATAGCTGACCTTGGTCTTGCGGCAGGCTTCGAGCTCGTGCACGGGGTTCTGAATGAGCCGTCCGTCGCGGATGCCGAGCTCACGCGGAAGCGTCATCTGTCCGAAGAACGGAAGCTCCGCGACCTTGCAGCCGGAGGATTCCCAGCTCTGCATCCATGCGATCATAATACGCCTTCCGTCCGGCGTTTGCAACGTCTGCGTAGCGTAAAAATCGGTGCCGTAATCGATCGACTGCGTGTTGTCGCGTAAAAGATGCCGCTTTTCACGGTCGTACCGCCCGATGATGCAAAGCGTGTTGTTGCCCGGATGGAACTCGAGCCCCATCGAGGTCATGTTCTGCGGGCTGACTAAAAGCACATGCTTTCCGTCGAGCGCGAAGAAATCGGGGCATTCCCACATCTTGCCGAACTGATTGTGGCACGACGCGAGCACCGACGAGAATTTCCAGTGAAACGCGTCGTCGCTTTCAAAGAGCAGGATCGAGCCGCTCTTGTCGGCGGAGCGGTTTCCGACGACCGCCCAATATTTTCCATCCTCGTACCAGATCTTCGGATCGCGGAAATCGATCGCGCTGCCGCCCTCGGGCAGGTCCTTCGCGTCCAGTACGGGGTTATTTTCAAACTTTTGATAATCGACGCCGTCGCCGACCGCAAGACATTGCGTCTGATAGCCGTCGACCACGCCGTTAGAACGGCGCACATTGCGCACGCCGGTGTACATCAGAAGCTGCCTTCCGTCCGGAAGCTCCAATGCGCTGCCGGAGAAACAGCCGTCCTTATCGTAGCTTTCGTCGGGCGCGAGCGCGCACGGCAGGCGTTTCCAATGCACGAAGTCCGTCGTCGTGACGTGTCCCCAGTGCATCGGACCCCATTTGGTGTCGTAGGGATTGTATTGATAGAACAGATGGTATTCGCCCCGATAGAAGGAAAATCCATTCGGATCGTTGATCCAGCCGACGCCGCCGGTCACGTGAAAACGCGGCTGCTCCGAAAGGGAAAGATGCGGATGGTACCGTTGTTCAAAAGTCCTTGCTTTTTGCAGTGTAGTCTTTCTCATTGCTTGCTCCTTGATGGCTTTTGAATGCGGCAGCCGCACCGGCTTGGGGTGCGGCCGCCGCATGTTCTATAGGGGGTGTGTGGAGGGTTTATCGAGCTTCCAGATAGCGGGTGTACGCGGTCTGATAGACGTCTAAGAGACGGTCCATGCCGCAGTTGTCGCGAAGCATCTTGAGGTATGCTTCCCACTCGGCGTCGGTCGGTCCGCCGTTCTTCAGCCAGGTGCCTTCATATTCCGCGACCTGGGAGACGAAGTCCGCCTTGTAACGGCTGATGACCTCGAGCTCTTCCTCGGTGAACGTAACGTCGTTCGGGTACGCGACGGGCGCTTCGACGTACGGCATCCACTGCTCTTCGATGTCATGCAGACGCTGCGTTGCGCGGTCTTCCATGTAGAAGACGCTGTTGTAGTACTCCGCAAGGATCAGACGCGGGCCGTAGACCTCGTACTGCGCCTTCAGCTCGCCTGCGCTCTTGCCGAACTGTGCCTGCGCTTCGTCATCGGTGATGACCTGCCAGACGCCGTTCGCGTCCTTCTCGGTGAAGTAGATGCCGATCGGGCCGTACTGGAGCTGCATGACGACTTCCGGATCGTACCACTGATCAAAGTACTTGCACAGAAGCTCCGGATTGCCGCAGGCGGAGGTGATGTTCAGGTTGCCGGAAGTAACGCCCGGGCCGGAGCGGATGGTGAGGTTGCGGGTGTTTGCATACGCCGTGCCCTCGGGACCGTACATCGGCGGCAGGAACACGAAATCGTCGGTGTAGTCGCCCGCGATCTCCTTGATCTCCCACCAGGTGGTGACGCCGACGCGGCCCTGCGAGACCTTTGCGATCAGCTGGGACGTGGACTGGGAGAACATTTCGAGGTCCATGAGGCCCTCTGCATACCAATCATGGAAGTAGGTCACGGCGTCGCGATACGCGTCGGTTGCGCTGACGAATTCCACGGTGCCGTCGGGCTTCGCCAGAAGGTCGAAGCAGATGTCGCTCGTGAAGTTCGTGAAGCCGAAGCCCGCGTAGAAGATCTCCTGACCCCAGCACCACTGGTCGTAACCGGTGGACATCGGGATGGTGGAGCCTGCGCCGTTGCCGTTCTTGGTCGCCATGTCGTTGTCACGGAACGCGACGAGCGCGTTGTGAAGCTCGGTGAGGTTCTGCGGAACCGGCAGACCCAGCTCGTCGAGCCACGTCTTGTTGATCATGGAAAACTCCGGAACCGCATAGATAGAAAGGTCGTCGGTTGCGCCGATCGCCGCGGTGCCCATGAGCTCGCCGGAGGGCAGACCGTAGATGCAGCCGTCCGCCTGCGTGATGCCGGACTTGATGTCGGGGTGCTTTTCGAGGATCGCCGAGAGGTTCGGCATGATCTCCGGGGTGATGTACGGGGTCAGGTCGATGAACGTGCCGTCTCCGCCGTATTCCATGATGTCGTTCTGAGAGAAGCCTACCGCGATGAACGCGTCGGGAAGCTGGTTGCCGCCGATCAGGACGCCGACCTTCTCACCGAGCGAGTCGCTCATGAGGTCCCATTCGATCTCAACGCCCGCGTTTTCCGCAAGCTGCACGAGAACCGGGTTCGAGTCGTTGCCGCTGGAAAGCACGGACATGCCGCCGACGATCAGAAAGTCCGTCTGATCGGGATCGCCCGCCGCGACCTTGCCGCCGCCGCACGCGATTGTGCCGAGCATCAGCACGAGCGTCAGCAGGATAGAAAGTGTTTTCTTCATGTGTTTTCTCCTTTTATAGTTTGATTAGCCCTTGACCGCGCCGGACATAAAGCCCTGCTCGAAGTACTTCTGTACAAACGGATAGATGATGAGCATCGGCGCCGCCGCCACGATCATGGAAGCGAACTTGACGAGCTCGGAGATACGGTTCGATTCGGCGTAGCTCATGCCGCCGGTCATCTGCGTCATTGCCTCGGAGGTGATCAGGATGCCGCGCAGAACGAGCGGGAAGGGATACTGATCCTTCTGGAGGTAGATCAATGCGGTGAACCAGTCGTTCCAGTAAGCGACCATCGAGAAGACCACGATAACCGCCATGATGGAACGGGAGAGCGGAACGACGATGCGCAAAAACGTCGTGAAGTTGTTCGCGCCGTCGATCTCCGCCGCTTCATAGAGCTCCTTCGGAATGTTGTTCTCGAAGAAGTTGCGCACGATGATGACGTTGCCCATCGCGACGCCGCCCGGAAGGAACAGCGCCCACATCGTATTCAGAAGTCCTGTATCGCGGACGACCAAATACGTCGGGATCAGACCGCCGCCGAAGTACATCGTGATGATGAAGAAGATGGAGATCCATTTTCTGCCCGGCAGGTTCTTGCGGCTCAGCGGGAACGCGGTGAGGTATACCATGACGACGGAGAAGATTGTGCCGATCACGGTGTACAGGATCGAGTGCAAAAAGCCCGAGAACAGGCTGGAGTTTTTGAAGACCATCTTGTAGCCTTCGAGCGTGAACTGGCTCGGAAGCAGGAACGTTTTGCCCGCGTACACGTCGTACGGATCGGAGACCGACGCCACGACGACGTAATAGAGCGGGTACGCGATGATCAGCATGATCAAAGCGGTGAGGACGACCAGAACGACGTCGCTGGTCTTATCCGACATGGTGTGCATACCTTGTTTTCTGTTCATGTCGATCCCTCCTTATACGAAGCTGACGTCCGCGGCTTTCTTCGCGATCTTGTTGACGACGACCAGCAGGATGATGTTGATGACCGTGTTGAAAAGACCGATTGCCGTGGAGTAGCTGTACGCGTGGTCTACGATACCTTGTTCGTATACATAGACCGCGATGACGTCGCTCGTCGCTTTGTTGAGCTGGGTCTGAAGCAGGAAGACCTTTTCAAACCCGACGCTCATGATGCCGGAAACCGCCATAATGAGCTGCAGGATGACCATCGGGATCAGCTCAGGAATGTCGATCACGCGGATGCGCTGGAACATGGACGCGCCGTCGATCTTTGCCGCCTCATAGAGACCGGGGTCGACCGCGGACAGCGTCGCGAGGTAGATGATGGTGCCCCAGCCCGCATCCTGCCAGATACCGGAGATGATGTAGATGGGACGGAACGCCTCAGGCAGGGTCATGTAATCGATCTGGTTACCGAAGATCAGGTTGATGAGACCGCCGTACGGGGAGAGGAAAATGCGGATCATACCGCAAACGACCATGATGGAAATGAAGTGCGGCGCATAGAGAACGGTCTGCACCACTCTCTTATAGCGCTTGAAGCGAAGCTGATTGATGGCGAGCGCCAACAGAATCGGTACGGGGAAGCTGAAAAGCAGCGACAGCGTGGAAAGCAGAACGGTGTTGGTGATCATTCTGCCGAACGTGGGCGCCGTAAAGAACCGTTCAAACCATTGGAATCCGACCCATTTGCTTCCGAAAAAGCCCTGCGCGGGTTTGTAGTTTCGGAACGCGATCTGAATACCGTACATCGGGATGTACTTGTAGATGATCGTGATGATAACGGGAATCAGAAGCATCAGATACAGCTGCCAGTTCTCCAGAATGCGGCGACCGAGCGGCTTTCCGTGCTTCAACGGCTTGACTTTCTTCCCCTCAGCTTTTGTGACTGTGCTCACAGGGGATCCCTCCTTATTCATTTTGCGCATGGAATGAAGTGACTGCTTTTGCCCACATCACGGTCGTCGGGTCACCAACCTGTGCGACGTTCTGTGGGTAATCGTGAAACGTTATTTCTGAAACCGTGCTTATGATAGCATGCGAGCGTTGCGCTTGTCAACGGGGAATCTGTAAAATTATACGGTATTTTTCACGGTTTATAAGATTTTTCGCGGTTTTCGCATTTTTACTCTTTACAACCGTGAAACAGTGCGGTATATTAAACGTAAAGATTTCATGAAATTTCACGAAACGGAGCAATGTATGGCAAAGAAAAGCAGCAACCCGACCATGAATGACGTCGCGCGAGAGGCAGGCGTCGCGCTCGGAACGGTTTCGAAGGTCGTCAACGGGATCCGCGTCGGCGAGGAATACCGCGTGCGGGTCGAACAGGCGATCAAGAAACTGAATTATCATATCAATAATTACGCACAGGGGTTAAAGAGCGGCAAGACGCGCACGATCGCGGTCATCATGCCGAACCTCGTCAGCCCCTATTTCGCGTCGCTGGTCAACAGCATCGGCAAGACGCTTGCCGCAAAAAAACATCATATGGTGTTCTTCGGCACCGATTACGATCCGGACATGGAGCAGGATTACGTGCGGCTTGCGGAGCAGCAGAAGGTCGACGGCATCATCTGCTTAAGCTACAACCCGAAGCTTGAGGTGTCCGACGAGATCCCGCTGGTGTCGATCGACCGCTATTTCGGCGCAAAAATCCCCTGCGTATCCTCCGACAACTACGGCGGCGGCTGGCTTGCGGCGGAAAAGCTCAAGGAGAACGGATGCGAACGCGTCGCCATGCTGCGCATCGGTTCGCAGCTCTCGCACGAGCCCGCAAAGCGGCGCGACGGTTTCGTCGCCGCCTGCGAATCGCTGGGACTTTCCTGCGAGCAGAAGATTTTGACCGACGGCGCGCCGTATCAGGAATTCGTCGATTTTCTGAACGAACATTTTCACGACGGCAGGCTCGATTTCGACGGGCTGTTCTGCGTGACCGATTCGCTCGCGCACCAAATCCGCGGCACGCTCAAAGAGATGGGGCTTTCCGTACCGGAGGACGTGCAGATCATCGGCTTCGACGGCTGCCGGCATTTCGGCGACCTCGAGCTGACCTGCTCGACGATCGTGCAGCCGGTCGACGCGATCGCGGAAACCTGCGTGAACATGATCCTCAACACCACCGAGACCAAGGCGCCGTCGCTGCTCTGCCTGCCCGTGGAGTACGCGTTCGGCGGCACGACGAAGCGATAATGGCGAGCGAGTATCTGAAATGGAAGGCGCAGCAGGAGGCGCAAAATACGCCGAAGGAGGAGCCGATCGTTCATACGCGCAAGGAGCGGATCGAAAACTGGTTCCACTACCATTGGTTGTGGCTTGTGATCGGCGCCGCGGGATTGCTGTTTTTAGGAACGGTGCTTTGGAACCTCTTAGGCATCGGCAGGGTGAAGCCCGATTACGTGTTCGCCTACGTTGCAAAGGAACCGCTGTCCGAGGAGCAGGCGGCGGCGTTTGAGCAAGCGCTTTCCGCGCTCGGCACGGACGTCAACGGCGACGGCACGGTGAAGGTCACGCTGAACCAGTACCTCACCCATCGGGGCGGCGACGCGGAAACGGCGCTGTATTTCAATCAGGCGGCGGACACGAAGCTCTTGGCGGACGTCACAAAGGGCGACAGCTACTTCTTCCTGACCGACGATCCGAAGGCACTGCAGCGCGACTATCAGCTTCTTGCGAACGCGGACGGCTCCGCGCCCGACGAGGACGACCGGGACGTGTCCGACAAGGCATTTTCATGGGAAAACTGCCCCGTGCTTGCGGGCTTGAACCTCGATCCGGACGTTTATTTTGGGCTCTCGCTCGGAAGGCGCTGGTTCTCCGGCAATGCCGCGAACGAACATGAAGCGGACGAAGCGTTCTGGGAACTTTTGACGAAAGGAGCGACGCGATGAAACGGCGTATCGGCATTCTGTTTTTGATCCTTTTTCTGCTGACGGCGTGCGCAAGCGAGCCGACGGTTGACGCGCATCCCGAATGGAACGCGTACCCGATCCGCTTCGGCGAGGTGCTTGCCGCCGAAACGGTCGACGGCTTCGAACTCAACGAAAGCAACGACGTGATGTCGATCGCGGGGCTTTGGTACGCGACGTGGACGACCGGCGCGGGCGAGCAGATCAAAAACGCGCAGGACAAGGACGCGACGGTGTACGACGCGCAGATCTATCTGCTTTTAAAAGAGGGACAGACGGAAAAGGGCGCGGAAAACGACGTCGCGGACTGGATCGAGCGAGAGCAGGGATCGTATGAAACGACCGAAACGACCGTGACCGTCAACGGGCACGCGTACCGCGTTCTGCATCTTTTAAAGGGCGGCGAGGACAATCCGTATCGGCGCGGCACGGCGGCATTCGGGCTGTTCGGCGCAAACGCCGTGACCGTCGAGGTGCTCGCAAGAGAGGGCTATGAAGGCGACACCGAAGCGATTTTGCTGCAATTTTTGGAACATCTGCATTTTTAAGAGGAGGGACCTGTATGGGTTTATTTTTTCCGCAGGACGAGAAACGTTTCACGGGCGTTCGGTCGCTCGGCTTCGCGCGGTATCGCGAGGTATTGGAGGGCAGCTGGAAAGCGCTGTTTCTGGTCGGCTTTGTTTCGCTGATTCTGTTCGTCCCGTTTGCGGGCGGCATGGTCTATGCGGTGCTTTCGAAAAGCGCGCTCATCGCGATCGTTTCCGGCGTCGTGGGCGGCGTATTTGCAGGGCCGGGGCTCGGCTGCCTGTATGATCTGATCCTCCGCCGTCTTCGAAACGACATGAGCGACTGGTGGACCTGCTGGAAAAAGGCGTTCCGTCAGAACCTTGTCATTTCGATTTTGACCGGCATGGTACAGTGCGTGTTCATGGGGCTCGTTGTGTTCTCCGGCGCGCTGATGCTGTGGGGCGCAACGGCTCCGTCGCTCGGCACGATCGCGATCCTGCTGGTCGGCTCGATCTTCCTTGCCGCGATTCTCACGGTATGGTGGCCGCAGGCGGTGCTGTTCACGCAAAAGCTCGGCATTCGCTTGAAAAACACGCTGTTTTTCATCCTGTTCCATCCGGGCAGAGTCTTCGGCGGCGCGGTGCTGCAGGTCGTGTACTGGCTCATCATGTTCCTGTTTCTGCCGTGGACGGCGTTCGTCGTGCCGATCCTCGGCGACTGGTACATCGTGTTCCTCGCGGTGTTCTTTATCTACCGTCCGCTGAACAAGGACTTCAAGGTCGAAGAGCAGATCCGCGCGGCGTTCCCCGACAATCTTCCCGAGGAGGAATACATTCCGTGAACGAATCGGTCGCCGTCAATCAATTTACGCTCACCAAGGAGCTGTTTTACGAGGGCAACAAGCGCACGAGCAAGGAGACCTATTCGCGCTTTGCCCTGCGGATGGTGCTGATCATGACCGGCGCGTGGGTAATCATCGCGGTGGTCACGCTTCTCACGAACCCAAGCATCATCTTTCTCGCGGTCGAGGCGCTTGTGCTGATCCTCGCCTCGCTTTGGGTCGCGGTGTACACGCCGTGGAGAAAGCGCAAGAGAGCTTACAACGCATTTTTGGAGCTGTATGGCGAGGACCCGCAGCGCACAACGGTATTCTACGCGGACCGTCTCGTCGTGAGTCCGGAGGGGCGCGAGATCACGGTCGCGTACGCCGACGTTTCCAAGACGCTGACGACCGATCGACTTTTGATTTTCATCACGTCTCAGAACAAGGGGATCTTAGTCGATCGGAACGGTTTTACGAAAGGATCGGAAGAAACGGTCCGTTCGCTAATCGGTCAATAAAAACGTTTCACGGACTTTTTTGCACCACCCAAGCGATCCGTTTGGGCGGTTTTTTATTGATTTTATCGTATTTATATGAAAAAGTATATTGACACGGAATGGCGCGTTTGATATACTGAACCCGTGATAACCGTGAAACGTTACACGCATCTGAAACCACATTTCTCCGTCGTTCCGCATGTTCACCAAAAATGCGGAAAAAGCACAAACCGAACAGTTTTATAGAGAGGGAATTGTTATGAAAACAAATCTGCACCGTTTCTTTGCCGTGCTGCTTGTTGTTCTCATGGCGTTCGGCGCGTTTGCGTGCTCCGGCAGCGGCAGCAGCAATCAGCCCGAGGTCGCAGCTGCGGACGACATTGTAAACGGCGATTTTGAAGACGTCTCCTCCGGCCAGTGGGTCGGCTGGACGCGTAAGGACGCCGCGTTCAACTTCCGCGGCGTCACCGACGTGGAGAAGGTGAACGGCGCGCCGATCGAAAAGAGCGGCTCGTACTTCTTTGCCGGCACGGTCGGCGGCAACCCGGCAATGCGCGGCACGCTGACCTCCGATCCGTTCGTGCTCGGCGGCAACGGCTTCATCTCCTTTAAGATGGGCGGCGGCAAGAACACCGAAAAGTGCTACGTCGAATTCTTTGAGCAGGGCAACGACACCGCGATCGCAAAGGTCGTGAACGACGAATGCGACGGCGTGTACATCACCGACCATCTTCTCACCAAGGTCGTCGACCTGTCCGCTTATGTCGGCAAGACCGTCTATATCGTGGTCACCGACAACGACGACGGCAACGATGTTTCCTGGCTGAACCTCGACGATTTCAAGGTTCTGAAGGATCAGGCGGAGGTCGACGCCGCGATTGCGGAGCATGACCGTCAGTTTGCCGAGTTCGGTCCGAAGCCGTTTGTGGAGGATGAAACGTCTTCGACGATCGAAAACGGCGGCTTTGAAACCGGCGATCTTAGCGGCTGGCTGCTTTTAGACGGCACCGCGCTTACCCGTGCGGCGATCGTTCCGACCTCGCAGTACTACTGGACCGACCGCTCCGTCTACGGCGAAGGCGAGTATTATCTCGACGGCTCCAACAACGGCGCGATCCAGGAGTCTCTGCTCGGATCGATCCGCTCCACCAAGTTCACGCTCGGCGGCGACGGCTTCATCACGTTCATGATGGGCTCCGGCAACGGCGGTTCCTATGTGGCGCTGTGCGACGGCAACACCGATGAAGAGCTCATCAAGCAGGAGAACATCTACTTCAGCGATCCTGCGCTTGCTCTGACGCTTCTTCGATTCTACATGGATGCAAGCGAGTATGTCGGCAGAGTGTGCTATCTGAAGGTCGTTGACGCAAACGACGGCAGTAACGGCGGCTTTGCGTTCATCAACGTCGACGATTTCCGCGTGAGCCTCACGCGTGACGAGGTTGCGGCGCTCGAGGTCGAGCAGATGGAGAAGATCCAGAACGAGACCTACACCTCCGCTTCCTATGACGATCTGACCTCGCTCCGGAATTACTACACCAACTATCCGTACCCCGTACCGCTCCAGTCCCTGACGCTGACCGCTTATGCGGACAATCAGGTCGTCGACTGCGGCACGGTTGACCTCACCGCGTTCGTCGCGGACGCGAAGGCGGCGTTCGGCGCAGAAGAGGTTCCGGTTGCGATCAGCAAGGTTTCCTTCAACGGCGTTGACACGACCGAGGGCTTCGACGCGTTCGACATGAGCGCACCGGGTTACTACAACGTGTTCTACGGCGCGGAGAAGGACGGCAAGGCGGTTGAAACCGCGTTCACCGTAGTCGCGATGGCGGATCATAATACGATCGCAAACGGCGGCTTCGAAGCGGGCAACCTCGCGGGCTGGACCGTTCTCACCGAAGCGTGGGCAAAGGTCGAAGGCCAGTATCCGGGCGTCATCTCGGCGGTCAATTACTGGGGCGAGGAGCTTCCGTATAACCAGGCAGGCGAGTTCCATCTCGACGGCTGGAACACCGGCATCGGCGAGGGCGACCCGTGGGCGGTCCGTTCCACGACCTTCACGCTCTCCGGCTCCGGCTTCATCTCCGTCCGCATGGGCGGCGCGGCAGCGGCGGTCAAGGTCTTCACCGCAGACGGCACGCTCGTCGGCTACTACAAGCAGACCCGCTTCCACGACGAGTTCTTCCCGTCGGTCGGGCAGGGCGGTTCCTGGGCGGACATGGGCACCTATGTCATGGATCTTTCCGCGTACCTCGGTTCTGAGCTCTACATCGAGCTGCATGACGAAGTGATCGACGGCGGCTGGGCGCACGGCTTCTTTGACGAGGTCGTCACCTTCTACGAGGAAGCGCCGGACTACGCGAACAACGCCGACACCGTCATGGACGGCAACCAGGCGGGCGAGATCCGGATCCCGTGGCAGCTTGCGGAAAACCTCGCTGCATAAACTGAAATTCACAGGGAGGACTTATGAAAAAGCTCCTTACCATTCTGTGTGCGATCCTGCTGGCGGCGGTCATCTTGACCGCCTGCGCCGGCGGGGCAGAGACAAGCACCAAAAGGACCTGCTCCTGTACCTCACGTTTGACGAGGGCAAGGGGCTGACCGTCAAGGACGCGTCCGGCAACGTTCCCGACACCGACATGAACTACGCGTTTCACGGCGCGGCATACATGGACGACCGGGATCCCGAATGGCGCGAAACCGGCGTCAAGGGCGGCTGCCTGCTTTTAGACGGCACATCCACCTATGTGCAGTACAACCGCAACGACATCACCGTCTCCGGCAAAGCGCTGACCGTGCAGGCATGGATCGCGCCCCGCATGTTCGAGTGGGACGACCCGAACGGCGCGGACAACGGAAACGATTCCCCGACGGGCATCATCAGCCAGGCGAACAAGGCAAATAAGCAGGGCTTTTTGCTCGGCTATGAGCGCTTCGGCAGGCTGACGTTCCAGGTCGGCACCGGCGACGATTGGCTGACGGTGTGGTCGAACGGCGACAATCTCGAAAAGTACGCGTGGAACCTGGTGACCGCAACGTTCGACGCGGACGCGGGCGAGATGGCACTGTACTTAAACGGTGAAATGATCGGCTCGCGCTCCGTGCCTAACGACGCGGAGATCGCGGCTGCAAAGCGCACGGCGCTCGTCGTCGGACGCAACACGGATGCGGAACGTCTCACCGCGGGCTACCTGAATGTGGCAAGCGGATATCTTGACGAGGTCAAGCTCTACGGCGTCGCGCTTTCCGAACAGGAAATCGCGGACTACTTCAAGAGCGTCAATGTTCCGGAGATCGAGTTTTCCGAGATCTGGCTGCAGAATATCCTCGGCGACGACTACACGCGCACGCAGTTCCACGGCGGTCCGTACCAGTTCTGGATGAACGAGCCGCATGCGCCGGTGTACTATAACGGCGTGTACCACCTGTTCTATCAGGCGAACATGACCGGTTCGTACTGGCGTAACATCTGCTGGGGTCATCTTGTGAGCCCCGACATGGTCAACTGGAAGCCCGTCAAGGAGGCGATCACGCCCACCGAGGATTCCGTCGTTCCCGACGGCGTCTGGTCCGGCGGCGCGACGCTCGACAAAAACGGCATCCCGCTGCTGTTCTTCACAGCGGGCAACGACAGCTTCCGCGACACCCCGGGTCTGATCTCGAATCAGAACATCGGCGTCGCATGGCCCGCCGACACGAGCGATCCCGAGCTCACCGAGTGGGTCGTGGGATCTGAGCTTGCGCTCATTCAGCAGCAGGGTCAGGGCAGAGCGGGCGAATTCCGCGATCCGCACATCTGGAAAGAGGGCGACACGTGGTGCATGCTCGTCTGCTCCGGCTCGACGTCGTCGAAGGGCGGCACGGCGCTGCTGTACACCACCGACACGTTGGAACTCGTCGGCGATCATGTCGAAATGGACTGGCAGTACAAGGGTCCCGTCTATGAGATGCAGAATCAGAGCGCGCTGTACGGCACAAGCTGGGAGCTTCCGATCATCCTGCCGGTAAGCAACGCAGCGGGCACGGTCACGAAGTACTTCTTTGAGATCTCGCCTGCGCCTGCGAGCATCGCGGACAACAAGGTCTATTACTGGCTCGGCGATTTCGATCTTGAAACCGGCAAGTTCACGCCGGACGAAGCGTTCGCGGGCGAACCGCATCTTCTCGATTACGGCGCGAACGTGTTCACCGGTCCGAGCTGCCTCGTCGATCCGAACAGCGGGGAGATTTACATGTTCTCCATCATGCAGGATCAGCGCGGCGCAGCCGAGCAGGGCGCGTCCGGCTGGGCGCACACCGTGGGTCTTGCGCGTCACATCTTCTTAAACGACGAAGGCACCGATCTTTGCATCGAGCCCATCGAGACGCTGCATACGCTTGAGGACAAGGTCTGGATCGATGAAAAGAACCTCTCCCTTGCGGACGCGAACACGGCGCTGGCGGGCGTCACGGATGATCTGCTGTACATTCGCATCGTCGCGGACGTCAGCAACGCGGAGACGTTCGGCATCACGATGCTCAAGGGCGGCAAGTGGGACGAAACCGGCTTCCGCTATGACGTAAAGGAAGAGCTGATCAACGGCTACACCGAGAACAAGGGCGAAGGCGCAAAATCGAAAGCCGTGTCCGGCATTCTGCCGAACGAAGACGGCACGGTCACGGTGGAGATCTACATCGACCGTTCGCTCGTTGAGGGATTCTTCAACGATTACAAGGCGATCTCGATCCGCGCGTATCCCGAACAAAAGGATTCCAAGGCACTGGAACTGTTTGCCACCGGCGACGTGAACCTCATCGAGCTGTATGTGGCATCCATGAGCAGCATTTTTGACTAATCAATAATCATCCCAAAGGGGCGGCGCGACTCCACTTCCTCTCGTTCCGTTCCATAAAAGAAAGGAGATTCGTCCCCCGGCTCGGGGTGCGGCAGTGTGGAGACCTGTCGTAATGCAGACCGCATAGTTTACGGCGGCTGCGAGGACGTTTCGGGCGGATGTCAAACGTCCTGAGCCAAAGCATATGTCAGAAGTCAAACTCGTTAATCTCAAAAAGGTCTATCCCTTCATTTCCGGCGAACAGAAAAAGTCGAGCAAGAAAAAGAAGGCGAACGAACCCGAGAAGAAGAAGGTAAACCTCCAGATCACCGACGAAGGCGTCGTCGCCGTTCAGGAGTTCAATCTGGACATCAAGGACAAGGAGTTCATCGTGCTCGTCGGACCGTCCGGCTGCGGCAAATCCACGACGCTGCGCATGGTCGCAGGTCTCGAAGACATTTCCGACGGCGAGCTGTACATCGACGGCAAGCTCGTGAACGACGTCGCGCCGAAGGATCGCGACATCGCGATGGTCTTCCAGAGCTACGCGCTGTATCCGCACATGACCGTGCGCGACAACATGGCGTTCGCGCTGAAGCTCCGTCACATGCCGAAGGACGAGATCGAGCAGAAGGTCCGTCAGGCGGCGGAGATCCTCGACATCACGCAGTACCTCGACCGCAAGCCGAAGGCGCTGTCCGGCGGTCAGCGTCAGCGCGTCGCGATCGGCAGAGCCATCGTCCGCGCGCCGAAGGTCATGCTGATGGACGAACCGCTTTCGAACCTCGACGCAAAGCTCCGTAACGAAATGCGCGCCGAGATCATTAAGCTTCGTGAGCGCATCGACACCACGTTCATCTATGTCACGCATGACCAGACCGAGGCGATGACCCTTGGCGATCGCATCGTCATCATGCGCGACGGGTACGTCCAGCAGATCGGCACGCCGCAGGAGGTGTTCAACCATCCGGCGAACCTGTTTGTCGCTGGCTTCATCGGCATGCCTGTCATGAACTTCTTCGACGCAAAGCTCGTCAAAGAGGGCAGCAAGTACTTCGTCGAACTCGCAAACGAGCGCGTCGAGCTCGATCCCGAAAAGGAAGCGCGTCTTCTTGCAAACAACGTCCAGACGCAGGACGTCACGCTCGGCGTCCGTCCGGAGCACACCGACCTCAACGAGAAGGGCGGCATCACGGGCAAGGTCGACGTCGCCGAAATGATGGGCTCCTCCGTCCATCTGCACATCACCGCAGAGGGCCGCGACGTCATCATCATCGTCCCGACCGTCGACATGAAGGGCAACTTCTCGATGGGCGACGAGGTCCGCTTCACCTTCCGCGGCAACGTCGCGCACGTCTTCTCCAAAGAGACCGACAAGAACCTGGAATTCTGATTCCTTCCTATGCAAAAAGCCGAGGGCAAACGCTCCCCCGGCTTTTGCTTCGTAAAACCCGTATCATACTTCGTTACATAGGTAGATCGCGCGCTTCCCGCGCGTCGCCATCTCTTCCCGGGCAAGGGAAGGCCGATTTTTCCCGTAGGGGCGGATCGCATCCGCCCGTCGCAACGATGAAACACGTGAACGGAGATCCTTCGGCGGCTGCGCCTTCTCAGGATGACATGTGTTTTGTATACGCCCTCTCTGTCATTCAGAGGCGCGAAGCGGCGAAGAATCTCCTTCATCAACGTGCCGGAGGCACGCATCATACGAAGCGCATCACTTTGTCCCGCGCACCGTCTTCTCCTGCAAATGAATTGCCTGACGGCATGAATTGGCTTCGCCGTGAATTGTCCTTCGGACATGAATTGCGCAAATGCGCATGAATTGCGGTAACCCGCATCAACAACACGCCCCCGACCGCTTGGGCCGGAGGCGTGTTTATTCATCTATTATTGCTTCATCAGACCGGCGCCGGCGTTCCATGCCTTGCCGACCTTTTCGCCGATCGCGTAGTAGCCGTTGCGGAACTGATCGAACAGGATCGTGTTGAGCTTCTCCGGCTCGACCTTATCCTTCTCGTTCAGCACGGCCTCGTCCGCCTTGACGTTGACGATCCTGCCGACGATCCCGTCCACATAGTCGCTGTGCAGGAACTCTAAAAGTTCGCATTCCATCACGAGCGGGAACTCCTCGATGATCGGCGCGTGCACCTTATCGCTCTTCACCGCGTGATAGCCGGTGCGCTCGAACTTGTCGTCGATCTTGTTGCCGGACGCGATGCCGAAAAAGTCGGCGACGTCCATATGCGCCCGATCCGCGAGCGCGACGGTGAACGCCTTGCTCTCCTGAATGTTCAGCCACGTTCTTTTGCCCTCGCCGATGAACAGGATGATCTTGTCCTCGTCGCAGATCTGTCCCCACGCAACGTTCATCACGTTGACCTTTTCATTCTTGTCATATGCCGCCACCATCAGCACCGGCATCGGGTACACAGCAGGCAGTACGCCCAAATCTTTTTTCATGTTTTATTTTCCTTTCTTTGATTTACTGTTTTCGTCACAAAAATACCACCAACGGTAATTGTCGGGATTCGGCGCGGGATCCTTCGCAAACGCGACCGCGCAGCGGAACGCGTACAGCACGCACTTGTCGAGCGGCGCGCCCTGCTTCAGGCTTGCCCGCACGTACAGCTCGTCGGGATCGGCGTCCTTCAAAGCCGCAAGGGAGCCGTAGCCGAGCTCCGTAAGCTCCTGATCCTTCTTTGCCCCGATACCGGGAACCATTCTGAGATCGCCCATTTACAGCACCTCCGCTCATAGAATTCCTCCGCCTCTTGACAAATGTGATCCTATGTCTATAATTATAGCAGGAATATCCGAAAACGCAAGTACGCACAAATATGTGATATACTATCTGAAAGTATAGTAAGGAGCAACCGATGAACATGGACAGGATCAGGGAATACCGGTGCCCGGTCGAGGCAGCGATGGACGTGATCGGCGGCAAGTATAAGGCGCAGATCGTGTATGAGCTGATGCAGGGAACGAAGCGGTATTCCGAGCTGCAGAAAGCGCTGCCGCAGGCGACGCCGCGGATGCTCAGTAAGCAGCTGAAGGAACTGGAGGAGGACGGTGTGGTCAACCGCGTCCTCTATCCGGTCGTGCCGCCGAAGACGGAGTACTCACTGACCGCGCTGGGGCAGACGCTCGTGCCGATCGTGGACGCGCTTTGCAAGTGGGGACACAGCTATTTTACGCTCGCGGGCGTCGACGTCCCGGAGTAAGTCCGACGAAACGGGCTTACGACGCACGGGATCACGAATGTAATATCAGAAAGGAATCGAAAACCGATGGAAATGCTGCTGAAAACAGATTGCGGGACGCTGAAAGGACTGGAGGACGCGCGCTGCCGCCGCTTTCTCGGCGTGCCGTTTGCAAGGGCGGAGCGGTTTCAATATGCCGTGCCGGTCGACCGTTTCGACGGCGTGCTCGACGCGACAAAGCCCGGTCCCGCCTGCCCGCAAAACCGCGCCGTGCATGAGCACTTCGAGCACCCGACACGGCGGTTCTATCACAAAGAGTTTCGCGAGGGGCAGGTTTTTACCTATGACGAGGACTGCCTGAACCTCAATATCTTTACGCCGAAGGACGTCGAGAACGCGCCGGTCATCGTGTTTTTTTACGGCGGAGGGTTCGACTCCGGGATCAATTGGGAAAGCCCGTTCGACGGTGCAGCGCTCGCGGAACACGGCGTTATCACGGTGTTTGCGAACTACCGCGTGGGGCTTTTGGGCTATCTGACGCACGAGGCGATCCAACGCGCGAACGGACGCGACGGCAACTTCGGGCTCGACGATCAGATCCTTGCGATCAAGTGGGTGTTTAACCACATCCGCGACTTCGGCGGCGATCCCCAAAATATCACGCTCATGGGTCAGAGCGCGGGTGCGATCTCGATCCAATACCTCTGCTTAAACCACGACCTTAAGGGGCTGTTTCACCGCGCGATCATGATGAGCGGGGCGGGGCTGTTTCCGAAGTTCAGCCTGCCAAAGCCCGCTGTCGATACGCACGCGTACTGGGAGCAGTTTATCGAGGCCGCGGGCGTCGACGGGTTCGAGGGGCTGAAAGCCGCGCCGCTCGGGCTGCTGTTCGATACCGTGGAAAAGATGAAGGAGATCCGCAAGGACGCGATCTATCACACCATGCCGGTCGTCGACGGCGTGCTTCTGAAGGACGGCGTGGACCGGCTGATCAAGGATCCGCTGCCGCTCGATTATCTCATCGGCTATACCAACAACGACATGTATGCGCCGATCATGGCGTACATCGGCAACCGCTTCGGGCGGGCGAACGGCGCGTACATCTATTATTTCGATCGGAACGCCCCGGGCGACGACAACCGTGCGTTCCATTCCTGCGATCTTCGCTACGCGTTCGGCACGCTGGACGGCAGTTGGAGACCGTATGAGCCGCGCGATCATGAGGCGTCCCGTCAACTCGTTTCGTACCTTTCGAACTTTGCGCGGTGCGGCGATCCGAACGGGGACGGGCTTCCCGTCTGGAAGAAGGCGGGCGGGCTTCGCACCCGCGTGCTGCGCTTTGCAAAGGACGAAACCGGGATGGGGCATGCGCACTACGGCACGATGCTCAAAAACATGCTGACGAAGGGGGATCCGAAGGCGTGAAGTTCGACCATCGGTTTGTAACCGTCGAAGCGTCGCCGTCCATGCGCGTTTACGAAGCGGACGGCGTGACGGTGCGGCTTGACTTTTTCCGGCACATGCTGCGCGTGGCGGTGCTGCAGCCCGGCGTGCCGCTTGTGCCGACGTGGAGCGTTTGTCCGAACGCGGACGAGGTGCCTCTGAATGGGCGCGACAAGCTTTCCGTCGACGGCTTTTCTCCGGAAACGCCCGAACTGACGGAGGACGAAACGCGCCTCTCCTTTGCGCTCGACGGCGTGCGGTTTTCGATCGAGAAGAAAAACCTTCGCATCAGTGCCGAAACGGACAGGGGCGTTTTGTATCGCGATCGCAGCGGGCTTGCGTACAACTTCGCGGGCGAGCTCGGAAGGGGCAGCGCGCACTTTACCGAGCGGTTTTCGGATCAGCGCATCTTCGGGCTCGGCGACAAGTGCGGTCCGGTCAACAAGGCGAACCGGCGATTCACGCTTGCGGCGACCGATTCGATGGGCTTTTCCGCCGCGTACAGCGATCCCTTGTATAAACAAATCCCGTTCTATATCTGCTCGCACGCCGCGGGCAGCTATGGACTGTATTACGATACCTATTCAAACGGCACGGTCAATTTCGGCGTGGAGCACGACAACTATTTCGAACCGTTCAATTCGATCCGTTTCGATGAGGAGAACATGGTGTTCTACCTGATCCTCGGCTCGCCGATGGAGATCGTGCGGCGGTTTTCTGCTATGCTCGGCAGCATCGCGCCCGTGCCGAGATGGGCGTTTTTCTATACAGGCAGCACGATGGAATATACCGACGCCGACGATGCGGACGCGCGTTTAAAAAGCTTTGTCGCACAGTGTGAAGCATACGGGATCAGGGCAGGCGGATTCTGGATGTCGAGCGGCTATACGCAGATCGGCGACCGCCGCTGCGTCTTTCATTGGAACACCGAAAAGATTCCCGATCCGAAGGGGCTTGCGGCATATTTCGACGCACACGGCATGCAGCTCATTCCGAACGTCAAGCCCGCGTTTTTGACCGAGCACCCCCTGTACAAAACGATCGCGGAGAATGGCTGGTTCTTGCATGACCCGGACGGCACGCCCGCCCGCTTCCCGTTCTGGGGCGGCATGGCGAGCTATCTGGATTTTACGAACCCCGGCGCATACGCGTTCTGGAAGGAATGCGTGAAGCGTCAGCTCGTCGAAAAGGGGTATCGGCATATCTGGAACGACAACAACGAATACGACGTGCCCGACGAAAAGGTCATGGCGCACGACTTCGGGCGGCCGATCCCCGCGTGCCGCATTCGTCCGCTGTTCTCGTATCTCATGGCGCGGGCAAGCCGCGAGGCGTGCGTCGAGATGGGCGAAACGGCGCCGTTTAACGTCTCCCGCTGCGCGATCGCGGGCACGCAGCGCGTCGCGTCGACGTGGACGGGAGATAATTTCACATCGTTTGAAGAATTGCGGTGGAATCATAAACAAATTATGACGATGGCGCTTTCGGGCTTTCTGTTTTTCGGACCGGATATCGGCGGCTTTGCGGGACCGCAGCCCTCGGAAGAGCTGTTCCTTCGCTGGCTCCAGTACGGCGTGTTTCTGCCGCGCTTTACGCTGCATTCGTGGAAGCCGGACGCGCCGTCCACCATGCCGTGGCTCTATCCCGATCGCATGGACGCCGTGAAGCGACTCTTTGACCTGCGCGAACAGCTGGTTCCGTACCTCTATGCAGAGGCGGAGCGCTGCCGCACGAATCACGAACCGCTGCTCCGCCCCCTATTTCTTATAGATCCCGCCTGCGATCCCGAAAGCGACGCCTTCCTCGTCGGCGAACGCATCCTTGCCTGTCCCGTCTTCGACGAAGGCGCGACCGCCGTCACCGTCACCCTGCCGCATTACGGCGCATGGCGTCTTCGCGGCGACGGCGCCCCGCACCCGGGCGGCGAACACCTGACCGTCCCCTGCCGCCCCTCCGATCTGCCGGTATGGTTTGAAAATGCAGACTGTAGAATGTAGAACGGACGACCGTCGGTCGTCCCCAGGCTGTCGCAAAAGGGGTCAGACCATTTGCGGCGAGATATTACAAATGAATACTGGCAGGAAGAAAGGGCGCAGAGACGCCCTTTCTTTCCATTATTTCGCCGCAAATTATCCGCGTTTTCTTAACCACTCCGCTTCGCTCCGTTACAGCGGTGACGTCGCGCGTTACTCGCGCGTCGCCATCTTCGGTCGCATACTCCAGTATAGCTCCGTCGCGAAAACGCGAATTCTGCCACCCTCATCAACAGCCTGCTCAGCGTGTCAAAAGGTTTTTTGACACGCTGCGGACGACCGTCGGTCGTCCCTACAGGATGTGGCGGGACCGTAGGGGCGGATATTATCCGCCCGCGTAACCATCCCGTAGGGGGCGTCCTCCCGGACGTCCCGTCAAGAAGCACAGTAAGTGCAGCGCGTCCTGTCCTGCGCCTCGGTGTGTCATCCTGAGAAGCCGTTTGCGGCGACGAAGGAACTCCCCGCAACACAAAAAACGGACGACCGTCGGTCGTCCCTACAGGATGTGGCGGGAACGTAGGGGTCCGCGTAACGGAAGAACGGGAAGGTGATACCTTCCCATACGGGTTGGTTCCTTCAAACACCGTCGCCATCCTGTAGGGGACGCCGACCTCGGCGTCCCGTCAAAGTTGACACGGTTCAAATGACTACCCCTCAGTCACCTAACGGTGACAGCTCCCCTGACAAGGGGAGCTCGAATTTTACCCGTAGGGGCGGATATCATCCGCCCGCGTAACGAGCTCGTAGGGGCGACGACCTCGGCGCCCCGTCAAAAGACTTGCGGTTCAAATAACAATCCCCCAGTCACCTATCGGTGCCAGCCCCCTTTACACAAGAGTGTCAAGAAATAAATGATTCATATAAAACCGCTCCCGGTATAGCGTCGGGAGCGGTTCGTATTTCTCAGATATCGATCTGCCGGTTCTCGTAGGATTCCCTGAGGGTCTGCTCCTTTTCGTCCTGGAGCGTTGCGACCCTCCGTTTCGACAGCGGGTAGGCGACAAACAGCAGGATCGCCATGACGCCGAACAGCACGGCGGGGATCAGCGTCGCCATGTCGTACATGATTTTAAGGTTCTCCGGCGTCTGCACCGCGCCCTTTTCATAGCGGTAGTGCATGCCTAAAAGCGCCCCGTTTACGCAGACCGCCGCCAGTACCTGTCCGAGCTTTCGGAAGAAATTGAACACCGAGTACGCCGTGCCGGTATCGCGGCTGCCGGTCTTGACCTCGATGTCGTCGGTCGCGTCGGTGACCATCGCCCAAAGCTGCATGACGAGCGTCGTGAGCCCGCACCCGCTGATGAAGTTCATCACGAGAAAGATCCACATGAGCTTTGACGGCTCCATCCCGCGCAGGAAAAACAGCGCCAGATTTGCCGCGGCGGCAAGCGTGACGCCGACCGCCGTGACCTCCTTTTTGCCGATCTTCCTTGCCATCTTCGGCAGGAAGAACATAAAGACGAGCATCGGCGAATACGTGCACGCCTGCGTCGCGAGGTTCATCCAGTTCGCGTGGAAGTAGTCGTCAAAGAGGTAGGTATAGAAGCTCTGCGTGAACATCTGTCCGGACAGCAGGAGCATCGAAACAAGCGAGATCGCCACAAACGCGCGGTTGCGGAACAGGATCCGCAACGCGCTTTTCGTCGCGCCCTTTTCCTTCGGCTGCGGTTTGGTCTTGACGCGCTCCCGGTTCATCGTGAACGCGAGAATCAGAAGCGCCGCCGATACGACCGACATGATCACAACGCCCGTGAACACCGGACCGTACTGCATGTCGGTGATCGCCTTGCCGTTCTCGCCGAGAACAATGTTGCCCGACGCGTCGAGCCGCTTTGCGTAGGCGAAGCTTGCAATGAGAAGCACCGGGATCGAGCCGAGCGCCGCGCCGATCGAGCGGAACACCGAGAGCTTGCTGCGCTCCTTATCGTCGGTGGTGACGACGGACGCAAGCGAGCCGTAGGGGATCTGCAGCACCGTGTACGCCATGCCGAACAGTACGTACGTCACAGTCGCGTAGACGCAGGTGCGCACCGCGGTTTCGGGCTCGCCCATGCCGGGGAAGCGCACGAACATCAGCACGCCCGTGACGGCAAGCGGCACGGCGGCGTACAGGATCCACGGACGGTAGCGCCCGTACTTGCCGGGACGCGCGGTGTCCGCGATGCGTCCCATGATCGGGTCGTTGATCGCGTCCCAGACGCGCGCGCCGATGAACATCAGCATGATGAACAGCGGGCTCAGGTGCAGAATGTCGGTGTAATACTTCTGCAGCAGCGTCGTGACGAGGCTGAAGATGAGACAGCCCGCGGTGTCGATCAGCGCATACCCGACGTAGTCTTTGAGCTTCAATCCGCTGGTGCGTGCGATATAGCGGTTCGATTCCATAGCTTCCCCCTGATGCGTTCTTTTCTTTCAGTATAACAGCTTTTCCGCCCGGTTTCAATCGCCAAATCGCCCGTCCACCCACCGCCCGCTGCCCATTTATACAAGAAACTTTGCCGAAAACGGCTTGTGGATCGGTGTAAAAAGCAGTATAATGATAAAAAGGCAACGATCATTCGGGGCAGCAAGGAGGTTCTTATGACAGGAGCGGTTGGTACGGTGTTCTTTTTTGAGTGGGAAATGCGGCTGATGGAGTGGCTGCAGGCGCACATCGGCAGCAGCGGGATCGGATTCTGGATCCTTTCGAATCTGTCCGCGTTCGGCGAGGAGCTTTTGCTCATCGTCATCATGGGCTTTCTCTACTGGGGGCTCAACAAGGAGTTCGGCAAGTACATCGGCGTGAACGTGCTGATGGCGAATGTGTGGAACCCGATGATCAAAAACGTGGCTCTGCGGCTTCGCCCGTACATGGTGGCAAAGGACGCGGGCTACGCCATCGAGCCGCTGCGCCCCGTCGACAGCAGCAAGGACGTCATGGACGTCGCCGCGCAGGGCTTTTCGTTCCCGAGCGGACATTCCTCGAACGCCGTTACGATGTACGGCTCGCTTGCCGCGCATGAGAAAAAGCGCAAGGTACTGTGGATCCTCGCGGTCGTGCTGCCGCTGCTTGTCGGCTTCTCGCGCGTGTTCGTCGGCGTACATTACCCGACGGACGTGCTCGGCGGCTGGGTGCTCGGCATCATCATCGTGCTGCTCGTTCCGTGGCTTCGGAAGGTCATCAAAAACCGCTGGCTGTTCTATGCGGTGCTGCTTCTGACGGCGATCCCCGGTTTCTTCTACTGCAAGACCGACGACTATTTCAGCTCGTTCGGCATGCTCATTGGCTTCCTCTGCGCCGAGCCGTTTGAAGAGCGGTTCGTGAAGTTTGAGAACACGAACAACTTCTTCCGCTGCATCCTGCGCACGGTCGGCGGCGGGCTCATTTACTTCGGACTGAACGCGGTTTTGAAAATGCCCTTCCCGAAGGAGCTTTTGGACGCGGGCAACGTCGCGGCGCATCTCATCCGCACCCTGCGCTATGCCGCGGTGATCTTCGTCGTGATCGGCGTCTACCCGATGCTGTTCAAAGCGACCGATAAGCTTTGGAATAAGCTGTTTTCAAAGAAGGCGAAGGCGTAAGGCCGTGGACGGGATGTTGATCCGCCCGCACCATGCGCTGTGCGCGCAGTTTTTCGTCGGCAAGGGGTACAGCGAAGCGTTCGTTACGCATATGTACGCGACGCTTGCGGCGCTGAACGCGGGCGCGGACGTCACCCTGACCGACGGCTGCGACGCGATCTGTTCGGGCTGCCCAAACAATCGGGACGGCGTGTGCGAAACCGAGGAAAAGGTGCAGGCGATCGACCGCTGCGCGATCGAGGCGATGGGGCTTAGCTTTTGCGACACGCTCCCGTGGCGCGACCTTTCGGCGCTTGCGAAAGACAGGATCATCCTGCCCGACAGGCTCGAAGACGTCTGCCGCGACTGCGCGTGGATCGGGATCTGCGGAAGTTGACAAGGGGATCATGATGCGCCGTAAGGCGTAATTCGTTCATCCGCGAAAAGCGGACGCTTTTCTGCGTACCACCTCATCCGTCGCCTTGCGACGCCACCTTCTCCATCAAGGGAAAGGCTTTTGGTTACAGGTACACAGAGGCTTCTCCTTGAGGAGAAGCTCCGCGAAGCGGTGACGAGGTGTTATTTGAACCACGCGTAGCTTGACGGGCGGATGCGATCTGCCCCTACGATACGTTTTGACATGATTGCGTACCGCACACCCTGTAGGGACGACCGTCGGTCGTCCGTTTTTTTTGTTACGGCGGGCGGATGCGATCCGCCCCTACGGGGGTGTAGGGGAAGGTATCACCTTCCCGTTCCGCTGTTGTACCTTTTGACGGGGCGTCCGGGAGGACGCCCCCTACAAGCCATTAGCATCCATCTTGGTTTGAATGCGCAAACAAAAACACCCCGACGGGCGGGGTGTTTGGATTCGTGGCTCAATAGCCGGGGTTTTCGGTTTTGACGAAGGTGGCCGCGGTTTCCTCGCCGCGAAGGACGCGTAGGCCGCCGAGTGCGAGGGAGAGCATTTCATCTTCGCCCGGGTAGACCACGACCGGCGCGATGAATTCGACATGCTCGCGGATGTACGAGGTGATGTACTCGGAGTACGCGATGCCGCCGGTTAAAAGGATCGCGTCGACCTTGCCCTTCACGTACGGCGCGCACTTTGCGATGTTCTTCGCAATGTTCAGCGCCATCGCGTCGAAGATCAGCTTCGCATGCTCGTCGCCCGCGTCGACCATCTTCTGGACCTCGCGGCTGTCGGTGGTGCCGAGATGCGCCATGAGACCGCCCTGCCGCTTCACGAGTTTCATCATGGAGTTATAGTCATGCGCGCCGTCATAGCACATCTTGATGACGTCGAACATCGGAAGCCCGCCGGAGCGCTCGGGCGAGAAGGGACCCTCCTCGTCGGAGATGAAGTCCACGATCCGTCCGCCGTGATGCAGGTTCACCGAGATTCCGCCGCCCAAGTGCGCGACGATGACCGTGATGTCCTTGTACGCTTTTTGGGATTCGCGGGCATAGCGCATTGCAGCGGCGCGGGTGTTCAGGTTATGCCCCATGCCCTTTCTGCGGAAGACGGGCAGACCCGTGATCTTGTTGATCGGATCGAGCTCGTCGACCGTGATGCCGTCGTAGATGAACGCGGGAATGCCGTATTCAACGCTCAGCGCCCGTGCGATCATCGCGCCGACGTTGGACGCGTGCTCGTTTTGCGGGCGGTTTTTCAGCTGCCAGACCATGTCGTCGTTGACCTCGTATGCGCCTGCGCGAATCGGGGTCAGAAGCCCGCCGCGCGAGACGATGCCGGTGAGCGTATCCAAGCCCACGCCGTGGTTTTCGAGCGTCTTCACGATCAGGTCCTTGCGGAACTCGTACTGCTCCGCGACGTGTTCATACGGCGCAAGCTCCTCGGGCGTGTGGACGATGGATTCCGTGAACAGCGGCGTTTCGTCCTCGAACACCGCGATCTTCGTGGAGGTGGAGCCGGGGTTGATGATCAAAAGCTTCTCCATGGTCCCCTCCTTATTCCGCGGCAGCCGCCGCGATCGCGATCGAGTTGTACTTTTCGAGCGGCGAGGATCCACGGCTGGTGAGCACGATCGGCACATGCGCGCCGACGATGAAGCCCGCCATCTTCGCGCCCGCGGTGCACGCGAGCATCTTGCCCATGATGTTGCCGGCATGGATGTTCGGCGCGACGAGCACGTCGACGTCGCCCGCAACGGGGCTATGGAAGCCCTTGAACTCCGCGATTTCCTTGCTCACGGCGCAGTCGTAGGAGATCGGTCCCTCGACGATGCAGCCGGTGATCTCGCCGCGCAGGTTCATTTGCTTCAACGCGTCCGCCTCGACGGTTTCGGGCATCTTGGGGTTGACCTTTTCGACGCACGCGAGCACGCCGACCTTGACCTCGTCATAGCCCATGGCGCGCAGCGCGCCGACGGTGTTTTCGATGATGGACTTCTTCTGCTCCAGCGTGGGGTAGGTCACCATGCCGCCGTCCACGGGGACGAGCAGCTTATGATAGCTCGGGACCTCGAACGCCGTGAAATGGCTCATGACGCCGCCCTTGCCGATGCCGGTCTCCTTATTGACGACCGGACGGAGCATGACGCTGGTGTCGAGCTTGCCCTTCATGAGCAGGTTCGCTTTGCCTTCGCGCACGAGCTGCACGGCGAACTTCGCGGCTTCCGCGAGGTCCGCAACGTCGTAGATATCCTCCTGCGGCACGGTCGCGCCGAACTTTTCGAGCGCCGCGTCGATCAGCGGCTTGTCACCGACGAGGATCGGGGAAACGATCCCCTCCTTGCGCGCGTTCAGCACCGCTTCGATCGTATGCTCGTCGCCCGCCGCCGCGACCGCCATGCGGACCGCGCGCGGAGAAGCCTTCAGTTTTGCGACCAGTTCTTCAAAGGTTCTGTAGACCATAGCGCCTCCTTTTCGGCGTTACGCGCGCTGCGCCTTGCCGAGCTCGAGACCCTTTTCAAACGCCTGCCTGTTCAGCGGCAAAAGCTTGGGCTTCGAGGCGAGCTTATGCTCGATGGTGTCCCAAACGATCGCGGGCTCGATGACCTGCGTGTAGCCGACGTACACGCCGAGCATGATGACGTTCAGCACCTTCGCATTGCCCATTTCGAGCGCGAGCTCGGTGACCGGCGCCTTGACGAGCGTGACGTCGTCGCGGTCGATCTGATCGGACACGATGGAGCTGTTGATAAACAGGTTGCCGCCCTTCTTGAGCGTCGGCAGGAACTTAGCAAGAGACGGACCGTTCATGACGATGAGATCGTCCATGACGTCGCCCAGCGGCGCGCCGATGTCGTCGTCGGAGATGACGACGAAGCAGTTTGCGGTGCCGCCGCGCTGTTCCGCGCCGTAGGACGGGAAGAAGGTGACGTTCTTATCGGTAGAGTTGCAGGTGGCGTCCGCAAGGAACTTGCCCAGCGACATAACGCCCTGACCGCCGAATCCGGCGACGCACAGATTGGTTTCCATAGTTTAAGCCTCCTTGCTGCGATCCCGGATCACGCCCAGCGGGTACTCGGGAAGCATTTTCTCTTCGATAAAGTCCAAGCTCTTCAACGCATCCAGACCCCAGTTGGTCGGGCAGCCGGTGACGATCTCCACCATCGAGAAGCCCTTGCCGTCGAGCTGATTCCGGAAAGCCTTTTTGATCGCCGCCTTGGTCTTGTTGACGTTTGCGGGCGTGTTGCACGAGGTGCGCTCGAGATAATACGGTGCGGTGAGCTGGTTTAAAATCTCGCACATATGCATCGGATAGCCGTGCTCCTTCGGATCGCGGCCCTTCGGCGCGGTGGTCGCCTTCATGCCCACGAGCGTGGTCGGCGCCATCTGACCGCCGGTCATGCCGTAGATGCCGTTGTTGATGAAGATGACCGTGATGTTCTCGCCGCGGTTCGCCGCCGACATGGATTCGGCAAGACCGATGGACGCAAAGTCGCCGTCGCCCTGGTACGTGAACACGAGCGAATCGGGGTTGCTGCGCTTCATGCCGGTCGCAACGGCGCAGGCGCGGCCGTGCGGCGCGGTGGTGTTGTCATACGCGATGTAGTCCATGTGCAGACCGCAGCAGCCGATGCCGAGCACGCACGCCGCCTTGTCGACGACGTTCAGCTCTTCGAGCACCTCGCCGATCAGCTTGATGACGGTGGAATGCATGCAGCCGGGGCAGAAGCCGGACACTTTATCTTCCTGAATGGTTTTGGTTCTGGTATAGATCTTGTTCATTGCTCAGCCCTCCATGATGTTCTTCGCCGCGTTGATGACCGCTTCACGGCTCATGATGTTGCCGCCGGAGCAGAGGCAGGTTTCGATGCGGGCGCGTCCCATGACCGCCGCCTTCACGTCGTCCACGAACAGCGCCGGGATCGACATTTCGACGTCGAGGATCGCCTTGACCTTCGAATAATCGATGCGGTCGTACGCCGCGTTCGGGAACGGATAGACGGTGATCGGACGGATCAGACCCGCGCTTATACCCTGCGCGCGCAGAAGGTTGACCGCGGACTTCGCGATGCGTCCGGAGATGCCGTACGCCGTGAGGATCAGCTCGGCGTCCTCCGTCTGATATTCCTCGACCATCGCTTCCTTCTGCCACGATTCGTACATGGCAGCCGCTTCCTCGTTGCACTGCTGCATCACGAGGGTCGACCAGTTGCCCGGCTGGATCCATGCACGGTGCGCATAGTCAAGCTCATGACCGATGCAAGCCCACGATTTCTTGGATTCCTTGATCGCCGCGACCTCTTCTTCGGTCTTCGGCTCCGGAAGCACGACCGGCTCCATCATCGTGCCGATGACGCCGTCTGCTAAAAGCAGCACGGGCGTACGATCACGGTCCGCCCAGTCGAATGCGAGAACCGTCAGATCCACCGCTTCCTGCACGGTTGCGGGAGCGAGTACCGGCATACGGAAGCCGCCGTTGCCGGACGCCTTGGTCGCCTGCAGATAGTCCTGCTGCGCAGGCTGAATGGAACCGACGCCGGGGCCGCCGCGGGCGAAGTTTGCGTAGACCATCGGGATGCGCGCCGCGGCGCAGTAGCTGATGCCTTCGCTCTTCAAGGAGATGCCGGGGGACGAGGACGACGTCATGGAACGCGTACCTGCGCTCGCCGCGCCGTACACCATGTTGACGGAAGCGACTTCGCTCTCGCCCTGTACGAACACGCCGCCCACTTCCGGGAGACGGCGGGCAAGGTACTCGGGGACTTCGTTCTGCGGGGTGATCGGGTAGCCGGCAAAGAAGCGGCAGCCCGCGCGGACGGCAGCCTCAGCAACCGCTTCGGTGCCCTTCATGAAAATTCGTGCCATACTGTTTCCTCCTTACCGATAGACGTCAATGGCTCCGTCGGGACACATGCGCGCGCAGATCGCGCAGCCGATACACGCGTCCGGATTCGCCGGATACACATACTCGTACCCCTTGGAGTTGACCTCCTTGCCCACGGCAAGGACGCCCTTGGGACAGAACTTGATGCAATAGCCGCAGCTCTTGCACCGTTCCTTGATGATTTCTACCTTTCCTTGTGCCATTACGTTTGCTCCTTTATCTAAAGATTGTTGAAAGAAAGGACTAAATTGTTTGTTCCCACTCGTAGGTGAGATACAGATCGATGGGAAATACCGGCGCGTTCAGCTGATCCTTGACGCGCGCCGAAAGTTCGCGCCGCACGGACCAACCCTCGACCGGCTTATAGGGACCGACGCTGTTTTCTAATTGCGCCGCGCCCGAAAGTACGTCGTCCTCCGTCGTTTCGGGACCGAGGTTCGGGTTTCCGAACAGGGTCAGCCGATCGAGTCGGATGTGAGAAACGCCGAGCGTTTCGCCGAGAACCTTATCGATATGATCGATGTCCATGGACCACGGGCGAAACGGATTGATGACATAAAACACGGCAGTCGCGGGGCTGTTCAGCATCGGGGCATAGCCGCCGATCGCCCGCGCGCCGATGTAGTCGCCGCCGACGTCGAGCACGGTATAGACCGATTCGTCTTTGAGCAGCCGCACCGTGCCGCCCGTGACGGTCGGCGCGTCGTAAAACTGCTCCTCGAAGTGCACGGTCACGCCCTTCTCTTCGAGCGTCGCCGCCTGATCGCGCGAGCGGAACAGGGGCTTCGTCATGTCGAGGTCGAAGAAGTGGACGGGCTTTTCGTTCCGTTCGGCAAGCCGCACGGCAAGGTTCAGCGCGATCTCGCTTTTGCCGCAGCCGGCTTCGCCGATGAACACGAAGTTGCGGATTCCGTCGCGAAGAAACAGGCGGTCGAGTTCAGCGTCCATGCTGCGATCCCCCTTACGGCTTTTTGATGCAGAGGTTCAGCACCAGCGACACCACCGAAAGCGCAAGCAGCAGGACGAACGGTCCCACGTACCCGCCGGTGGATTCCAAAAGCCCGCTCGCCGCCGTCGCCACGAACGACGCGCCCATCAGGTTGAAGTTCATCACCGAGAAGTTCAGCGGGAAGTACTTCGTGCCGTAGAACGCGGAGATGAACGCCGACGAAATGGTGGGACCCGCGCCGTAGGAGAACCCCGTGAGGCAAAGCCCCGCAATGCAAAGCGGCAGGGACTTCGTCAGAACCGCAGCGAGCGTAACGCCCGCCGCAAGGATCGTGAGGCAGTTTGCGAGCAGCATGGTTTTTTTGCGGCCCAAGGCGTCGAACAGCGCGCCGATCACGATGCGGCCCAAGCCGTTGCATACGGACAGAACGCCGACCAGCGTCGTCGCAAGCGCTGCCGCCGCGCCGACGGAAAGCGCAAGGTCCTTTGCGAACGAGATGACCGTGTTGCCGACCGCCGACAGGCATACGATGCACAGAAACGCGAGCCAGAACGAGAGACGGCGCACCATCTTCCCGGTGGGATAATCGATCTGCTCAAAGGTCTCGCCGCCTGCCGCCGCCTTCTTTTGCGGCTGCGGAAGCTCAAGCTCCGGCGACGGACGCTTCAACACGAGCGCCGTCACCAGCAGGATCGCCGCAAGCGCAATGCCCGTGGCAAGGTACGCGGTGCGCCAGCCCGGACCGTCGATGAGCGCGGACGCAAGCTTTCCGACGACGAGCGCGGAAGCGCCGAAGCCCATCATCAGCGCGCCGGAGCACAGCCCCTTTTTGTCGGGGAACCATGCGGAAACCGTGGAGATGATGACGTTATACGCAATGCCGATGCCGAGCCCCGCGAGCACGCCGTAGCAAAGATACAGCGTCCATACCGCGCCGGAAAGCCGCGAAGCGAGGACAAAGCCGAGACCAGAGAGCGCCGCCGCGAGGATTAAACTCCAACGGCTTCCGAGCTTTTTCGAAAGCAGTCCGCCGACAAAGCCGCCGAGGCAGAAGAAGCACATGGTCAGCGTAAAGTTCAGCGCAAGCTGCGCGTTCGTCCACCCAAACGCCTCCGAAAGCGGCGCTTTTAAGATCGACCATGCGTAGATGACGCCCGCAAACAGCAGGGCGATCACGCCCAGAACAAGGTATGCCCACCGTACGGAAACGGACTTTTGCTTCATCTGTCTTTCTCCTCATCTGCGGATTTTTTGCGGTTCAGCAGGCTGTGGATCGCGTCGATGAATACGCCCACATACCATACGCCGACCAGCATCGCCGCCGCGATTTCCAAGGGGTACGTGCCGATTGCGGAAAAACCCATCGGCGCCATGACGGTGAGCCCGATCGCCCAGCCCGACAGCCACGCCGGAAGATAAAATACCTTCTTTAGCAGGGACGCGATCAGCACCGCGACGCCGCCGAGCACGAAGAGCGTCAAAAACAGCTCGACGTTTTCGTTCCACGGAAGCTTCTCCATGATCCAAAGTGCCAGCACCGCCCACGCGTCGCCCGCAAGAAAGCCGAGCGACATCCGCACGGCGCGCTTTTGCTCGGAACACGCGTTGTACACGCCTGCGCAGATCAGCGCGACGGCGCCGGTCCGCACGCCGATATACGGCGCGAGAACCGCCCAAAGCGGCGGAAACAGCGCAATGCACAGCGCCAGCGTCCACACCGGACGCGTCGGTTTCTTCATAGCACCAACCTCATAAAAACGCAGCATCGCTCCCCCGACGCCTGTGTATCGGGGGAGCGTGGGGTCAATTATTTCTGTTCCTGTCCCTGCGGCGGACCGCCTGCGAACTTATCCATGCCGGAAACCTTCATGGACAGCGGCAGGAACACGAGCACGCAGCAGTATGCGGTGAGGCACAGCCACGGGAAGACGTGGAGGCAGGACGCCCAGTACATGGACAGCGGCGCGCCGCCGAGCAGCATGCCGATCAGCGTCATGGACAGCGTCATGAGGACGGTGAAGATCACCGTCAGCACGGCCGCGACGAGCAGGAACTGCGGGAACGCCATCGGGTTCTTGCCCTTGAAGACCTTCGCGCCGAAGAAGCCCGCGATCTTCTGGACCGGAATGATGAAGCCGAAGAACTCGATCAGCGCAAGCGCGATGAAGAACATCGGGATCAGGGTGAAGTTGAATCCCGCCCAGCCCTGCATGATGTACGTGGAGACGAGCACCATGATCAGCGCGAACGGCGCGTTGAAGACGAGATTCTGCGTGAGGATCATCTTCTTAGTCGGTTTCATAATACAATGGATCCTTTCTGATTATTTTTGATCTGGTCGGTGGGTTAACGCATGGTGATAAAGCCGCGGTACTGACTGAGGTTGTCGCTCGTTGCACGATCGCCTAAGAACATGGAAGCGATGTTGTGCTGCGGCTTGAGGTACGGGAACTGTTCCTGCTGTGCCCATTCGGGCTTTTTGATCATACGGTCGGCCAGAACGACCGCGGCTTCGTGCCACTCCTCGGGGCCTTCGAACCAGATCTCGCAGAGCCGGTCGAACTTCGCGCTCGGCGCGCCGTAGTTGACCTTTACCTTGCTCGAAACGAAGCGGTTGACGAACACGCTCTTCTTGAAGTAGGGGACGACCTCGTCATAGAACCACTTTTCGCCGTCTTCCTTGGCTACGCCCTCGGGATACTGAATGAGGAACTGCCAGCGATAGTTCGGTCCGTCCTCCGGCGTGCGGCCCGCGCCCTTGAAATCCTCCTCCCAGTTGATCGGGACAAACGCGAAGATGAAGGGCGGGAAGTCGCCGCCGCCTACCGCGCGGCCCGCGTCGCCGGTTTCGGCGTTCTGATGCACCGCGGAGGTGTTGACGTCCGGGATGCAGCCCTGCCAGCGGAGCACGTCCATCGGCATGTATTCGTTATAGATGTTGTTCGCCATCTCGGGAAGATGCTCGTCGACGAGCCAATAGTGCTCGGTCAGCTGCATCTTTCTCGCGCCGAAGCGGTCGCCCTCCGGCGGCGTGGGATACGCCTGATAGAAGGCATACTTGATGCAGTACGGCG
>CALGGM010000198.1 GCA_937915925.1 uncultured Clostridia bacterium | reverse complement strand
CCGGTCATCTTTCTGACCGCCTCGGGCGACGAAAACAGCGTGGTGAACGGGCTCGACATGGGCGCGGACGATTACATCACGAAGCCGTTTCGCCCGCGCGAGCTGGTTTCCCGCATGAAAAGCGTGCTGCGGCGAAGCGGCGCGGAGTCCGTTTTACAGCTCAACGGCGGCGTGACCGTCGATCCGGAGCGCGGCGAGGTGTTTAAAAACGGCGAGCCCGTCAAACTGTCGGCGCTGGAGTTTCGGCTTCTGATGCTGTTTGTCAACAACCGCGGCAGACTGCTTTCGAGAAACCGGCTTCTGGAGGACATCTGGGACGTCGCGGGGGATTTTGTAAACGACAACACGCTGACCGTTTACATTAAGCGCCTTCGGGAAAAGCTCGGCGACGACGGACAGGAGACAGGCATCATCAAGACGGTGCGCGGGCTTGGGTACCGCATGGATTGAGTATGTTTCGAAATCGCGATCTGAAAACCGAATGCATCATCGGGATCGCCGCGACGGTCGTTCTCGCCGCGGTCGGGTTCTTTCTGCATCCTGCTTCGGGCGTGCTGCTGCTCGTGCTCGGCGGCGGACTTACGGCGCTCTATCTGTTACTCGCGAGAAAACGCTATCGCGCGATCGACGCGCTGTCCAAGGACGTCGACCGCGTGCTGCACGGACAGGACGAGATCCTGATCCGCGAAAGCGAGGAGGGAGAGCTTGCGATCCTGCAGGCGCAGATCCGCAAGATGACCGTGCGGCTGAAGGAGCAAAGCGACAGTCTTTTGCGCGACAAGCGCATGCTCTCCGACGCGATCGCCGATCTGTTCCACCAGATCCGCACGCCGCTCACGGCGATGAACCTGCTCGTTTCGATGCTCGCGGAGGAGGACCTTCCGTTCGAGCGGCGGCTTCGCTACACGCGCGAACTGAAGCAGCAGACCGAGCGCGTGCAGTGGATCACCGAAACGCTTCTGAAGCTCTCGAAGCTCGACGCGGAGGCGGTGCGCTTTCAAACGGAAACCGTGCGCGCCGAGGAGCTGATCCGAAACGCGCTGGAGCCCTTGAACGTGGCGCTCGAACTGAAAAACGTCGCCGTCACGGTCGAGGCGAACGGCGCGGCGTTTTCGGTCGACCGCGCGTGGACGGTGGAAGCCGTTTCGAATCTCCTGAAGAACTGCATGGAGCATACGCCGGGCGGCGGCAGCATCACGATCGAGACGAGCGAGACGCCGCTCTTCTCGCGGCTTACCGTACGCGACACGGGTCCCGGGTTTTCGGAGGGCGAGCTCGGGCACGTCTTTGAACGCTTCTATCGCGGAAAGAACGCCGCAAGCGACAGCGTGGGCATCGGGCTTGCGCTCGCGAGGGAGATCGTCGCGGGGCAGAACGGCACGCTGACCGCGAAGAACGCCGACGGCGGCGGTGCGATCTTTACCGTGACCTTTTACCGCTCCGTGATCTGACGTTCGAAAAAAGTTTCAAACCGTCACCGAGCTGTCACTTTCTTTGTTTATACTCAAGGAGAACGAAACAAAGGAGGCAGTTTTATGGAAATACTCAGAACAGAACATTTGATCAAGCGCTACGGCACGGGGAACAGCGAGGTCCGCGCGCTTGACGACGTGTCGTTCTCCGTGCAGAAGGGCGAATTTTTAGCGATCATCGGACCCTCCGGCAGCGGCAAATCGACGCTTCTGCACTGTTTGGGCGGCGTCGATCGTCCCACGTCGGGGCAGGTCTTTATGAACGGACAGGACGTGTACGCGCAGAACGAGGAACAGCTTGCGATCTTCCGCCGCCGTCACGTCGGGCTCATCTACCAGTTTTACAATCTCATCCCGGTGCTGAACGTCGTGGAGAACATGACGCTGCCGGTGCGCATGGACGGACGCAAGGTCAACGAGGAGCGACTTTCGGAGCTTCTGGAGCTTCTGGGTTTACAGGATCGCAGAAACAATCTTCCGAATCAGCTGTCCGGCGGACAGCAGCAGCGCGTGTCGATCGGACGGGCGCTGATGAACGCGCCGGAGATCGTGCTTGCCGACGAGCCGACCGGCAACCTCGATTCCAAAAACAGCCGCGAGATCGTGGAGCTTTTAAAGCTTTCCAATCGCAAATACAATCAGACGCTGATCGTCATTACGCATGACGAGCAGATCGCGCTGCAGGCGGACCGCGTGATCGCGATCGAGGACGGACGCATCGTGCGCGACGAGCGCATCCGGGGGACGCAGGCATGAACATTCTGCATACGTACACCCTGCGCGCGCTGAAAAAGAACCGCATGAGAACGCTCGTTACGGTCATCGGCATCGTGCTTTCGATGGCGCTTCTGACCGCGGTCATCGAGGGCGCGTACAGCGGGCTTGTCTACATGCGCGAAGTGATCGCCGAGGATTCCGGAAACTATCACGCGTATTTTTCGGAGCTTGACGAAGAGAAGGCGGAACAGGTCGGCAAACAGGACTTTGTAAAGGACGTCGCCGCCGCATGGCAAACGGTCGGCTACGAGGCGCTCGACCCGGAAACGGACCGGATGCCGATCTTTGTGGACGCTTTGATCGGCGATGCGCCGCTCATCGAGGCTCGCATCACGGAAGGACGCATGCCCGAAAACGAACGCGAGATCATCCTATCGACCCGGTTTTATAACTTCGGGGAATTCGATCAGGCGGCATACGAAATCGGAGATACCGTCACCCTTTCGATCGGAACGCGCGTCAGCGCAAACGGCGAACCGCTCGGCGAATACGCGCCGGCGGGCGAGGGCGAATATGTCGTCGACCGAACCGAAAGGACCTATACCATCGTCGGGATTTACCGAAGCTTCGATTCCGCGGTCGGCGGCACGGGCTACCGCGCGCTGACGCGGGGAGAGGGAACGGGCGAGTCGACCGTGTTCTTTACGGTGCGCCATCCGTATTTTTTCAAGCGCACCATGAATGAACAGACGTTTTCCGAAAACTGGCGTCCGAACAACTCGCTGATGCGCCTCTACGGTTCGTTCGGCGACGATACGATGACGACCGTGCTGTACGGCTTTGCGGCGGTGCTTGTGGTGCTTGTCATGTTCGGCTCGATCTCGCTGATCTACAACGCGTTCTCGATCTCGGTTGCGGAGCGCACGCGGCAGTTCGGCATCTTAAAATCGATCGGCGCGACGAAAAAGCAGATCCGCGCCTCCGTGCGCTACGAGGCACTGGCGCTCTCGGCGATCGGCATTCCGATCGGACTTCTGGTCGGCTGCGCGGGCATCGGGATCACGCTCTTTGCGCTGCGCGATACGTTCACGCGGCTCATGCCGAGCACGACGGTCGGGATGCGTCTTGCGCTGCATCCGATCGCGCTGCTCCTTGCGGTGCTCGTGGCGCTTGTCACCGTGCTGATCTCCGCGGCGGTTCCCGCACGGCGGGCGGCACGCCTGCAGCCGATCGAGGCGATCCGCAGCAGCGCCGACGTCAAGGCGAAGGCGAGGGAGGTCAGGACCGCGAAGCTCACCGAAACGCTGTTCGGCTTCGAAGGCGCGATGGGCGCGAAGAACTTCAAGCGCAACAAGAAGGGCTATCGCGCGACGGTGCTGTCGCTGTTTATGAGCGTCGTGCTGTTCATCTCGGCGTCGTCGTTCTGCACGTATCTGACCGACATGGTGGAAACGGTTTCCGAAAACAGCAACGTCGATGTGTTCGTGAACGTGCCGACCTATGCCGTTAAGGACGTCATGCAGCAGATGCAGGCGGTCGAGGGCGTGACCCGCTCCGCGTACTACCGTGCGTTCTACGGCGATCTCGACGGGTTCCGCGCCGAATCCGCGCTTCTGACCGATGCGTATAAGACCGTACCGGTGCATGCGTTTACCGCGAAGCTGGAACGAACGGACGTGCCGGTCGAGATCCTGTATCTGGACGATGCAAGCTTTCGCGCGCTGTGCAAGGCAAACGGGATCGATCCGGAGCCGTATTTCGATCCCGATAACCCGAACGGCGTTCTGATGAATTACGACATCACCGAGGACGTATTCGACGGGAACAGCATGAAGCGCTACCGCTACGATCTGTTTAAGAGCAGCGCGCTTCCGGGCGAGATCTCGACGCTGAAGATCCGCGAGCGCGAAGGGTGCTTCTGGGAATATACGGCGGATGAGGAAAGCGGCGACACCTTCATCGTCTACTATCCGGAGGCATATTGGGAGCAGGCGACAAAGGACGCCGCCGAAAACGGCGTGCATCTCGATCTAAAGATGTCGATCGGGACCGTTCCGATCGCGCAGGCGACCGAGCCCGTGAGCTATGTGTTCGACGCGTTTGTGAAGACGGACGATTTCTGTCTTCCGAGCAACCAGGCCTCGCTGATCTATCCGTTCGCAAAGCTTCCGGACACGCTGAACAACACCGCGATGGCGTCGATGTACTTTGAAGCGGACGATCATAAGGCAGTGCGGACCGAGGCGTTTCAGATCATCGAAGCGTCGGAATTCAAGTACAACGCCTATGCGGGCGACGTCGCCGAAGGGCGGGAGCAGAACCGTATGATCGTCGGCGTGGTCAATGTGTTCGCCTACGGGTTTATCATTCTGATCTCGCTGATCGCGGCGGCGAACGTGTTCAACACGATCAGCACTGCGATTATGCTGCGCCGCAGAGAGTTCGCCATGTTGAAATCGATCGGCATGACGGAGAAGGGCATGCGCCGGATGCTGAGCTATGAGTGCATCATCTACGGGCTCCGCGCGCTGCTGTTCGGACTGCCGGTCTCGATCGGGGTGACGTTTTTGATCCATCGGATCGTCGCCGCTGAGCTCGAACGCAGATTCTACATGCCGTGGCAAAGCATCCTGATCGCCGTCGGCTCGGTGTTCCTCGTCGTGTTCGCGACGATGCTTTACGCGCGGCATCGGCTTTCGCGCGACAATCCGATTGACGCTTTGAAGAACGAAAACCTGTAAAGCTCCAAAAAAGATTGAAAAAATGACCGTTATTTTCTGCAAACGGTCATTTTTTTTATGTTATAATAAAACCAAACGGATCGGAAGACTGTCATACTAAACAGGAAAAGAAATCCGAGTTTGCAATTTTGAAGGATCAGATGAACCGAATCATGAGAAGAGGACTTGCGGCGCTCTTAAGCCTATTGATGCTGCTTGCGCTTTTGCCCGCCGCGATCGCGGAGGAAGCCGACGCGCTGCCCGAAGAGGAAGCCGCCGAAGACGTTACCGCGCTCCCGGAGGTCGGCGACGGCGCGGAGGACGACGAGACTGCGCTTGTTCCGATCGGGGAAGCATCGGACGAAACGCCCGACGAGACGCTGCCCGAGGGCGACACGGAGACGCCGGAGCTCGGCGACAACGTAATGGATTACACCTATGCGATCGCGCCGATCCTTGCGCCGTACCCGTACTACGTATACGTTATGACGGACAATCCCGACCCGCGCAGCTTCCGTCTGGTGGACCGGGACAGCAAGTATTACAGCGAGGATGATCAGGGCAAGATCACCGTTCCCTCCGGAGGCGGCTGGTCGACCGTATACCATACCGATCCGGGCATGTACTATCCGTCGCAGACGAAGTTTGCAGACGTCGTTTACGAAAACGAGGAAACGCTCCGCGTAAAGGGCGGGTACATCTTCCGCGTTGAAACCGCGTATCCGGATGGGGGAGAGCTCGTTCTGATGGAGCGCACCAAAAAGGGAAGCGCTTTCTATCGTGACGAGTTTCAGGAGACGGACGTTACCGTGCCCTGCGTGCAGTTGAAGACCCTTGCGGACGATCTGCTCGATACCTACACGACGGATTCGATGACCTTCTTTGAAAAGCTGGACGCACTGCAGGCTGCGCTCGATCTTTACGCGATCTACCCGCGCGGGCTGTACGACAGCGACAGCCCGAACGAGAGCCGTCCGTACCCGTTCCTTGCGGCGTCGCCCTACGCTGAGCTTGGGCTGAACGAGCATTACGAGATGTTCAACCGGCACGGCGGATGGCTTTTGGAAAGCGCGTTTCCGCTGATCCTCGACTCCGCAAGCTTCCCGAACCTGATGGCGACGCTTGCAAAACGTCTGGAGCCGGACTGCAAGGTGAGCGGCGGCAGCTCGCATTGGGAGATCAATGTGACCTTTAACGGCGAAACGCGTACCTACGGCGGCGCGGGACGCGGCGGGTACGATCCGCTCTTTTCCAACCGCATTGTAAAGGTGTTCACCTTTGAAGGCGACGAAGCGGACTACGCCACACACGGCACGGTCGAAAAATACTGCGAGATGCATGATCGCTACGAACAGTACGCAGAGGCGGATATGGCGCCGTACCGCGATCTGATCGCGGGCGATACCTATAAAAACACGATCGCGGCAACCGGCGGCACATGGGTCCGGATCGCGACCGAGCACCTCATCGGGATCGGAATGAGCTATTGCTATCTGATGCCGCTCGGCAGCGGCGTTTTGACCGTGTCTGACGCGTGGGTCGATGGCAAATATGTCACGAATCACGAGGTCCTTTACTTAACTGAATCGTTTGAGGATCATCCGACCGCGAATATCGTCAAGCATAACGTCACCTATACGGATTACTACGGCAAGACGCATACGCAGGACGCGTACTTCAGGTACGACAGCAATGCCGATAACTGGAAGGCATGGTGGAACTACACCGGCGGAACGTGGTATAGCACGGGCATGACGCTGCCGCCGGAGCTGATTATGAGCCGCGAGGAAGCGGAAGCGCTTGTGAAAAACGCCGAAGATGCAAAGCAGATCCCGGAGAGCGGTCTCGTTTACGATGGTACGGAATATCCCGGCACGCCGTTCGGAAACATTCTTCTTCGCGGGATCGAGGCGCCCGAGGAGTTTGAGACGCACCTCGGCGTAAGCGGAACCGTCCTGCCGGTCGTCTATACGCCCGAGGACGCGACCGAGAAATACTTCAATTGGCAGTCAAGCGATACGACCGTTGTGACCGCAGGCTTTGACAGCGACACGGAGCAGACCGTACTGAGCGTATATCAGGAGGGGACGGCGATTCTGACCGGCGTCACGGAAGACGGGCAGTACACTGTGACCTGCACCGTCAAGGTCGTGCCGAACATCACAATCACCGAGCAGCCGAAGGATCTGACCGTTCCGGAGGAGAGCGTCGCAAGCTTCCATGTCGCGGCGACGCTGCTGATCGGCGACGCGAGTCAGCTGACCTATCGGTGGCAGTACAGCACCGACGGCGAGGCATGGTATTCCTGCTACTATGACGGACACGATACCGACACGATGCACTTCACCGCCTATTCGTGGCAGAACGGATATCTCTACCGCTGCACGGTCAGCTATCCAGACAGCAACAGCGTATATAGCAACGCGGCAAAGCTCACGGTCGGGCCCAAACCGAGTCCGACGCCGACGCCCACGGCAACACCGACGCCGACCGCGACGCCCACGGCGACACCGACTACAGAGCCGTCCACGGAGTTTGACGGCACGGTCGAGTGGAACGCAAGCGACGTCAAGTTCAAGGGTACGACGCCGTATGTCATCGCAAACGGCAGAGCGCAGACGCCGCGGTTCACGGTCAAGGACGCAAGCGGCAATGTGATCGGCACGGCAAACTATACCTGCGAGTATCGTGAGAACACCAACGCCGGTACGGGCTATGTGCTCCTGACGTTCAAGGGCGCGTATACCGGCACGGCAAGAGCGTGGTTCAAGATTTATCTGCCGGCGACGACGGAAACGACGATCGAGAACACCGCGGACGGCATCAAGCTCACATGGAAGCCGGTTGACGGCGCAGCAGGATATGTCATCTATCGCCGCGCATGGAGCAGCACCACGGACGGATGGACGACCTTCGAGCGTTGGAATAACACGACCGGCACGACGTATGTCGACGGCACGGATGCGGCGCATAAGGTCTATGCGGGCACGCGCTATCAGTACGGCGTAAAGGCATACTTTGCAAGGCGCACGGACCCGATCAGCGGCGCAGCGATCGGCGGCAACGTCGGGGATAACTACAACCTCGGCGAGGTCGGTCCGCTCAAGACGACGGTGCGGATCACCACGCGCGTATTGAACAGCGTCACGCCGGGCTCGAAGCAGCTCAAGATCAAGTGGGGCGCAAGCTCCGTCTTCACCGGCTACGAGGTGCAGATCGCGACGGATTCCGCCTTCACCAAGAACGTCAAGACGGTGAAGATTTCGAACCCGAAGACAAGCGAGACGACGGTCAAGAGCCTGAAATCCAAAACGACCTATTACGTGCGCGTGCGTTCCTACCACGAATTCAACGGCATGACTTATTACGGCGGCTGGTCGAACGTCAAGAACGCAAAAACCAAATAACCGAACTCACACGAAAGGAGCCGCAAGGCTCCTTTTTGTATGGCGGGCGATGGGACGTCCTTTATCCGTAGGGGCGGATATTATCCGCCCGCGTAACAGCGGAACGGAAGATGATATCTTCCCCTACAGGATGGTTTTATCCGTAGGGGCGATGGTACGCGGTAGACGACGCTGCGCGTCGTCGCGCGATCTACCGCTGTAATGAAGCGAAGCGGAATGGATCGCATCCGCCCGCGATAACAATCCTTCCGTCAGCCTACGGCTGCCACCCTCCCTTGCACAGGGAGGGCAAGAGGGCGAAAACATACCGTAGGGGACACCGACCCGGCGTCCTGTGAAATATTTTAACCCCTGCAGCGATCCGCGGTTTGTTTCGTTTCTTTTCGCAACACCTTGCGAAAGTACGCGGGGTTTGGTATAATGAAGCATCACAAACTGGGGGCATATGGAATGAAGATCCTTTTGGTCAACGACGACGGTATCGACGCGAAGGGCATACGGACGCTATTGAACGGACTTTGCAAAGCGCATACGGTATGGATGACCGCGCCGGATCGGCAAAGAAGCGCGGCATCGAAGGCGATGACGCTGAACATGCCGCTGCGTGCCGTCCCGAGAGAGATCCCGGGCGCTACGCTTGCGTACGCGATCGACGGCACGCCGGTGGACTGCGCGCGGCTCGGGCTCGGAAACCTTGTGCCCGAAATCCCGGATCTGGTGATCGCAGGGATCAACCACGGACCGAACCTCGGCAGCGACACGCTCTATTCCGGCACTTGCGCCGGCGCGCAGGAAGCGGCGCTCTTAGGCGTACCCGCGATCGCGATGTCCCTGGATCACCGTGAGCCGACGCATTTTGAAACGGCGTATTACGTGACCGAACGCATGATCGACGTATGTATGCGGCGTCCGCTGCCGTTTGGCATGTTCTATAATGTCAACGTGCCGGACGTTCCGATCGACGAGATCAAAGGATATAAGCTTACGGGGCTCGGGCTTGTGCGCTATCGAAAGACTTATGAGTTTCGCGAGGACCCGCTCGGACGTCCGTATTACTGGGCGCCGCGCGGCAGACTTCCCGTCGATCCCGACGCGGACACGGACGACACGTGGCTCAGGAAGGGCTATGTCACGGTTACGCCGATGGGCTATCATTGCGAGCGGCTCGACGCCGTTGATCTTTCGGGAGAATTCGGAGGCGAAGCATGAGAGTAGCGGTCATCGGCGGCGGCGCGGCGGGACAGATCGCCGCGATCAAGGCGGCGGAAAACGGACATCGGGTGACACTGTTTGAGCAGAACGAAAAGCTCGGAAAGAAGCTGTTCATCACCGGCAAGGGACGCTGCAACGTGACGAACGCGGTGGATCGGGAGGGGTTCTTCCGGCACGTCGTAAAAAATCCGCGGTTCCTGTACAGCGCCTATGCGCACTTCGACAGCGCGGCGATCATGTCGCTGATCGAGAACGCGGGCGTGCCGTTAAAGGTCGAGCGCGGACAGCGCGTGTTCCCGGTCTCCGATCATTCAAGCGACATCTTAAAGGCGCTTGAGAAAACGGTCCGCGCAAGCGGCGTCGAGGTGCGGCTCCGTACGCGCGTTACGGCGGTTCTCGAAAGCGGCGGCAAGGTCTCGGGCGTGCGCGCGGAAGGGACGGTGGAACCGTTCGACGCGGTGATCCTCGCAACCGGCGGGCTTTCCTATCCGTCCACCGGCAGCACGGGCGACGGGTATCGGTTCGCGCAGCAGCTCGGGCATACGGTGACCCCGCCGAAGGGCTCGCTCGTGCCGTTCGAGACCGAGGAGACGTGGTGCGCGGATCTGTCCGGACTGACGCTGAAAAACGTCACGCTGACCGCCTATCAGAACGGCAAAGAGGTCTATTCGGAGCTCGGCGAAATGCTGTTCACGCACTTCGGCGTAAGCGGACCTTTGGTGCTGTCGGCATCTGCGCTTGTCGCGGAGCAGCCGGAGGGCGTGCTCCTTTCCATCGACCTAAAGCCCGGGCTGTCGTTTGAACAGCTTGACGCAAGACTTTTACGCGACCTCTCCGCAAACGCGAAGAAATCGTTTTCCGGCGCGTTATACGGGCTGCTGCCACAAAAGCTTCTCGGCGTCGTGCTCGCGGTTTCCGGTATCGACGGAGCTGCGCAGGCGGGCAACTGCACAAAGGCACAGCGCAGAGCGCTGATCGACACGCTGAAGGGGCTGAAGCTGCATGTGACCGGCACGCGGCCGATCGCGGAAGCGATCGTCACACGCGGCGGCGTTTCGGTGCGGGAGGTCAATCCTTCCACGATGGAATCCAAAAAGATCGCGAACCTGTTTTTTGCGGGCGAGCTTCTCGATACGGACGCCTTTACGGGCGGGTTCAACCTGCAGATCGCCTGGTCGACGGGCGCGCTTGCGGGAAGCAGTATTCCGACGGAGGTATAAAAATGAAAGCAAGCATCGGCATCGACGGTCCCGCGGGTGCGGGCAAGAGCACGGTCGCAAAGCGCATCGCAAAGATTCTGAACATCCCGTACCTTGATACGGGCGCGATGTACCGCGGCGTCGCGGTGGCGGCAAAGCGGCACGGCGTGTCGTTTACGGACGAGGCGGCGGTCGCGGCGCTGGTCGGCGCGATCGATCTTCGCGTGCGCTATACGGAGAGCGGCGAACAGCACATTCTTGTCGACGGCGAGGACGTCACGGGCGAGCTTCGCACCGAGGAGATCGGTCAGGGCGCTTCGCTCGTGAGCCGCGTGCCCGCCGTGCGCGATCGCATGACGGAGCTGCAGCGCGAGGTGGCGCATGCGCAGCGCGTGGTTATGGACGGGCGCGACATCTGCACGAATGTGCTGCCCGATACGCCGTATAAGTTCTTCGTGACCGCATCGGCGGAGGAGCGGGCAAACCGCAGGGTGAGACAGCTTCGGGAGCTTGGACAGCCCGCGGATTACGATACGATCCTGCACGACATCATTCGCCGCGACAAACAGGACAGCGAGCGCGCATATAAGCCGCTGTACTGCGGCGCGGACACGAAGCGGATCGACACGACCGAAATGACGATCGAAGAGGCAGTCGAAGCAATTTTGTCGGAGGTCTGACATGCTGTACGTCATCGCATGCATCATCTTAAAGCCGATCCTGTGGCTGTACGGGCGGCCGAAGATCCATAACCGCGCCGCGCTGAAAAGCAAGGGCAAGGTGATCTACGTATCGAACCACGTCAAGATGAGCGACCCGATCTGGATCGCGGCGATCGTGTGGCGCTGCATTCACTTCATGGCGAAGTCGACGCTGTTCTCGTCGAAGTTCATGACGGCGATCTTCAAGCTGCTTCTGGCGTTCCCGGTGAATCAGCGCACGGCGGACACGAAGTCGATCCGCCATGCGTGCGCGCTGCTCGAAAAGGGCAAGGCGTTCGGCGTGTTCCCGGAGGGACACCGCTGCGCGACCGAGACCGACATGGACACGTTCGACAAGGGCTGCGCGTTCATCGCGGTACGCGCCGACGCGCCGATCGTTCCTTTATATATCGTGCATCATGATCGGAAGTTCGGTCAGCGGCTCAAGGTCGCGGTCGGCGATCCGATCTATCCCGCTGAGGTCAAGGCGCAGTGCCCCGGCAAGAAGCCGGTCGACGCCGTGAACGCGGCGATCTCGGACGCGATGATGACGCTGAGAAGCATCGCGGAGGCGCTCTGATGCAGCTGCTCTTGGCAAAACACAGCGGGTTCTGCTTCGGCGTGTCCCGCGCGATCGAGCTGGTGAACAAGGCGGCGGAAACGAGCGCGCGCGTATTCACGTACGGCAAGATCATCCATAACGAACAGGTCGTGAACGAGCTCGCCTCCCGCGGGATCCGTGCGGTCGAATCGCTCGATGAGGTGGGAGCGGGGGACACGCTCGTCATCCGCGCGCACGGTGCGCCGACCGAGGTCTTTCGGGCGTGCGAAGAGAAGGGGATTCAGGTGATCGACGCGACCTGCCCGTTCGTAAAGCGGATCCATCGGATCGTTGAGCGCGCCGACAGGCAGGGTGAGCGCACGGCGATCCTCGGAAAGCCGACGCACCCGGAGGTGATCGGCATCAAGAGCCGCGCGGGAGAGGACGCCCTGATTTTAACCTGCGAGGAGGACGCAGAGCGAATCCCGGAGACAGACGTGCTGACGCTCGTATCGCAGACGACCGCAAAGGCGGAGACGTACGACGCAGTTTTGCGGGTTTTGAAGGGCAAGGTGAAGACGCTGCACGCGTTCTTTACGATCTGCGACACCACGCGGCAGCGGCAAACGGAAGCCGAAATGCTCGCAAAACGGTGCACGCGCATCTTCGTTCTCGGCTCCGAAACAAGCGCAAACACCTGCGCTTTGCTCGATTTGTGCAAAAAAACTTGCAAAAAGTCCGAAATCATCGACAATATCGGAAAAATTCCTCTTGCAAAAATCGAAGCGGATGATATAATAGGGATAATCGCAGGCGCATCGACGCCAACAGCGATGATTAGGGAGGTTAAACAAGTAATGAGCGAACTCGAAAAGACGACAGTTGAAACCATCGAAGCGGAAGCTCCCGCTGAGGTTGTCGCCGAAACCACTGAAGTAGTTGCCGAAGCAGTCGAGGCGGCTGAGGAGACGGTTGCGGAAGCGGTCGAAGAAGTTAAGGAAACCGTTGAAGAAGCACCGGCAGCGGTCGAAGAAGCAGCGGCACCCGTTGCTGTCGAGGCGGAGGCGGAAGCCGAGCCCGAGACTTTTGAACAGGCCTTTGAGAAGACCGTGAAGCGGATCCGTCCGGGCCAGATGATCACGGGCACCGTGATCCAGGTCGTCGACGGCGAAGTATTCGTCAACATCGGTTACAAGGCTGACGGCGTGATTCCGAAGGGAGAATTCTCCGCGGATCCCGAAGTCCGTGCGGAGGACGTTGTCAAAGAGGGTGACAGCATCGACGTAGAAGTTCTCATGGTCAATGACGGCGAAGGCAATGTGCGCCTTTCCCGCAAGAATGTCGAAGACAGAAAGCTGCAGGACGCCATGTTCGCAGAGAATGTCGAAGGCAAGACCTTTGAGGCAGTGGTCAAGGAAGTCGTCAAGGGCGGCCTGATCGCCGATATCAACGGCGTTCGCGCGTTCGTTCCGGCTTCGCACGTTTCCACCAAATACGTTGAGAACCTCAACGATTATGTCGGCAAGACCATCAAGGTCAAGGTCCTCGAAGCGGACAAGGCCAAGAAGCGCATCGTCGCATCCATCAAGCAGGTCCTCGTAGAAGAAGCGAAGGCTGCTAAGGCGGCGAAGTGGGATGCGCTCGTGGTCGGCGAGAAGATCCACGGCGTCGTTCGCCGCATCACCGATTTCGGCGCGTTCGTCGACATCGGCGGTCTCGACGGTCTCGTACACGTCACCGACTGCGCATGGGGCAGAGTCAAGCATCCGAGCGATGCGCTGTCCATCGGTCAGGAAATCGAAGTGCTGATCCTCGGCGTCGATCGCGAGAAGGAACGCATTTCTCTGGGCTACAAGCAGCTTCAGCCGAAGCCCTGGACCAAGGCTGCGGAGAAGTATCCGATCGGCTCCATCGTCGAGGGCAAGGTCGTCCGCATCGTTCCGTTCGGCGCGTTCGTCGCGCTTGAGCCGACGATCGACGGTCTCATCCACATTTCTCAGGTCGGCGTACACCGCATCGAGAAGGTCGAAGACGAGATCAAGGTCGGCGACATCGTTCGCTGCAAGGTGCTCGACGTCAACGTCGAAGCAAAGCGCATCAGCCTTTCCCGCAAGGATGCTCTGATCGAGGAGAACCCCGAGATCGCAGAGCAGCTCGCGGCAGAGAAGGCGGAGCGTGACCGTGTCAACGCGGAGCGCAGAGCGCAGCGCGAGGCACAGCGGGAACAGCAGAACAAGGATCGCGAGGAGCGCAGCGCGCGCCGCTCGCAGGATAACAACGGCGAACGCCGCGAATCCCGTCCGGATCGCCGTCGCCGCAACTCCGAGGACGGCGAGTATGAGCTGCCCCCGATCACGCAGACGACCACGTCTCTGGCGAGCCTGTTTGCGAACTTCAAGGTGGATGACGAATAATCGGCGTCCCCGAAAACCGAATGAAAAGCCGACCGTGAAAGCGGTCGGCTTTTGCTTTCCCAAGCGAACCGTAGGGGATAGTATCCGCCCGTTATAAGAATGAAATGAGAGAAAACAGATCCTTCGTCGCTGCGCTCCTCAGGATGACACATGTTTTGTTCGCGACATTCTTCGTTATGTCATTCTGAGAAACGAAGTGACGGAGAATCTACATCATCAATATGCAGCATGCATATATCATGCAAAGCGCATCGCTCCTTCCGCGCAGGGGCGGATATCATCTGCCCGCACAATTCGGCTTGACTCAATGTCTTTGTCTACTTCTTCACGGTCGGCTTGCTTATTGCATATGCATAACAAAACGGATTATGAAAAATTTTTGAAAAATCTGCAAGATTCCTCTTCCATTCTTCAAAAGTATCTGTTATAATACGTCCGTACGTATGGCGTGCAAAAATTAAATATTCCGAAAAGGAAAATGAATCAGGAGGAAAAACAAACTATGAAGAAAATCATTGCACTGTTGATGGTTCTCGCTATGGTCTTCGCGCTTGTTGCTTGCAACACCAACACGCAGCAGCCCGCAGAGCAGCAGACGGAGCAGCCCGCAGAGCAGCCGGCAGAACAGCCCGCAGAGCAGCCGGCAGAACAGCCGGCAGAGCAGCCCGCAGAAGAAGCGACGGTCGACCCCGAGTCCATTCCGGACACGATGACGAGCGCAGACGGCACGTATGAGATCGCGTTCGTTACCGACGTCGGCCAGCTGAAGGACAAGTCCTTCAACCAGGGCACCTGGGAAGGCTGCAAGCTCTATGCAGCAGCAAACGGTCTGTCCTACAAGTACTATCAGCCCGCGAACGCCGACCAGGCGACGGATGACGACCGCTATGACGCCATGAAGGCGGCTGTTGACGGCGGTGCGAAGATCGTTGTTTGCGCAGGCTTCATGCAGGCAGGCGCGCTTGAGAAGGCAGCGAAGGAATTCACCGATGTCAACTTCATCTTCATCGATGGTTGGAACATGGGTCTTGACAACGTTGCAGGTATCTTCTATCAGGAAGAGCAGGCTGGTTATCTCGCAGGTTACGCGGTAGTCATGGAAGGCTACACGAAGCTCGGTTTCTGCGGCGGTGGCGGCGGAACGAACCCGGCATGCTGCCGTTACGGCTATGGCTTCGTCCAGGGCGCAAATGCTGCAGCAGCTGAGAAGGGCATCAATGTTGAAGTCAAGTACTCCTGGCAGTACGGCGCTTCCTTCTCCGCATCTCCCGAACTGCAGACGATGGCAGCGGGCTGGTATTCCACCGGCACCGAGATCATCTTCGCTTGCGGCGGTTCCATGTTCTCCTCGATCGCAGCAGCAGCTGCTGAGAACGATGCAAAGGTCGTCGGCGTTGACGTTGACCAGAGCGCAGAATCCGACACCGTTGTCACTTCTGCTATGAAGGGTCTGTCCGCATCCGTGCAGTGGGCGCTTGCAAAGCAGTTTGACGGCACTTGGGCGGAAATCGGCAACAACGGCACCAGCCTGGGCGCGGCGAACGACGCAGTCGGTCTGCCCACCGCAACCTGGAGCCTCCAGAACTGGTCCGTCGAAGAGTATGAAGCTCTGCTCGCGGCCATGAAGGACGGCACGCTCGTCGTTGACGCAGCGTATCCGGAAGACAACGTGTTCACGCTGTCCAACGCGACGGTCGAAGTTATCTAATTAGCTTCAACAATACGCACGAAAGGGACTTTCTTCGGAAAGTCCCTTTTTTGTTTTGTCAGAAGGCTATGGATCGCCTTGTTCACAATCCCCCAGTCGCCTACCGGTGACAGCCCCCTTTACACAAGGGGCCTCTGTGTGCGCAACCAAAAGCCTCCCCTGTGCAAGGGGAGGTGGCGGGCGAAGCCCGACGGAGGGATTGTCCGTGCATGCCATCACCCCCTTATCGACAGCCTCACCGTTGTCCTCAACCGTCGAACCGTGTTACAATTTCTTCACAATTTTGCCATACATGCTTGCAATTTGGGCAGGCGTCATTTATAATGTATATAATACTTGCGAATTTTGTTCGCAGGCACTTTGAAGGAGGTGGAGTCATGGAGCAAGCTCCCGAATATGTCATCGAGATGCTGCACATTACCAAGGTGTTCCCGGGTATTAAGGCAAACGATGATATTACGTTGCAGCTCAAAAAGGGTGAGATCCATGCGCTGTTGGGCGAAAACGGCGCCGGCAAGTCCACGCTGATGAGCGTCCTGTTCGGTCTGTATCAGCCGGAGGAGGGCGTCATCAAGAAGGACGGCGTTGAGGTCAAGATCAATAATCCGAATGACGCGACTGCGCTGCATATCGGTATGGTGCATCAGCACTTCAAATTGATCGACGTGTTTACGGTACTGGATAACATCATCCTCGGCGCCGAAGACACGAAACTCGGCTTCTTACAGAAAAAGGAAGCGCGCAAAAAGGTCAAGGAACTGTCCGAGCGCTACGGTCTGCATGTGGATCTCGACGCGAAGATCGAGGATATCACCGTCGGCATGCAGCAGCGTGTGGAAATTCTGAAGATGCTTTACCGCGACAACGAGATTTTGATCTTCGACGAGCCGACGGCGGTTCTGACGCCGCAGGAGATCGACGAGCTCATGGACATCATGCGCGGACTCGCAAAGGAAGGCAAGTCCATTCTGTTCATCTCGCATAAGCTGAACGAGATCATGGAGGTTTCCGACCGCGTCAGCGTTCTTCGTAAGGGCAAATACATCGGCACGGTCAACACCGCCGAGACCACGAAGGAAGAGCTTTCGTCCATGATGGTCGGGCGTCCGGTCCAGCTCGTCGTCGACAAGGACGAGGCGAAGCCCACGGACGCGATCCTGGAAGTCAAGAACCTTACCGTTCCATCCAAGATCCACAAGAACAACGCGGTCAAGAACGTGACCTTCACTGCGCACGCGGGCGAGATCACCTGTATCGCCGGTATCGACGGCAACGGTCAGACCGAGCTTGTCTACGCGCTGTCCGGTCTTGAAAAGGCGAGCGCGGGCACGATCACGCTGTGCGGCAAGGACATCACGAAGGCGTCCATCCGTCAACGCAGTCTTGCGGGCATGAGCCACATCCCCGAGGACCGTCATAAGCACGGTCTGGTGCTTGACTTCACGCTCGAGCAGAACATGGTCCTGCAGCGTTATTACGAGAAGCAGTTCCAGACGGCGGGCTTCATCAAGTTCGGTGCGGTGCGCGAATACGCGAACAAACTGATCGAGCAGTACGACGTCCGTTCCGGTCAGGGCCCGGTCACAACGGCGCGCTCCATGTCCGGCGGCAACCAGCAGAAGGCGATCGTCGCGCGCGAGATCGACCGCAACCTGCCGCTGATCATCGCGGTGCAGCCGACCAGAGGTCTCGACGTCGGCGCGATCGAGTACATCCACAAGCAGCTCGTCAAGGAACGCGACGAGGGCAAGGCGGTCCTGCTCGTTTCGCTCGAGCTCGAAGAGGTCATGAGCCTCTCCGACCGCATCCTTGTCATGTACGAGGGCGAGATCGTCGGCGAGCTCGATCCCAAGAAGACCACCGTGC
>CALGGM010000197.1 GCA_937915925.1 uncultured Clostridia bacterium | reverse complement strand
GCCCCTACGGTCCGCTTATGCAAGCATGCACCGCGCAACCAAAAGGCTTCCCCCCCTTGGGTGGGGAAGCTGGCACGAAGTGACTGATGAGGTGTCCGAAAAGCCTCGCCCCTATCAAAGAAACGGTCTGACATATGAATTCAGCAGTTTTTCCCAATCTTTTTCATTGCATCTGTATCGATAATCTTCGAAGCGTTCTTCGTCAGCATCGAATACACTGATCGTATGTGATCCAAAGAATACTTTGGGCACAGATAATTTCGACTCTTCCTTGAATGTTATGATAAGCCCTCTGGTTCCGTCCGATATGCCTTGCGGCGGCGCATATAATTTATAAGTTGCTTTTCTCAAATCCCTTGTTAAATCCGCAATCGAATCCTCCGGAACCGTCAGCAGAACATCATACTCTTTTGAATACGGTGAATAGTGCACGTTGAATTTTACAAATTCTATCGTTTCCACTTCCGTCGGATCGTCGAGATATAGCCACGGAGCCGGTTTGGAAGGCTCGGAAAAAGATAATGAAATCAAAACCAAAGCGATATTTTGTACCACGATCAGCGCCCCAATGATCAACAATACAATATGGCGCGGCTTACGGATGGGACCGAGCAGCAGTCGCCATAAAGCAGGAAGCAAAAGGGCACATCCGATCAAAGTAATCGCAAAGAGAAACCAAGAAAGTGATGCGATAATCACCAACACGGCAGTGACAAGCATACATATAAGGACAAAGACCGCGATTCGTACGGTCCTGCCGTTTACCTTCAGTTCCTTCAGATCACCCACGGATTGAAGCGCCGTCTCGTATGCATCCTCCGGAGTCGCGCCGTTGCCGATCTCCTCATCGTAACGGTCCAAAGCGTTCAGAAGAATTTCGTCACGCATTTCCTTTCGCCGTTTGTCGCCGAACGTAGATCCGAAGCGTTTCTTGATATCCTTTTCAAGCTGCTCACGCATGTTTCAATCCTCCGTATCCAATAGATGATCGAGAATGGATCTGGTCTCGCGCCAGTTGTCAAGCTGTTTATTGCACTCCATGCGTCCCCACGGCGTGATCCGATAATAGCGCCGCCGCGCGCCGCCCTCGTTCGGTCCCCAATAGGATTCGATCAGCTTCCCATCCTCCAGACGGCGGAATGCGGAATACAGCGTCGCTTCCTTGATCTCAAAGCGTCCGTTCGTGCGCTGCCGAATTTCTTTGTTGATCTCATATCCGTAGGTATCGCCGCGCATCAGCCGTGAAAGGATGATCGTGTCGATATGTCCCCGGATCAGATCGGATGAAACAGCCATAACCGGTCCTCCTGTTCGGTAGGTTATTCAATGTCCTGTCTTCCGTGAAATCGCTCCCTGTTAAGGCGTATCATCGAAATAGGTTTTCATAACGGTTTCCCATTGGTCGTAATCACAGTGTACGATGTCATAATGAACCGTAAAGTCGTCCTCCGAGCCTTGAAGATACCCGGGGTCCCAAAGCCCGTAAAAGGTGCAAAAGACGCCGTCTGCGCTGTCGTTGTACCGGATGAGGATCATATCGAATTGATTTCCGGTGAGGAAAATGGGATGCCCATATACCGCTCCTCTGTATTTCAACTTCGCGCAGTCTTTCAGCAACGGTTCCCAATCTTTTCGATCAAGCTCTTTGATAACTGTATAATCGAAAATATCACTTGTTCCGTCATTATGTACGACCACGTTGTTTGTTTTTACAAGCGCAACGGAACTGACCTGCGTGTATCTTTCCGTGTAATCATATGGCATTGCCGAAGCGTCCTCGATAATCTGCATGCCAATAATGACGGAAAAGCCCACGGGGACCAAAAGAAATTGACAGCCGATCGCAAACGCGATGATGTGCGGAACAGCGGAACTGTGCTTTCCCGACGCGAGCCTCCACCCCGCCGTCCCCGTTACGGCAAGCGCAATCAGCGTCCCGATCAATAACCGCCATTCTTTTGTATATACGCCGACAACAACGGAAACGGCAATCAGAAACACCGCAAAGACAGCAAAAATAACAATGATCGCGATTTTCCATCCACGCTGCAATCGCAGCAAGCCGATCGAAGCTTTGAGCTCCTCCAGATTGCCGACGGAGTTTAAGGCGGCGTAATAGGCGTCTTCCTCCGATGCGCCGTTTTGTATCTCCTCGTCGAATCGATCAAGCACATTTGAGAGGATCTCCTGTCGCTGTGCCTTATTTTGCTTCGAGCCGAAGACCGGACCGAATTTTCTCATGACGTCCTGCACAAGCTTATCGCGCATTGTTGACACCTCCTCGTTTACGATCGGTTTCAGAAGGATGAAAGGTTAAGGGAAATCCTATTTGCAAAGCATTCATCTTTTGAATGCAGGTACATTATACTATGAGATACCTCGTCTGTCAAGGTATCTCATAACAAAAAATGAAAATGATCGTGACGCCGGGGTCGGTACAAACGGAGAACCGTGTAAAAACATATGTCATTCTGAGGCGCAAAGCGACGAAGAATCTCCGTACCGGTGTTTTTTTAGATCCTTCGTCGCCGCAAGCGGCTTCTCAGGATGACACATCGGGGGTGCGGGACAGGACATTTGCCATTGATATGTCACTTGATGGGACGCCGAGGTCTCTCCATTCCGCTTCGCTTCATTACATAGGTAGATCGCGCG
>CALGGM010000196.1 GCA_937915925.1 uncultured Clostridia bacterium | reverse complement strand
AACTTTCCTCGAGAGTCTTGCTATTTCTTTCAGGGACTTTTTTAACATCCCCTTCCTGCAAGTAATGATTTGAATTGTATCGCCGCAAATGTTCTGCCGCCATTTGCAACAGCCCCAAATCGGTTTTTTCAGATTTCCACAGAGCCGGACGTAATGTAGCGTCCGGACTTGCGGTCGAACAGCATGATGGAATTGCCGACGAAGCTGATGTGCGCGGCGCTGCCGATCGCATAGAGCGTATCGCCGAACACGACGGAAGTCAGCAGGAACTCGCCCGTGCGGATCTTCAGCGTGGATTCCATACCGGTGGGCATCGCGCCGTAGATCTCACCCTCGATGCCGGTCTCCGTCAGACGGATGAACTCCGGACGGACGCCGAGCACGTAGTCGCCGTCCACGATGACGGGATCGTCCGCAATGGAGGTATCCTCCTCTTCGACGCGGGCGATGTTATAGCGGAACACCTCGTCCTTGTTGCCCTTCTCGACATAGCCCTTTTGCTTGGCGAGCTCGGCTCTGCGCGCGTTCTCGGCTTCGATCGAAGCGTCGCGATCCGCGTTCCACTGTGCCATCGAGATCGGCGCGTTCGGCCGGAAGGTGACCTTCTGATCGCCGAGCAGCTTCAGCGCAACGCTGCCGTCCGCGTTCTGCTCGCCGTGCGTCTCGATAAAGTTGATCGAGGGGTTGCCGACGAAGTCCGCGACGAACAGGTTGTTCGGACGGTTGTAGACGGTGAGCGGCGCGTCGTACTGCTGCAGTACGCCGTTGTTGATGAGGCAGATCGAGGTCGCCAGCGTCATTGCCTCCATCTGGTCGTGCGTGACGTAAACGAATGTGCTGCCCGTTTCGACGTGCAGGCGCTGGAGCTCATAGCGCATCTCAAGGCGCAGCTTGGCGTCGAGGTTAGAAAGCGGCTCGTCCATGAACAGCACGGAGGGCTCCGGCGCGAGCGTTCTTGCGATCGCGACACGCTGCTGCTGACCGCCGGAAAGCTCTGCGGGATAGCGGTCCATGAACATGCCGATCTTGACGATGCGGGACACTCTGCGAACCGCGAGGTCGACCTCTTCCTTGGTGAGCTTGCGCTTGGTGACGATCGGCTTGCCGTCCTTCAGCACGCGGAAGTCCTTATCGAGCGTTTCTCCCTTGCTCTTGTGCTGCTCGATCGCGGCGTTCAGCTTGGCGTCGAGGTCCTTGCGGATCGATTCCGCCTTTGCGGTATCGTTCTCAAGACCGTAGCCCAAAAGCGTCTTTGCGGTCATCATGGAGATCGTATACGCGTCGATCAGCTTGATGTACGCCTTCTTCTTGTCGACCGTGCCGTTCTTGTCGCGGCAGTCGTTGACGATCTCCGCAACGCCCTTCGGATCCTTTAAGATCTCGGAAAGCCGCGCGTAGTTCTTCGCCGCATAGTCGACGGTCTCCTTCGGCTCGTTGATGTTCTTGAGACCGAACGCGATGTTCTCATACACGGTCATGTTGGGCCACAGCGCGTAGTTCTGGAACAGAAAGCCGACCTTGCGCTTGTTGGCGGGGATGTTGATGCCCGCCGCGCTGTCGAACACGACGCGATCGCCGATCGTGATGCGTCCTTCGGTGGGGGTCTCGAGACCCGCGATCATGCGGAGCGTCGTCGTTTTGCCGCAGCCGGACGGACCGAGCAGCGTGACGAACGCGTTGTCTTCGATGACGAGATTCAGATTTTCGACGGCGTAGAATTTCTTCCAACGCTTCGTGATGTTTTCCAATACGATTTTCGGCATAATTAACCTCCGATGCCTTCATCCAGGCTTGCGCCGGTGACTTTGTTGACGACAGTGTTGAAGATCAGGATCGTGACGATCAGGATCAGGTTGATACCGCTTGAGAACGCATACAGGCCCATTTCATCGAAATAGTCCAGCGTCGTGGAGAGGATGTAGCCCTGCGTGCACAGGAGCATGAACAGGGACAGCTCACGAAGACATGTCATGAACGGCAGCATAAACCCGCTGATGATCGAGGATTTCTGGATCGGCACGATGATGCGGAACATGCGCTTGAACCACGGAATGTCCTGAATGATCGCTGCCTCCTCGATCTCACCCGAAAGCTGCAGCATGGAGTTCAGCGACGCGCGGCTTGCGAACGGGATATATTTGACCGTACCGACGATGATCAGCAGCCAGTAGGTATTGAACAGGTTGACGTACTTGTTCGAGAACAGAATGAAGAACGCGACGCCGACAGCGATGGAAGGCATCAGGTACGGCAGAAACGCGATGTTGTTGACGTAGTTCGCCCACTTGTTGCGGCGGTTCTTGCTGACCGCGTAGCCGATCAGCGTACCGATCGTACCTGCCGTCAGTGCGCATGCCACGGAGACGAGCAGCGTGCCGCCGTAGGCGTGCCAGATCGTCTTGTTATAGAGCATGCCCTGCTGGCCGTACATGCCGTTCTCGGTGACGTTCTCGGCGGTGATCCACCACTTGGTCGTCAGGTTTGCGACATTGCCGGTATACAGGAAGCTGTAATCGCCCGGGTTCGGCAAAAACGTTTCGAACGCAAACGAGATGATCGGATAGATGCTCGTGAAGAACGTGATGACGATGAAGATGACGCCGATCACGTACTTGCCTGCATTGCCGAGGTTGAACCGCGAGATCTGACCGGACTTGCCCGTGACGGTCGTGTAGCTCTTACGGCTCTTTAAGGTGAGCTGGTTTGCAAGCAGAATCGCGACGCCGAAGATCATCATGATGATCGCAAGGATCGATGCTTCGCCCGTGCGGGAGCTGTTCAGCGAAATGTACTTCGTGGACAGGGTCTCAAAGTTCAGATAATGCGGGACGGGGTAGCTGCCCATCGCGCTGCCGAACACCAGCAGAACCGTGGAAAGGATCGCCGGCTTGATCATCGGAAGCGTGATGCGGAACATCGTCTTCCAGCGCGGCGTATCGAGAATCGTCGCCGCTTCCTCAAGATTGGCGTCCATGTTGCGGAAGATACCGCCGATCAGGATGTACGCAAACGGCGCGTAATGCAGACCGAGCACCATCGCTGATGGGAACAGCCCCTGACACCACCATGCCGGCATCGTGATATGGAACACCGATGCCAGAAGACCGTTCGAACTGTGCGTCACGGCGTTCGAATAAAACAGGTTCTTCCAGACCACTGCGAGCGTCCACTGCGGCATGATATATGGGAAGATGAAGATGGAGCTTAAATATTTGCGGAATTTTAAGTTGGTCCTGGTGATCAAAAACGCAAAAACCCCGCCGAAGATGATCGACACCACACAGGAGATCGTGGACAGCAGCAGTGTGTTCAGAAGCGGCGTCCAGAGATTCGTCTTGGAGGTTCTCGAAGTGAACAGATCGATGTAGTTGGCGAGCGTGTATCCTTCCGATCTTCCCGACAGATTGGCGTCGATCGTGCCCGGATGGATCGTGATCGTATCCTTTGCGATCGCAACGATCGGCGCGACGGTCGTCACGGTCAGCACGAGACCGAGGATCAGAAGGATGATGTTTTGCGGTTTTGAGAAAAATGTTTTCAGCTTATTGAGCCGAATGCGCCGTTTCATGGCGCGTGTGTCTGCGGCTGTCTGCACGTTTTCCTCCCCCTATTCCATCGGAGGCGCCCTAATCCCTTAAGGCGCCTCCGATCATTTCAGTCGTTCAAATGATTATTCGGGCTTATACTTCGTCAGCATCTCGATCCAGGAACCGACGGTGAACGCAACGGATGCGCAGTATTCCGGATCTTCGATGACGAGCTGGCCGTCATTGACCCACCAGTCATAGCCGCGGTCGTTCTTGCAGTCGAACTCGTTCTCGCCTGCGTCATTGTAGCCGCCCTTGCTGTGACCGTACTTTTCCTCGGTGCCCGCCGCAACGGTCGGGTTGGAGGAGTAGCCGCCCATATCCTTGCCCCATGCGGAGAAGCCGTCAACGG
>CALGGM010000195.1 GCA_937915925.1 uncultured Clostridia bacterium | reverse complement strand
GCCGCAAGGTTTGCGTGCGGAAGACCGCTGCCGGAGAACACGGGAAGCTTCTGTCCGCGCACGAGCGTGTTCAGTCCGTCGATCGCGGAGATGCCGGTCTGAATGAACTCGGACGGATAGTCGCGCGCGGCGGGGTTCATTGCCGTGCCGTTGATGTCCAGATGCTTTTCCGCGATCAGCGCCGGACCGCCGTCCTTCGGCTTGCCCATGCCGTCGAAGACGCGGCCGAGCATGTCGGGCGCGACGTCGAGCTCGATGGAGTGACCGAGGAAACGCGCCTTGCTGTCGGAAATGCGCAGGCCCTGCGAGCCCTCAAAAAGCTGCACCATGGCCTTATCGCCGTTGATTTCAAGAACGCGGCCGCGGCGGATGTTGCCGTCCGCCTGCTCGATTTCGACCAGCTCGTCGTACTTGACGCCTTCGACGTCTTTCACCAGCATCAGCGGGCCGACGACCTCGGAAATGGTTCGATATTCTTTACGCATCAGAACTGTCCTCCTTCCGTCAGCGCCGTGATCTGTTCGGTCATATCCTTCATGATCGCGTTGTACTCATTCTCCGCTTCCGCTTCGGGAACGTATTTCAGTCTGCCGATGCGTTCGCGAACCGGCAGCGCCAGAAGCTCGCGGAACGACGCGTCCTTGTCGAGCGCTTCGAGATTCTTTTCGTAATTCGTCATGATCGCCTTGAGCATCATGAACTGCTTCTTCGGCGAGGTGTAGGTGTCGACCTCATGGAACGCGTTCTGATGCAGATAGTCCTCACGGATGCTGCGCGCCGCTTCGAGCGTCAGACGGTCCTTAAACGACAGCGCGTCGATACCGACCAGTCGGACGATCTCGTCGAGCTCGCTTTCGACCTGCAGAAGGTGCATGGTGCGCGAAACGAGGTTCGACCACTCGTTGTTGACCTGACGGTTGAACCACGGCGACAGGCGGTCCTGATACAACGAATAGGACTGCAGCCAGTCGATCGCCGGGAAGTGACGCGCGTACGCAAGCTTCGAGGAAAGTCCCCAATAGACCTTGACGATGCGCAGCGTCGCCTGCGAGACCGGTTCGGAAATGTCGCCGCCCGGAGGAGAAACCGCGCCGATCGCCGTGACCGCGCCAAGTCTACCCTCGCTGCCGAGCGTCTTCACGCTGCCCGCGCGCTCATAGAACTCCGCAAGACGGGAGGAAAGGTACGCCGGATAGCCTTCCTCGCCCGGCATCTCTTCAAGACGTCCGGACATTTCGCGAAGCGCTTCCGCCCAGCGGCTCGTGGAGTCCGCCATGATCGCGACCTTATAGCCCATGTCGCGGAAGTACTCCGCGATCGTAATACCTGTATAGATGGAAGCCTCGCGCGCCGCGACCGGCATGTCGGAAGTGTTCGCGATCAGCACCGTACGCTTCATCAGCGACAGTCCGGTTCTCGGATCCTTCAGCTCCGGGAACTCCATCAGAACGTCCGTCATTTCGTTGCCGCGCTCGCCGCAGCCGACGTAGACGATGATGTCCGCATCCGCCCACTTCGCAAGCTGATGCTGCACGACCGTCTTGCCGCTGCCGAATGGACCCGGGACCGCCGCGACGCCGCCCTTTGCGACCGGGAACAGCGTGTCGATGACGCGCTGACCGGTGACCATCGGCTCATTCGGCGCGAGCTTTTCCGCATACGGTCTGCCCTTTCGTACCGGCCACTTCTGCAGCATCGGCAGCGCGATCTCCTTACCGTCCTTTTCGAGCTTCGCGATCGGGGTGACAATATTCGCTTCGCCCTCAAAGATCCACGTAAGCGTACCGCTCACGTTCGGCGGAACCATGATCTTATGCAGAACCGCTTCCGTTTCCTGCACCGTGCCGAGCACGTCGCCACCCTTGAGCTCGTCGCCGACGTTTGCGGTCGGGACGAAATTCCAAAGCTTTTCGTGATCCAGGGAATCGACGGTGATACCGCGCGTGATGCGGTCCCCCGCCTGCTCGCGGATCTTGTTCAGTGGGCGTTGAATGCCGTCGTAAATCGATTCGATCAGACCCGGCGCAAGCTCCACGGAAAGCGGCGCGCCCGTCGTATAGACCGGTTCACCGGGACCGATGCCGCCGGTTTCCTCGTAAACCTGAATGGAAGCCTTATCCTCGCGCAATTCGATGACCTCGCCGATCAGATGCTTGTCGGACACGCGGACGACGTCGAACATCTGCACGTCCGCCATGCCGCTCGCAACGATCAACGGCCCCGAAACCTTTACGATAGTACCTTGCATACTCTTTCTCCTGTTATGAATTGCTCAAAATATCCAAACCGACCGCCTTCTCGACGTTCTCCCTGATCGCGCGCATGCCGATCCCCTGCGTGCCGGACACGTCCGGGATCGGAATGATCGCGGGATACGGTTCTCCCTGAAACTCGCGGATCGTCTCGTCGCACGCCGGATAATAGGTCTCCGTCACATACACGGCAGCGTAGCCGATCCGTGCGAGACGGTGCAGCGTCCTGTTCGCCTGTTCGCCGTCCGTGACCGGATAAACCTCGATGCCGACCGCCTTAAACAGCAAGATCGAATCGCGATCACCGATGACCGCGCACTTACCGTTCGCCATACAGCTTCACCAGCCTTTCACGGACTATGCTGTCGCCGAGGCCGTTGCGCTTGCCTGTGACGATCAGGCGCACCGCTCTGCCCTCGCGCTCCTTCGCAAGATAGTAGCCGACGATCGGATAGATCGTTTCGCTCTCGTATTTGTGCTCGGAGAGCAGCGAAACGAGGTAATTGTCCCTCGCCTTCTCGACCTCGGAGATGTTCCCCGTGCGCTGCATGGCGTTGAGCCCAGCAAGAAGCGCGGGCGCGCAAACGCTGTTTCCGAGGATCTTGTTCAGCGCTTCGAACGAAAGCTCGTACGCGTTGTAAAGATCCCGGTATTTGACGCCGGCTTCGGGCAGCATCACGTCGTCGAGCGTCTCGATCGACGCGCCCATGGCGCGCAGCCGCAAAAACGTCAGCACGTTGTCGAAGTCCGCTTCCGCGCGGAAATACTGCGAGAACACCGGATGCTTTTCGGACGCCTTCAGCGCGTGCGCAAGATATGCCCGATCGAGCGAGATCGAGATCGTCTGCGGCTCCACGCGGATCTCCAGCCGTTTTTCAAGCGCGTTCAACGCGTCGCGGATCTCGTCCGGCAACGCGCCGTACTGCTTTTCCTTGACCATGGCGGTCAGCGTCTCGCGGTCATACAGTCCGCCCGGCGTGAAGACCGTCTCGCTTTGATTGAGAAGCCGCGCCTTCAAAAGAACCTTCAGGTTCTGCACGTCGGCGCGCAGAAGGAACAGATCGGTGATCTGAGGATTCGGCGATAGCTCCTTCACTTCCTGCATCGCATCGGTCATTTCCCGCTCGATCATGCGCTCGACGTCCGTCTCCGCCGCGTCGGAAAGATTCCCGTAGCGAACGTCGGACAGCGCGCGCATCGCATCCGAAGCGGAGCCGTCCAGCATGCGCAGAACGGTCTGCGGCTCCAAAAGCCGCTTATTCAGCGCGGACAGCCTTGCGCATGCGTATGCGTAACTCGGTTGCGGCATAGCCTTCTCCTCTCTTACCGAAATAGGATCTTAGCGACATTCGTCTCTTCCGCGTCGCGAAGCTCACGCAGGATCGCCTTCATCGAGCAATCCTTTTCATACCCGTCGCCGTAAAGAATGAACCCTGCCTCCGCGTTCGCGTCCGCATCGGAAAGGCGGACGGAGAACGGCAGCCGCGCGATCGCTTGCTTCAACACGCCGCGATCCGCCTTTGCGGGCGCGACGGTGTCGTTTGCCTTCGCCTCTTTTTGCAGGATCGAGAAGAACAGCGCTTCACGCTTGTCCAAAGGAAGCGCGAGCATTCTTTCGTACGCGCCCGAAAACACGCCGTCCAGCAGCGTGCGCTTTGCGCGGAGCGTCTCTTTTCTGCCGTCGAGCTCGGCGCGCGTGCGGCAACCGTTTTTGATGACGGTGATCTGCTGCTCGCGCTCCTTCTGGGTCTGCTCGGCTTTCTTTGCGATCTCTGCGTCACGGGATTCACGAATGCCGCTGCAGGAGGCCTCGGCGTCGGCAAGGATCTTGTCGGCGGCTTCTTTGGCGTCCGCAAGGATCCTGTCGATGAGGTTTACTGCACTCTCGTTTCCCATACCGTGCCTCGTTTCTTACTTGATGCCGATAACGAGCAGGAAGGAGATGAGCAGGGACAGAACCGCGTAGGTCTCGACCATGATCGCCATGACCATGCCCTTACCGCTTTCGGTGGGCTTCTTCGCAACCATGTTGATGCCCGCGACGGCAACCTTGCCCTGATAGATCGCGGAAAGCAGACCGCCGAACGCAATGGGAAGACCCGCAAGCATATACCGTACGCCGAGCGTGGTGGTAAGCCCGCTGACGTCGCCGCTCATCAGACCCGACTGCAGCGCGATCACGACCGCGATCAGAAGTCCGTAAATGCCCTGCGTACCGGGAAGAAGCTGCAGAAGCAGGCACTTACCGGACAGATCCGGATTCTCGGAAACGACGCCCGCGGACGCCTGACCCGTGATACCGACGCCGATCGCGGAACCGATACCTGCCAATAATGCTGCGATGACCGCACCGGCGGTCGCCCAAATTGCACCCCAATTCATGTTGTTACTTTCTCCTTTTTCTTAATAGATTTTATTTTGTGACCTGTACATGTTTGGTGTTATAGGAAAGCGGACGGAATTCCTTTCCGCCGGATTCGTAGAACTTGCCGTAGAACTCGACGTACTGCAGTCTCGCGCAGTGTACGAACGCGCCGAGCGCATTGATCGCGACGTTGAACGTATGCAGCGCAATGACGAGCACGATGCACATGATCGCTCCGAGGATGCGCAGTACGATGTTGTCCGCGCCGGTCAGCATGTTGCTCAGCATGTTGAACACCTGTCCGATGACGCCGGTCGCAATGCCGAGCGC
>CALGGM010000194.1 GCA_937915925.1 uncultured Clostridia bacterium | reverse complement strand
ACCGCGCCGTTTATGATCGCCATCGCCGTAGGGCTCGTCCTGTTTTTTACAGGGCTCTCGCTGCCTTCCGTCCTCACAAAAACGCTGGATTTCTGCGCCGGGCTGAATACACCTCTCGCCATGTTCGCGGTCGGCGTGTATCTCGCGCAGTGCAGTTTCTTAAAAATGCTGAAGAAAGGTAAATTATACGCGATCTCCGCCGTCCGGCTCGTTTTGATCCCACTGATCGTACTGGCTTTGCTCACGGTCGTTCCCGGAATATATAACGATATCCGCTACGCCATGCTGATCTGCGCAGCCTGCCCGGTGGGCTCCAATCTCGCAGTCTATACTCAGCTCCACGATAAAGACTATACCTATGCCGTGGAATCCGTGGCGGCGTCCACTCTGTTCTGCATCATAACGATCCCTCTGCTGGTCCGGCTTGCGGGAGCGCTGTGGGGTGTATAAATGTGAATTGATATAAAAGGAGTTCATTCATGTTCAAGATACTTGTAGTGGAAGATAACGTAGATATACGGGAACTGTTTTGCACGGTACTCAATCAAAACGGGTACCGGGCGATACCGTCGACTGACGGCGCAGACGCGCTTGAAGTCATGGACAGAGAATACGTGGATTTGATCGTAGCGGATATTATGATGCCGCGAATGGACGGATACGAGCTTGTAAAAGCGATCCGCGACGCAGATTACACGATACCGGTTTTGATGGTGACGGCAAAAGGTCAATTTGAAGACCTGCAAAAGGCGTTTCATTTCGGTGTAGACGATTATATGGTAAAACCGGTCAACGTAAACGAGCTTGTCCTGCGCGTTGAAGCTCTGCTTCGCCGCGCAAAAATATCAAGTGAAAAGAAAATCGTAATCGGAAAAACAGTACTGAATTACGATGCGCTGACCGTAACGCTGAATGGCGAAGAAACCATCCTGCCGCAAAAAGAGTTTTTTCTGCTGTATAAACTACTTTCTTATCCGAATAAGATCTTTACGCGCCAGCAGTTGATGGACGAGATTTGGGGTATGTTCTCGGAAAGCGACGAGAGAACAGTAAACACCCATATAAACCGCTTAAGAGAAAGATTTGCGGAGTGCGATGATTTTGAAATTGTGACCGTACGAGGACTCGGCTACAAGGCGGTGAAGAAAAATGGATAAGAAAACAGGCAAAAGGAAATCGCATCTTTGGCGGCATTTTTCGTTGCTCATATTTGCCTCAATGCTTTTTGTTTTTGCTTCCTTCTTTATTTTTTGGCTGATCGTTTACTGGCTTGGATTTACCGAATCAAGTCCGTACGAACTGTTAGCCCGTCAGCCGTTATCGCTCGGGCTTACGCTGCTTCTCAGCTTTTTTGTCGGCGGCGTTGTCGCCGCGTTTGTCGGAAGACGTATCATAAAACCGATACAGAGAATCAATAATGCCTTTGATGAGCTTTCAACGGGCAACTTTGATATCCGAATCCCAACGGAAGAAAAAATAGACGAAATGAGGGATATTGCAGAGCATTTTAATCAAATGGCGTTCGACCTTTCACATGTAGAAACCTTACGCAGCGAGTTTGTGGAAAACGTATCGCACGAATTCAAAACGCCTGTCGCGGCGATCGAAGGCTATGCGATGCTTCTTCAAAAGCCGGATCTTTCTCCCAAAATCAGAAGCAGTTACATAGATAAGATAACGGAAAACACGAGAAAATTATCCACGCTCACCGGAAACATCCTTGCTCTTGCCAAACTTGAAAACTGTGAAACCGTACTGAACAAGAAAAAGTACCGTCTCGACGAACAAATACGCCGTCAGATCCTGCTGCTTGAAAATAAGTGGGAAAAGAAAGAAATCGAATTTGACATTGATTTTGAAAAGTGCTTTTTCTTCGGAAACGAGGAGCTTCTTGACCAGGTGTGGATCAATCTGATCGACAACGCCATAAAGCATTCTCCGCAAGGCGGCGTCATTCAAATCAAAATAGATGAGGGTGAAAACACCGTTTCAGTGGCAGTCATCGATCACGGAGACGGTATGGACGATAACACGAAAAAGCATATTTTCGAGAAATTCTATCAGGGCGACCCTTCCCGCTCGTCGGAAGGAAACGGGCTCGGTCTGGCGTTGGTGAAACGTATCGTAGATCTCAGCAAAGGAAAGATAGACGTTCAAAGCGCTGCGGGAATCGGTTCGGTGTTTACAGTAACGCTTCCTAAACAATAGCACATATCCAACGATCAAAAAGCTCAAAACAATGTCATCAGCCTGTCCTTACGGGCAGCTTGTTTTTTTGCAAAGTTGTCCTTCAGTTTATCTTGGCGTGTCCGAAAGTTTATTTAAGAGTGATATAATGCGGACGAACAACGAAAAATAGGAGAAGTCCATGAAAAAACACCTTGCAAACATAATAACGTCGGTGAGAATAGTCCTTGCGCCCGCTTTGTTTTTTTTTTGATACTGTCACGACCGGATTTCTGATCATTTATTTAATTTGCGCATTGAGTGATCTTTTGGACGGTCCGGTTGCAAGAAAAACGAATGCTGAGGGAATTCTCGGATCCGTCCTGGATACGGTGGGCGACTTCTTGATGTATTTGGGTATGATGAAGGTGCTGATCGTATCCTGCGCTGTGCCGGGTTGGGCAATCTTCTGGATCGCCGGTGCATTGATCATACATATCACGTCCGCACTGATTGCGGGTTTCAGATTCGGAAAGTTTTATTTTGTTCATTCGCTTTCAGGAAAGTTGATGGGAGTCGCTATGTTTTTTGTTCCGTTTGCTTTTCTTATCGGAATCATGACAGAACACTTGATCGTCACCGGCATCATATCGAGCATCTCGGCAATTGAAGCTGTTTTTATACAACTGAAAACGGATTCTGCCGATATGGATATTTTATCCGTGCTTACTCTTACAGGAAAGCATGAGATCTCAGAGGCGCAGATCGGCGATCTCACAGCAGGAGGAAAAGAGTATGAATGATTTCATCAAATATATTTTCAAATTCTCGGTTTGTTTCGCATTGATTATTGCCGTCCTTTTGGCTTGCTTCGGTATTGCCCTGTTGCTGTTTCCGCAGGTGGTATTATTGACATTACGGTATGTGCTTGCCGCCGCCTGCCTTGCGGGCGGAATATGGTTTGCCGGATCGATCGCCGTCAGCTTGATAAGAGCAAAGGCTGGTGCAGTATCCGGTAGAAAGACGTGAAACGAGGCGCGGCAAGTATGGCGGTATATTTGAAAAAATCAGTCGAGCTGTATAAAAATGCTCTTACAAAGAATGAAAAAACACTTCGGATATGTCTGATCGCGGCGGGTGAAGTGCTCTCTGCTTTTACTCTCGTGTATCTGATCAAGCTAAAGGAATTCACGCACATCAAAATGGCGATCGGTTCTTTTTTCATCGTTCTTGTACCGGTGTTGATCGAAATACTATTTCGCTGCCGGATGCGCGTGGTGCCATATATCGCGGCAGAGCTATATGCAATTTCCCCTTTGCTCGGGGAGTGCTATAAGTTATATTACACAACCGACTGGTGGGATAAGATGCTTCACACCTTCGGCGGAGTCGCCTTTGTACTGTTCGGCGTGTATCTGTTCAGGCGAATGTGTAAAAACGAACCGAAACGCATCACCGCCGCTGTTTTTGCGCTGTGCTTCTCCATATCGATATCTGTACTTTGGGAATTTGTAGAATACGCCGGCGACAACTTGTTTGATATGGATATGCAGCATGATACCTTGGTTGAGGAACTGCATTCCTATTATTTCGGCGACGCTCCCGGAGTCCCAGGCGATATCCGATCCATAGATTCCGTTACTATAAACGGAAACGAAGTCCCGTTCAAAGGGTATTTGGATATCGGTCTTCATGACACCATGCAGGATATGCTGATAGAGACCTTCGGCGCGTTGATCGCGGTCGTCTTTATCTTGATAAACAAGGAGAAAACGGTACTGTTTATACCGCTTTCGGAGGATGAAATGGGGGGGTTATGAAAATGGATGAAACAAAGAATGTATCGGTATCTCAAGATGACACGGAACTTATTAAAAAGATATTCGGAGACGAGTTTTCCGAGGATACGATACGAAAGACGTATTCATTTGCCAAACTGATGTCTTATTACTCCTGTGCGATGATGGAGATCGAAACGAAATTCAAGGTTTTGAACGAAGAATTCTCCCTGCGATTTGACAGGCAGCCTATCAGTTCCATCAAATCAAGACTGAAAAATCCCATATCCATTCGAAACAAAATGCTTGTGAACAACTATCCTCTTTCTGTTGAGAGCATCGAAAGAAATCTGAACGATGTCGCAGGGATCCGTGTCATCTGCTCCTTCGTCAACGACGTGTACATGCTGGCGGAAGCGCTGAAAAAGCAGGATGACATACAGATCATCGAAGAGAAAGACTATATCGCTTACCCGAAAGAAAACGGATACCGTAGTCTTCATCTGATCGTCGCGGTCCCGATTTTTTTACAGCAGGAAAAGCGTGTGATGAGAGCGGAAATACAGTTGCGGACGATTGCGATGGATTCCTGGGCGAGTCTTGAACATCAGCTACGATATAAAAAAGAGTTCGATTTCAGCGTTGATATGGCAGAGGAACTGAAAAAATGTGCCGATCTCAGCGCCGATCTCGACAATAGAATGAACGCGTTGCGCAAAAAGGTATACCGAGACAAAGAAACGCCGTATATGCCCGCGCGTTGATACATTGCAGCAAGCTGAAAAATGCATCGATCATAAAAAGGAGTTACTCAAATGTTGGAGTTAAAAAATATCAAGAAGATCTACCCCGCCGGAGGGGAAAACGTTGAAGCGCTCAAGGGTGTCAGCGTCCGGTTCAGAAAAAGCGAATTTGTTTCTGTCCTCGGGCCGTCGGGGTGCGGAAAAACAACAATGCTGAATATCATCGGAGGTCTTGACAACTACACCTCCGGTGATCTGA
>CALGGM010000193.1 GCA_937915925.1 uncultured Clostridia bacterium | reverse complement strand
CTCGTCTCCGGTATTGTCCGCCATGCCGATTTTGCGATCCGGCGAATTGAGCTGTTGAAGCGAGGTGATCGGCTCGCTGTCCGTCTTCGCGCAGCCGAGCAGCAGGCACATGATCAATGCCAGTATGCCGAGAACCGCAAGACCTTTCCACTTGTTTTTTTGTTTCATCAAATCTGCTATCCTCCGACCTCAAGATTCTGTTTCCTGTCTCCCCGGCTGTTTTGCTTCGAGTTTCCCTCTTGTTCTTTTTTCTTTACCGCGCAGATACAAACGCCACAGCAGCCACATCCCATGAAATACGGCGGTAATCAGCACCGCGTAGATCCCGCCCCGCAGATACTGGTTGTCCGGGAGCAACGGCAGTTCCAGCTTCAAAAACAGATAGTCGGAGCCGGGGTAAGCTTCGTTCAGCAGTAAGCTCGGAATGAGCATTGCCGAAAGAACACCGACGCTGATCCAGATATCCCGGTAGCGCGGTCTCATTCCATGAACCGTCATCATATAAACCGTTCCGAAAATGGGGATCAGGTGTTCACCGAAATACTGGTAATATCGAAAGTGCATAGGGCCGACGTTTGTCAGCACCGTCTGCGGAATGATGCAGGCCAGTGTTGCGCCGAAGAGGGTTACAAAAAAGTTAAATCCGAAAAGCGTTCGGTTCCTGCTGGTTACCATGAACATGCAGGAGCAAAGTCCGATGTCACACAGATGCAGGGGCAGCTTGGACATCATAAGGAATTGTCCGCTGCTGTCCCCGACGTAGAGAAGCCACAGAAAGTAGCTGAACTCCATAAGGAACATCAGAAAGGCTAAAACATAGCGGAAGTGGATTTCTCCCTTCCATTCTCTCAACCGACGTCTCCTGTACCATACAAGAATCAACAGCCCGACGGTAACAAGAATCGGTATAAAGTGCATCGGCGTGAAGGGTCGAAAGGTCCCCTCGGGTCCGTATCCGAAAAAGCCGTCTCTGTAATAGGTATACTCACCGCTCATAGACGTCTTCCCCCGTTTCCTCGCGGTAATACGCGCTGACATACCGTCGGCACAGTTCCCCGGCGGCAAGACCGCTCTTGTATTTTTTCTCCATCATGTTCAGAATACGGCGCGGCACGATCAATTCCCCGTCCGTATCGTGAAGGCGATCCGCTTCTGCCAATGCTTTGATCGCAGCGCGAATATCGGGTCCCGAGAAGGCGTCCGCCGTCTGGTAGTACCGTTCCAGGTCGGCCTTTCTGCGGCTGTGGATCGCGTTATGAACGATTCGCAGAAGAGCTGCCAGTCCGAAGCTGATGCCGCACATGACAAGAAGGATGACCGGAAGCGGCAGATGATCCGCGATGGTCTGAATCTGATAATGGTCTCGCCATCCGCCGGCGTCCTCCCCGATCACAAACACCATGACAAGATACACCAGCGCATAAGCCGTGACGGGAATCACCGCGATAAAGGTGCTTCTGAACTTGATCCTGTGGTCGGAATTGACGAAGAAAAACAGCAGGATGGACAGCAGCGGGCAGATCGTATGCAGATACAGGTTGTTTTTCCAGATCATCACGCGGTAAAAGCCCGCCGCAGGCGAAAGAACCACAACCGCCACCAGAAACGTCACGGCAACGCCGACGGTTCCAGTAAACATCAGATCGACATACCAGCGCGGCAGATGATAATTATGATTGCGCAGGCCGTCCACCGCATACGGAATACACATTGCCGCAGCCGCAGCCATCAGCATGTTCGACAGGATCGTAAAGAGGTGATAAGATTTCCAACCCACCTCCTGGATCTCGGGATTGGGATCGTCCAGCAGCTGCATGCAGACGCCCAAAAAGGTCAGCGCACACAGCACGGCGGACACGATGATCGCGAGTATGCAGCGGATTTTGTTGACGTGCAAAGCGTCGGGTTTCTTTTTCTGTCTCATTGGCTGTCCCTCCGTTCATCACGTATTCGTGTATCGATCGTTTCGTTGCTCCGTTTCTGATTTACTGTCCCATGGCGTCGAGCATCCGCATGACGATCCGGCTTGAATTGTCCGCGGCGAGATCGCCCATATTTTCCACACTGTCGTGCGCGTTACCGTCCGCCTTGTCCGACATGCAGCGGATCACCACAAACGGCACCTGATACTGCGTGCAGACCGCCGCGATCGAAGCGCCCTCCATTTCACAGGCGATCGCGTCGAAGTTCTCCTGCAGCGTCTTCACATATGCTTCGGACGCGACAAACTGATCGCCGGTCGCGACCGTGCCCTTGAACACATGCTCCTTGCCGAGCACCTGTACGGCGCAGTCGTATGCGAGGTCCACCAGCGTCGGATCACAGAAATAGTAATCCTTTTCGCCCGCTTCCTCGTCGGTCACGCCGTTTGCCCACACAAAGCCGTCGTTCGTCATCGTGCCGTAATCGTGCTGCACCAAACGCGTCGCGATCACCTGATCGAGCACCTGCGTTTCGTCGCCGACGCCGCCCGCAATGCCGGTGAAGATCACCTCGGAGATGGAATAGCGGTTCAGCATTGCCGTCAGCGCGGATGCGGAAAGCACCTTTCCGATGCCCGAGCGCATGATCACGACCGGCTGTCCTCTAAGCGTTCCCACGTGAAAATCCACGCCGCCGAAGGTGTCCACGCGGTCGATCTTCGCTTCCTTCAGCAGCAGCGCGACCTCGTTGTCCATTGCCGAAACGATCCCGATGCATTCCGGTTCCGCCTTCGCGCAGCCGAATAGTCCCGTGCCGATCAGCAGCATACATATGAGAAGCATTGCAATTCCTGTTTTGCGCATGTTGTTACAGCCTTTCTTTGAATACATGATAAGTCATTTTACGATAGCAAACCCTGTCCAACAAATGTCCAACAGGGCTCGTTCCGTTCCGCTGATTTACATATGAAACGGCGCTTGTTGGACATCTGTTGGACGGGGCATGATAAACATGAGCCGATCTATCGGCATACAGGGAGGAGGAACAGGATGAGAAGTTTTCCGGATTTGGGACATTGGACGCTCCGGCGCCTTTCCGATTGCTTCGAGTTGGAAAAGGAAGACGTCGGCAGCGACGCCCATCTGAAAAAGAGGGAATCGCGCTGGACACGGAGTCCTATCGAATCGGCGGCGTCGGGCATTTCTGCATTCTTCGCATGAACGCCCTGTTCGGGCTGATGAAGATGGAGACCGCGGTTCTGGCTCCGACGGAGAAGGATCTGCCCCTGCTGAATCTGGATCGGGTCCGCTTTCTCAAAAAGGACACCCAGTTCGCCGAGCTGTATGATACCCAGCTTTCTCCCTGGAGCCGTGAGACGGCAGCGGTTTTTGAAAGTCTCAAGGATCGGGACCGCGATCTGCCAGAGCCGGCAAAGAAGACCGCCCATTGGTACGACAACCTCCTTTATCCCTGCTCCTACCGTAAGGCGGGCATAGGGATGTCCGACCGTCTGACCGAGACCGGGCAGGACTATGCCGAAGCGTTCATTGCGGCGCTCGCGTCCGCCCCGTCCTGCAATCCAACAGCAAAGAAGGAGAAGGTCGTTCAATTTGCCGATACCCTGTTTACGCAGGGCGGTCCCGCGGTCGACACGGTCACCAAACTGTTCGGCAAAGAAACCGCCCGCCGTCTGATTTTACGCTATATGTACGGAACGTGAGAACTCCCAAACGTCGTTTCCCGTCGGCGCCCTCCTGCTGCTGCGGAAAAGACGTATGCAAAAAAGGCTTGCTCCCGCAGGCCTTTTTGCTTTTCTTCCTCAATGATCTATGATATACTGTACGGCAGAAATATATAGGAGGTCAGGCTATGGAAAAGCTTACGGTATTCTATCTGGAGGGCTGCCCATACTGCAGAAATGCCGAGAAGGCGGTCGAAGAGCTGAGAACGGAGCTGCCGGGATTTCAGGCGGTCGTGATCGATTGGGTCGAGGAGCGCCGCTTTGCCGATCTTGCAAACCGGTACGATTACTACAACGTTCCCAGCATTTTCCACGGCGAAAAGAAGCTGTACGAATGCAAGCCCGGCGAAGGGTATGACACCATCAAGCAGAACTTCAAGCGCGCGATCGAATCCGTGATCAACGCGTAGCTTCGGGCTTTTTGGACCATTCCTTTTTCCATGCGTTTTCCGGCGGCAGGCAGGTAAAGCTGCGGCAGACGTAATATGTTTTTGCGCCGTTTTTCAAGGGATATTCGTCCGTCTCCCGGTCGAGCATTCGCACGTTCGCGCCGAGTGGAACGGCGAGCGGCAGCATTCCCGCATCCTCGCCCGCTTCGACGGCAACGACCTTCATGGGCGGCTCTTCCGCATCGGACAGCGCAAGCAGAAACATGCCCGCGCCCATCAGCGTCGCCGCGGCGTGCCGCTTCATAAACCCGATCTCCTTTCTGAACACCTCTTCGCGCGCCCGATCCGGCGCAAGCACGGACAGCCTTGCCAGCACATACGTCATGACGGAGTTGCCGCACGGCAGCGCGCCGTCATAAACCTCCTTGGTACGGATCGGCAGCGCCTCGTTCTCCCTGCCCGAAAAGAAAAATCCGCCCTCGCCGTGATCGAAAAACAGATCGATCGCGGTCTTCGCGCGAAACGCCGCCGTTTTCAGATACTCCAGATCGAGCGTCGCGTCATACAGCGACAGCGCGGCAAGTGCCAGTCCCGCGTGATCGTCCAAAAACGCGCGGCTGCCGGTTTTCCCATCCTTGACGCTTGCAAACAGCATCTCTCCGCGCATGAGCTTTTTTCGAAGAAACCCGTACGTCTCCGCCGCGGCACGAAGATACGCTTCCTTTCCCGAAACGCGGTACAGCGCGCACAGTCCCGCGATCGCAAGCGCGTTCCAACAGGTCAGCTGCTTCTTATCCGTTTTCAGAGACATGCGTTCCCTGCGGTAGGCAAGCAGCTTCTGCCTCTCCGCCCTAAACCGCTCGCCTGTTTCCGCACGGCGCAGGCGGTTCGGAATATTCTTTCCCTCAAAATTTCCCGCATCGGTAATCTCATAAAAGGCGTTGAACGCCGCGCCCGCCTCTTTGCCGAGAACGGTCTCGACCTCCTGCGGTGTGAACAGATAGTACCGTCCCTCCTCCCCTTCGCTGTCCGCGTCCTGCGCGCAGTAGAACCCGCCGTCGTCCGAGCGCATCTCGCGCAGAAGGTACGCCGCGGTCTGCTCCGCCGTGTCGAGAAACGACCGGGTTCCCGTCAGCTCGTACGCCTTGCTGTACGCAAGGATCAGCAGCGCGTTGTCGTAGAGCATCTTTTCAAAATGCGGGACCAAAAACCGCCGATCGGTCGAATAGCGGCAGAATCCGCCGCCGATCTGATCGAAGATACCGCCCGCCGCCATGCGTTCGAGCGTGAACGCCGCCATATGCAGCGCCTGCGCGTCCCCGTGCTTTTCGTACTGCTGCAACAGAAACAGAAGATTCTGCGGCGCGGGAAACTTCGGCGCGGGTCCGAACCCGCCGTACGCCGCGTCAAAGCGGTTCGAGAACGCGGCGCGCGCACGCGAAAGAAGGTCCCCGTTCGGCGCGGGCGCTTTTGCATCCGTCGTGGCGAGCGCTTTCAAAAGCATGTCCGCGGACCGAAGCAGGCGCTCGCGCTCGTTTGTCCACGCCGCCGTGATTGCCGAAAGAAGCTCGCAAAAGCCCGGCATGCCGTACCGCGCGGTTTTCGGGAGATACGTTCCGGCGAAAAACGGCTTTTTATCGGGCGTTAAGAACAGCGACAGCGGCCAGCCGCCGCTTCCCGTCATCGCCTGACACGCCGTCATGTACAGGTTGTCGACGTCCGGGCGCTCCTCGCGGTCGACCTTGACTGAAACGAAGTCGGCGTTCAGCAGCGCGGCGATTGTCTCATCCCGAAAGCTCTCCCGCGCCATCACGTGACACCAGTGGCAGGCGGAATAGCCGATGCTGAGAAAGACCGGCTTGTCCTCGGCGCGCGCCTTTTCGAAGGCTTCCTCGCCCCACGGGTACCAATCGACCGGATCGTCGGCGTGCTGCAAAAGATACGGGCTCGTTTCCCCGATCAGACGGTTGCTCATTTTTGCACCGCCTTGAGATCGCCCGTCGCGGGATCGTTCAAAAGCGTTCCGTCCTCCGAAAAACGCGAGCCGTGGCACGGGCAGTCCCAGCTGCGTTCCTCCGCGTTCCAATGCAGCGCGCACCCGAGGTGCGGACAGCGCGGCGCGGTCGGCGTGATCCAGCCGAGGAGCGCTTCGGCGGCGTTTTCAAAGAGCGCCGGACGCAGAACGGAGCGCGACGGAGAGAACAGCTCGGCGTACGGATTCTCCGTTCCCGTCATGAGGTCGCAAAGAAGCCTTGCGGCGACCATCGAGCCGGTCATGCCCCACTTGTTGAAGCCCGTCGCGACGTACAGCCCGTCCGTGCCTGCAGCGTACCGCCCGATGTACGGTACGGCGTCGAGCGTCATGCAGTCCTGCGCCGCCCACGCGTACGCGACGGACGCGCGGTGAAAGTACAGATCGGCGACCTCGTAAAGCTCCCGAAATCCGCCGCCGCTCTTTCCGGTCCGATGGCTCCCGCCGCCGATCAAAAGATATTCGCCGTAATTGCGGAACGAAAGCCCGTCCGCGTCGTCATCAAGATACATCCCGTCGAGCGCGGGCGCGTTCTTAAGCGCGAGCACGTAGGACCGATGCTGATACTGCTTGAGAAAATACGCGCCGTGCTTGTTCAGGATCGGAAAATGCGTGGCGACGATCACACGGTTAGCCGTGACCGTGCCGCCGCTTGTCACCGCGACGATCCCGTCCTTCGTCCGTTTCAGCTCGCGCACGCGCGTGTGCTCATAGATACGAAGCCCTTCCGAGATCCCCGCAAGGAAGCGCAGCGGATGAAACTGCGCCTGATCGGGAAACAGGATCGCGCCGTCGACGTCGAACGGCAAAAACGGCGCGTCCACGCGCCGGAAGGGGATCTCAAGCCGCCGCAGCGCCTTCATCTCCCGATCGAGCTTCGCTTCGTTTCCGACCGTGTAGACGGAATGATCCGCGCGCTCGAACGCGCAGTCGATCGATTTGCAAAGCGTTTGATAGGCTTCGATCGCCTCCTCGTTCGCGCGATAGTACATCCCTGCCTTTTTCGCGCCGAACCGCCGAAGCAGCGAATCGTAGATCAGCCCATGCTGACTGGTGATCTTGGCGGTCGTGTTCCGCGTCGTGCCGCTGCCGACCGTCTCCTCCTCGCAAAGCGCATAATCGATGCCCGCCTGCCGAAGACGGAACGCCGTCAGCACGCCTGCCATCCCGCCGCCGACGATCAGCACGTCGACGCGAAGATCCCCGGAAAGCTCCGAAAATGCCGGCATCCCGACCGTATCGGTCCAAACAGATCTCATAGATACCTCCGATCTTTATGAACGCTATTCTGCCGCAAAAGCGGTCCGTTCATTCCCCCAAACCGGAATTGTTCTCTGCCGATCCGTGAGCAAGAAAAAAGGCTGCCGACATGCGGCAGTCTTGGATGAGATTTGATGAGAAAGATATGGTTACGACGGGAAATGCGCCGATGCGTCCTTTCGGATGACGTCGTGCGCGCCGCCCTCGACGATGCTCGTTGCAGAGACCAGTGTGAGCTTCGCCTTTTTTTGAAACTCCGCGATCGACAACGCGCCGCAGTTGCACATGGTGGACTTGACCTTGCTGAGCGTCAGCGCCACGTTGTCGCGCAGGGAACCCGCGTACGGCACGTAGGAATCGACGCCCTCTTCAAACGACAGCTTCTTGTCGCCGCCGAGGTCGTACCGCTGCCAGTTGCGCGCACGTGCGGAGCCCTCGCCCCAGTATTCCTTATAGTACGTACCGTTGATATTGACCTTGTGCGACGGGCTTTCGTCGAACCGCGCGAAGTACCTGCCGAGCATGATGAAGTCCGCGCCCATCGCAAGCGCCAGCGTGATGTGATGATCGTACACGATGCCGCCGTCGGAGCAGACCGGCACGTACACGCCCGTCTGTTCAAAATATTCGTCGCGCGCCTTGCACACCTCGATCAGCGCAGTCGCCTGCCCTCTGCCGATGCCCTTGGTCTCACGCGTGATGCAGATCGATCCGCCGCCGATGCCCACCTTCACGAAGTCCGCGCCGGAATCCGCGAGGAAGCGGAAGCCCTCCGCGTCGACCACGTTGCCCGCGCCGACCTTGACCGTATCGCCGTAGCGCGAACGGATCCATGCAAGCGTCCTTGCCTGCCATTCGGAAAAGCCCTCGGAGGAGTCGATGCACAGCACGTCCGCGCCCGCCTCGATCAGCGCCGGAACGCGGGTCTCATAGTCGCGCGTGTTGATGCCCGCGCCGACCATGAAGCGCTTGTGGGTGTCCAAAAGCTCGTCCTGGTTCTGCTTGTGCGAATCGTAGTCCTTGCGGAACACGAAGTAGCAAAGCTGTCCCTGCTCGTTGATGATCGGCAGCGTATTGAGCTTGTGATCCCAGATAAGGTCGTTCGCTTCCTTCAGGCTCGTCCCCTCCGGCGCGCAGATCAGCTTCTCCCGCGGGGTCATGAACGAATCCACGCGCGTGTCCGGCGCCATGCGGGAAACGCGGTAATCGCGGCTTGTGACCATGCCGACAAGCTTCCCTTCCGCCGTGCCGTCGTCGGTGACCGCCATCGTGGAATGACCGGTCTGCTCCCGAAGCGCGATCACGTCCGCAAGTGTCATGTCCGGGCGAAGGTTCGAATCGCTTCTCACAAAGCCCGCCTTGTAGTCCTTGGCACGCTTGACCATCGCCGCCTCGTCCTCCGCGGACTGCGAGCCGTAAATGAAGCTCAGACCGCCCTGCGTGGCGAGCGCGACGGCGAGACGGTCGTCGGACACCGCCTGCATGATCGCGGAGACCAGCGGAATGTTCAGGCTGAGCATCGGCTGCTCGCCGCGGCGAAACTTGACCATCGGCGTACGCAAGCTGACGTTCTGCGGAATGCACTGTGCGGAAGAATAGCCCGGGATCAGCAGATATTCGTTGAAGGTGCGAGAGGGATCGGTGATGAACGTTGCCATAATCTGTCCTTTCCGTAAAACATATTTTGGATATTATACTCCCGATGCGCACGCGCCGCAAGCCTTGATTTTACGGAATTGCCGTTTCTTTTCCGAGGCCGTTGTCAGCTTTTTCTTGCGTACCGGGCGGGGTACCATTTCTGGAACCATGCAGTAAACACGCCCATCAGGATCGGGAGGATGTTGTTCACGATCGCCGTATACACGGAAAAGCGGCTTTGCATCAGGAAGAAGGTCCACACGGACGTGAGCACGTAGAGAACGCCCCATGCCGCCGTGAGGATCCGATTCGTCCTCATGAACAGCGGGTTTTTGAGCGCACGCTCGCCGTTGTAATCGTTCATCGAATAGTGCGCGGTGAGCGGGATCTTCAATAGGCACGAAACGAGCCACATCAGCCCGAACGCCAGATACGACAGCGGCACGAGGATTTCAGCATTTTGAAGCACGATCAGCAGGATCGCAAGCGCCGTCACCGCCGCAGAGGAGATTGCGTCGTACACGGTTTTGCGGGTTCTGAAAAACAGCAGCGGAACGAGCGCCGAAACGGCGATCGCGGCGAGGCTTCCGTACAGTGCGTGGATCGGCGCGCCGACCCAGAACGCGATCCACGGGATCAGCATGCACAGCATACTGCTTTTCTGCCCGTCCGTCTTTTGCGGCTGCTCCGCCTTCCGTTCCGTGCCCGCGCCGAAATAGTCGTCCCAATGCAGCATCAGATCGAATGATCCGTCCACGCGATACAGCTTCTGCATCATCGCCTCGGTGCCGGTGATTTTCCCCTCCGCAATGTCCTTCCAGACCGTAAACGGCGTTTCGATCCGCGTGGTACAGGGCAAAAATCCGTCCGTCAGCACCTCGCTGCCGTCCTTTTTCAGCACGATCTGATAGCGCCGTCCGAGATCGGTATACTCCATTTCGAGCACGAGATCCTTGCCGGGGTACGCCTCCTTGCGGTACAGCGCCGCCATCTGCTTCGTAAAGATCAGATCGTTGTGCGTCTTCTCCCCCGTCTCCCGCTCGACGCCCCAGCTCGCGTCCGCCATCGCCTCGAACTGCTCCTTCGGGTACAGCGGCGTCTCCAACGCGGCGCGCGTTTTTTCCGTGATCCCGCCCGCGGCATACTCGCTGCCCGCGGCGGTCATCTCCGAAAGGTACGCGTCGGTCCGCGCCGAAAGCGCGGGGACCGAAAACAGCTCGCCCTGTCCGCAGCAAAGCAGCTCATACCCGCCCTTGCCGAACACATGGTCGAACATCTCCCGCACCGCGCCGTAGTTTCCCTTCGCCGTGTGGAAGCCGCAGGTGGAGATCACGACGTTCCGCTTGCCGGACATATCGTACCGGGACGGATGCCCGCCCGTCTCGCTGTCCGCCGTCATGAACGGCAGGTTCATCGGCAGCATGCGGTCGATCAGATTTTTGAGCCTGCCCGGCACGGAAAAGTAGTAAAGTCCAAACGACCATACCGTAAGATCCGCCCACAGGATCTTTTCGATCACGTCCCGCATGTCGTCGCGGATCACGCAGGCGCCGGGCGTTTTGTTCCAGCAGGCAAAGCAGCCGAGGCACGGGCGGATCTCCGCCGTGCTCAGTTGGATTTCTTCAAGCTTCACGTCCGTCTTGTTCTCCACGCCCGCCAAAAATGCGCGGGCAAGCTTCAGCGTATTGCTCCGTTCGCCTCTCGGGCTTCCGTTAATCAGCAGAATGTTCATTTGCGATCCCCTCCAACCGTTGTTTGCATGCTTCCGACCATTTCAGAAGCATCTCCGTATACAGCATTCCGAAGTCCAGCGTCATCTGCCAGTAGACCGCTTTATTCGGATCGTCCACCGCAGCGGCATATCCCTCGACGTCCGGCGGCGTCGTCTGCAGCTTTTCCGCAAAGCGCAGGCAGTTTTCCCGCAGCCCGTCGAAGTACGCAATGTTCTCCGAAACGGAACGTTCGCCGCGAAAGAAGGTCTTCATCAGCAGCGGAAACCGCGTGACAAGCTCGGTGCTGTCCTCCGTCAGCCAGCGATTCAGCTCCGCTCTCCCGCTCTCCGTGATGGAAAACAGCTTCTTGTCCGGCTTTCCCGACTGTGCGACCGTCTCGTCCGTCGCCCATCCGTTCGCTTTCAGCGTTTTCAGCTCGCGATAGACCTGACTGGTCTGCGCGTTCCAGAAATAGCAGAGCGAATCCCTGAAGATGTGCATGATGTCATACCCCGTCATCCTGCCGTAGCTCAGCAGCCCGAGGATCCCGTGTTTCAGCATATGCCCTCCTTGTTTATATTCCACTTGTGGAATATTATAAAAACTTCCCTATTTGTTGTCAAGAACGAATTCAGCATTGCGCAATGCGTATAAAACATGTATACTATATATGAAATCTGATTCAGGGGGTTTTCGTATGAAAAAGAAATGGGGCAAATGGACCGCGCTCCTTGCGGCGCTGCTGGTCGTCGCGTTCTGCGCGCTGTTCTTCGCGAACCGCATTCAGCATGCGGACGGCGCGATCGAGATCACGCAGGGATATCTGGAGAGCGACGTCGGTCCGCTGTTTTATAAGCTGTACACGCCTGCGGGTCTGAAGAGCGGCGAAAAGGCGCCGGGCATTCTGCTGCTGCACGGGTATCAGAACGATCACGAGACCAACGCGGCGTACGCCATCGAGCTTGCGCGGCGCGGCGCGATCGTGCTGTCGATCGACGAATACGGACACGGCGTTTCCGTGCCGGGGCTCAAAAATCGTGGCTACGTGAATCACAGCGTCAAGGTCAATTTCGGCGAGGACAGTGTGGAGGACAACACCTTCCGCAAGACCGGCGGCTCGGTGCGCTACCGCATCCTCATGAACTTCTCGAACCTCTCGTTCTTTGACGAGCACTACACCACCGACGACGCGGGCAATGCCATCACCGACAGCTCCTGCGGCGGCATTGCGGCGTACAAGTTCCTGTCCGAGCTTGAAAACGTCGACACGGCGCGTCTCGGCATCAGCGGACATTCGATGGGTACATGGGCAGGCTGGAGCGTCGCGGCGGCATACTCCGGCACCGACATCGAGCCGAAGGCGACCGTGCTGCAGTGCGGCGAGCTGTTCCGCGATACCGCGTACGATTCCGCGAACATTCATTTCAACAACGTCCTGCTGCTGCAAGCGAAGTGGGACGAGTTCAGCTACTTCCGCGATTATAAGCACACAGTCGGCGAAAACCTGCTTCGCTCCGATCTGCGCACCGAGTTTCTCGGCACGACCGCGGACGAAGCCGCGTGGGACACGACGTTCGGAAGCTTTGCGGACGGCTCTGCGCGTCGCATGGAGCTGCTGTATACGAACCACCGTCTCACCACGCACAACGCGCACGGGCTAAAGGTTGCGATCGAATGGTTCAACGACGCGTTCGGCGGCAGCGCGCTTGTCGCCCCCGCAGCGTCCGATCAGATCTTTGCGGGCAAGGAATGGCTGGTGCTTCTTGCGATGCTCTGCACGATCTCCGCGCTGATTCCGCTGTTTGAACTGCTGATCATGATCCCGTTTTTCGGAAAGCTCATGCAGCCGCTTCCCCCGAAGGAAAACGTCAAAACGAAGGGCAAGTGGTGGCGCGGCGCGCTCATCACGATCCTCATTGCGGGCGCGACCTATCCGTTCATGACGCAGCTTGGGCACGCGCTGCTGCCGCTGCCGGAAGGGATCTTCCGCATGACGGTCGGCAACGGGTTCATCGGCTGGTATCTTCTCTTGATCCTCGTCATGATCGTGACCTCGGTCATCGGCTGGCGCTCCGCAAAGAAGAAGGACGGCTTCGACGGCTATTACGGCATGGGGCTCGGCTCCGAAGCCGCGCCGAAGCGCATCTCGTTTGGACTGCTGTTCCGCGCCTGCGTGCTCGTGCTGTGCATGCTTTGCATGATGTACCTCGTCGTGTTCGCGGCGGAACGCCTGTTCATGCTCGATCTGCGGTTCATCTGGCCGTTCTTCAAGACCTTTACGCTCACGCGCTTCGGTCAGTTCTTCGTCTATATCCCCGTGTTCGCTCTGTTCTTCCTGCTGAATAACTCCAAGATCATGGCGTCCATGCGCACCGAAGCCACGTACCAAAAGGGCTTCAAGGGCTTTATGGGAACGTGGTGGAGAAACGCGCTGCTGATGGTCGGCGGCGTGCTGCTGATCGTTCTGATCGAGTACATCCCCTTCTTCCTCGGCATCGGACCGGGCGCGGATCTGCTGTTCGGCTCCACCTTTGGCGGACCATTCATGTCGCTGCTGATCCTGTTCGTGCCGCAGGTCATCGTGTTCAGCGTGCTGTGCACCTACTTCTACCGCCGCACCGGCAGCGTCTATACTGGCGCGCTGCTCGTCGCGTCACTCGCCGCGTGGATCGTCACCGGCGGTTCCTCGATCCTCTGATCTCTATTTCCAAACAAAACAAGGGGCTGTCTCATTAGTGAGGCAGCCTCTTTGCATGGAATATAAGTATAGAA
>CALGGM010000192.1 GCA_937915925.1 uncultured Clostridia bacterium | reverse complement strand
GCCGAAGGAATACGTATCGCCCGCAGTTCCAACGACAGGGATCGTTTGCGACACGGTTTCCGTCATGTCGAGAGACGGATGCGCGTCGCTGTTGATCCGGAATACCGTGTTCCCGAGTGCGTCCGGATGATTCCGTTTGTATGCGTTTGTCAGCGAGGTTGTACCGTTATAAGCCGAATAGTTCCGATCCCATCCCGTAACGCCGCTGTGGAAGTCGCTGTTTACCAGCATGTTGTACCGATTCGGCGTCGCCGCCTGCTCAAGCTGCACGGAGTCCGCACGGATCACGCCGTTGTTCGCCGGAACGACAAGCTGCACAACCGCCGTGCTCGCCGTTGCCGTGAACGTGACCGTTGCGCGCGTCCAATCGTCGTCATTGACCGTGATCGGATCACCGGCAAAGGTATTTGTGCCGGTTGACGCCTTCACCTGTCCGCTGCCCGCGCCCTTAAAGTACGCCGAGAGCGTATAGGTCTTTCCCGATTCGGCCGAAACGGTCTGCGAAAGCGTCAGCTCCGTCGATGCGTTCAGGAACTTCACGCTGTGGTAACCGTCCCTGCGCCTTGTCCCGTCAACCGCGATCGCATCCGAATTGCTCGCCGTCCATCCGGGCAGGCTCGAGGTCGATTGTTCAAAGCCGTGATTCGTCAGCAGATTGATCACCGAATACTGCAGCTTGGAAACCGCGGAGAGCTGCGTCATTGTCTGCTCTCCGCTGTTGTACGCCGCGAACATTGCTCTGCCTTCCGAATCCGTCACAGAAATCGGCTGTCCGAGACTGTCCGTCATATAAATCGTTTTGCGGCTCTGACTGTCCGTCACGACGGCTTTGTTTCGCCCATACCCGAACAGCAGGTAGTCGCCTTCCGTATCTCCCGCATACTCCGTAACCTTGCGTACGCCGTTTCGCGCATTGTAAATGTACCGGAGATTGTACCCGTCGATGTTCGTTGCTTTCGCAAGCCGATGCTCCGAATAGTTGAATGTCACAGAATTGCCGTCTGTGTATTTGATGCTTGCAAGGTCGTCGTTCGACGAGTATTTGATTATTTCAAGGTTCAAGCCGTTCGGCATGGAAATGCTGTCCAGAAGGTTTGTTTGCTGATCGTAATGGAGGGTAATCGCCTGCCCGCTCGAGAGCCCGTTCAGATGCTCCGTGATCGATGCGATCCGCAAGGACCATGCGTTGCTGCAGTACGCGATCTCCGTTCGATTGCCGTGCGCATCCTCAACAGCCGTCAACCGTCCGTTCTTTTCAAGGGAGCTGCCGGAGCCGGTGGTAAAGATCTGGAAGAAAAGCTTGTTGTCGCCCTTGTCCGTGATCGTCGCTTCGGTGCCGCCGGTGTTGAAGCTCAGCTTGCTGTTTTTGTCCAGTTCATTGACGTATTCGCCGTCCTGATATTTATAATAATGCCGTGTTCCGTCGCCGTCCGTATACTCGTAGTACAGCGCGGTTTCCTCTCCGTTTGCAACCGTAAGACGCTTTAACGTCTGTGTATAGTTCAAGCGCCAGCCGCGGCCGTAGCCGAGGTTGCTCCCGATGTCGTTGACGTTGTACACGTGCGAAAGCGAGATCGGCAGCGCGCCGTTGGTAATGCCGCCGTCCGAAAGCGTCCATGTAAGGTTTCCGGACGCGAGGTTCACCGAGCCCGTGCCCGCTCTGCCCGCACTTTGGCTGTAATACGTCCAGTTGCTTTCAAGCCCCGTGGAGTTCCGATAGATCAACGAGAAAAACGGCGGAAGCGTCGTGCTTGCGTTCGCCGATATGAATCGCGCATACCCGCTGCCCTTCAGTAGAATTCCGTGATTCGTGTCCGGGTCTTCATACCATCCCTTGACCGTTCCGGTAATATCCAGCTCGGAATATCGGTTCATTTCCGTCGTGACGGAATAGGTTATGGGATCCGTTCCGAATGCCGGCAAATTGTTGTAGGTTACGGTATCATCCGCCCAATCCCCTTCCAATGCATATCCGCTGATATAGATCGGATCCTCCGAGGAATTCGCATATCTTGCGTAATGGATCCCTGCCTCTAAGATGATATCGCCGCTCTTTAACGTCGGAAGCTGATTCGTCTTCACAAGCGAATAGATCTGCCGATCGCCGCCCGCGTTGCTGATCCATGTATAGCCCATGCTGCCGTAGTTCACATCCGGATAACTGCTGTCCACGTATGTATCTACGATCTCCGATTCATTTATGCTGTACGTTACTTTGATATCCGGATCAACCGTAACCGGGTAGACGCGGGATTCATCCGTCAGCCATTTCATATCCGGAATTAACGTAAGCGCATACCCGTCTTCTGTCTCGATCAGACATACCTCGATCTCAGAGCTGCCCTCTCCTGCCGCGTCATACATGACCGGTACAGTGAGTTCAAAGATCGAAACGCCGCCTTCCTCTGTAAAGACGATCCGCCCGTCTCGATCCTCCGCCTTCAATCCATTTGTATTGAGCAGCGTTGTATAAGCCGTCGCCTCCTCCGGCACTTGCTCCAGTATGATCTGCTCGGACAGACGTTTGCCGGACAGCACATAATGCACGTTCAGCCCCGTTTGTTCGTCCTTATATGCGATCTCGCTTGTCAATTCATCCGGGAACCGCAACAGCATATCCCGTTCTTCATCCGTTTCCGGCTCTTTTTGTTCACGGACTGCGATCTCTGCTTTTGCATCCGTGATCGGCAGTGTCAGGTAGGTATGCTCCGCCGCCGGTTCTTCCTGTGCAGCATCCGTCTCCGGCTCTTCCGCGACGTCCGGTTCCTCGGGATTCCCGTTCAAAAAAGACACTTCCTCCGCAAATCTCCACGAAAGAATGTGTCCTTTGGATTCGACTGTGATCAGATTGTCCGCATTAAAGTTAGGGGAAAATGAGACAACAAAATCATTCGCTTTATTCCGGTACGCTTGTGTACCGTCTTCCAACGTCACAAGCTCCAGCGTGTTGTCGATCGTTTCCCATGCCCCGTCCTTCAAAAAATGGACAGGGTCCGTGTAAACTACTGCCTCCAGAGCGCCGTCCACTCTGCGAAACACCTTCTTGCTTTCGTCGCGTTCTTCCGCGATCTCCCCCTTCAACGGGCTGTATACAAGCGAATTATCCTGTGAAAAGTCGTTTGCGTCCGTGTAAGATTCGATTTTCTCTGCAAGTACGGAACGTGCAGAGTCATCCGCTATTGCTTTTGCCGGCATGGCTATATAGCTGACAAAAACCGTAATCAGTGAAAGGACAATACTGATCGCTTTCGTTATCTGCGTCTTTTTCATGCACATTCCTCCATGTTATATATATAAACGTGCGGCAGCCTGAAAAAGTCCATTGTGAAAATAATATATTATTTTGCTCCTCAAGGTTTGCCATGCGATGCAAGCCCCCAATCTTATAGATCAGGCGCATTAATACATAGCTGATCATTTTTTAAAAAATTTTTTCACATGAATGGACTTTTATGGGATTTGCGGCGTCTTTATATATTTGGGGCAACCCAAATACATTTTTTGGAGGTCAATATGAAAAGAAAAGTCCTATGTATCGCACTTGCACTGCTGATGTGCATGATGGTCATCTTGCCGACGTTTGCAGATGATGAGACGGGAGGAGCAATAGAGAGAGCCAGTATCACTGCTTCGTATGGATTAACGCATGTTTCCGGATCAACATATAAGATGTGGGCAAAAATCAATAATCCTTCCGGCTATTCCGTAACCGCAACCCTTTCATTGTATGATGCATCTTATAACTACATTACTTCAATCAGCACAACATCCTCTAATACAACAATCAATTTAAGTAAAAAAGTTACACTTTCCTCCGGCACATATCATCTAAGGCTGAACTATACAGTGAGCGGTTCGACAACATCTTCAGAGAAGTCGTATACCATCTAATTAAAAAAGGAACAGAGGCTGCTCTGAAAGAAACATAACCGGAAATGAAATTCAGAGCAGCCATTCTTTTAATAATCCTCTACCATTTTTACAAGTTCTTTTATTGAATAATCCGCAAACGAATAGACAGAGAAGATTGAATCATCCAAAACCCTCACAACGCTATACGTACCGTCATCGTCTATCGAACTGTAAATATGTCTATTTGCATTATATACTTCATACCCCGTTGAGTTGGAGATTACCGTCACATCTGTATTCCAAATCTGGTATGTAACAATCCTTCCGCTCGCTGTTTCGTACTCTACAGTTAGAAATGTTGCTCCATTCAGGTCGTCAATTTCATAAAACAGTTTCTCATAAGGCAGCGACAAAATAATCGGCGTTTTGCCGGTGAGCTCTGTAAACGCGTCAAAATTGTTCACATAGCCAGTCCTTACCGTTTCCATATCGGGATCAATGGCATCATTTTGACCGGTTTCAGAAGTGGAATGATACTCAAAAAGTTCGTTATCCTTCCGTTCAATCCGCAAGTTCCCTCCGTCGAAGAGGGAAACAACGTACTGTATCACGCTCTCTGCGATCGCTCTGCCGACAGGTGCCGCGGCAAAGAATACGGTCATCAAGAGGACAACCAGGACCGTGATGGCGATCTTGCGGATCGGCGGGACAGTGAGCTGCTCACCGATGCCGCGCAGCCGAGCAAAGCGCTTCTTCTCCTCCTGCGGGCGGGTCATGCCGAGCTTAGCGTAGATGGAATCGACGAATTCCTTGCCGGTCATCCTGATATTTGCCTCGACGATCGCCTTCGCTTCCCTTTCGGTCAAAGGGAGCTTGTGCGTATCAAAGTACGGATGATCCAGCGCTATCCTTTGCAGGTATCGCCATTCCAATCTTGTCATTTTCATCGTCAATGTTCCTTTCTTACATCGATAACAATACGCTCAGCTGCACAAACAGATGCTTATGGTGATTCTTTAAATAGTTGCGCATGCTCTCGAACTTCTTCGTGGTCTCCCGTTTCGTAAGTCCCAGCGAAGCGGCTGCCTCCTCCAGAGGAATCTGATCCACATAGTATGCGATAAACGCTTTTCTCGACGCCTCGTCATAATACGCGAGATGGTGGTCCAACGACTCGATCCACTCGACAAGCTCATACTCCTGCTTGATCGCCGGATCGGAAAAGGTGTCCTTCAATTTTTCATAGCTCTCGTCAGCCACTCTTTGCCTCGCTTTCACACGCTGTTGGTTGATCATCGCATTACGGATGCAAACCATCAGATAGGACTTGCAATGTTCAATGTCCTCGAGCTCGTCCTGCATCGTACAGATCTTTGCCGCAACCTCCTGCAAAGCGTCCTCGCCGTCTTCCCAGTTTCCCGTCATGCGAACCGCAAACAAAAGGAGACTTTGATAGTTCTCCTCGATGAAGTTCATGATTGAGCCTGCCATGTGAGATCCCTTTCTGTATCTTTCATGAACCTACTATAAAAACGCCGCGAGTTCACAAAAAGTCCATTGTAAAATTGTAAATTTTTTGTCGAGTTTTGCGTTTTCCCCAAAAACCTTACAGTGTCCATGCAATACGCATGCACGGATTATATATATTGTATTGGATTTCTATCCAATTTAATCAAAAGCATCTTTCCTTGCGCTCTTTTTTGCAGCGTTCGATGTTGCCGCAGCGGTAGCAGAGCTCGTTGTCGCAGACGCCGTCGTTATCGAAATAAGAGCGGATGTTGTTCACGGTCGTTTCGGCGATGTTGTTCAGCGCCTCCGCGGTCAAAAACGCCTGATGCGACGTGACGATCACGTTCGGCATCGAGATCAGACGCGATAAAAGATCGTCGTTTAAGATATGCCCGGAGCGATCCTCGAAGAAGATGTCCGCCTCCTCCTCGTAGACGTCGAGACAGGCGGCGCCGACCTTGCGCGCCTTGATGCCTTCAAGCAGCGCTTCCGCGTCGATCAGCCCGCCGCGCGAGGTGTTCACGATCACGACGCCCTTCTTCATCCTTTCGATCGCAGACGCGTCGATCATATGCCGCGTTTCGTCGGTCAGCGGGCAGTGCAGGGAGATGATGTCGCTGCGCGAAAGCAGCTCGTCCAAGGTCACATACTCGATGCCGCTGTCGCTTGCCGGGAAGCGGTCGTAAGCGATCACATGCATGCCGAAGCCGCGGCAGATGTCGATGAAGATCCGTCCGATCTTGCCGGTGCCGATGACGCCCACCGTCTTACCGTGGAAGTCGAACCCTGTCAGCCCGTTCAGCGAGAAATTGAATTCGCGGGTGCGGTTGTACGCCTTGTGGATGCGGCGCACCGAGGTCAGCAGCAGCGCGATCGCGTGCTCGGCAACGGCATAGGGCGAGTATGCCGGCACATGCACCACATGGGCCTTGCCGAACGCCGCCTGCACGTCGACGTTGTTGTAGCCCGCCGAGCGCAGGGCGATCAGCTTGACGCCGTATTCGTACAGCTTTTCGATGACCGCGGCGTTCACCGTATCGTTGACGAACACGCAGACCGCGTCACAGCCCTTCGCAAGCTCCACGGTATCCTCGTTGAGCTTCGTCTCCAGAAACCGGAACTGCATCTCATGCTCCGCGCCGTACCGCTCAAACGACGGCTTGTCATATTCCTTTGTATCATAGAATGCAACCTTGATCATGTTGGTTTCTCCGTTTATGCACGGGGACGGCGCTTTCGACACGTTTGAAAACGCAGCGTCGAAAATACCGTCCCCCGAATTGTTAAGACGCCTCTTTGATCTTCTCCAGTTCTTCCTCTTCCAGTACGCGATAGGCGACCTTGCCGACGAGCGTTTTCGGCATGTCCTCCTTGAACTCGACGTCATAAGGCATGGCGTACTTTGCGATGTGCTGTCTGCAGTATTCGAGCAGCTCCGCCTTCGTCTCGTCGTTGGCGGGAACGCCTGCGGCGAGCTTCACGAACGCCTTGACCTTCTGCATCTTGTACGGGTCGGGAACGCCGATGACGCAGCTCATCTGCACCTTTTCGTTCGCGTCGAGAATGTTTTCGATCTGTCCCGGATAGACGTTATAGCCGGACGAGATGATCATGCGCTTTGCGCGTCCCTTGAAGTAGACGAAGCCCTCCTCGTCCATTGTGCCGAGGTCGCCGGTATAGACCCACTGAAGCCCGTCGTCGTGCGTGCGAAGCGTCTCGGCGGTTTCGTCCGGATGCTTCATATACTCCTTCATGACGGTCGGTCCCGCAAGCAGGATCTCGCCCTCGTCGCCGTAGGGCAGCTCCCGGTCCGTGCCGGGCTCGACGATCTTGATATACGTATCCGGGAACGGCAGTCCGATGGAGCCTTCCTTGAACATGTGCGGCGGCGTCAGGCAGCATGCCGTGACGGTCTCCGTCGTGCCGTACCCCTCGCGCACCTGAATGACCGCCTTGTGGTCATAGAGGAACGTATCGAACTTCTTTTTGAGCTCGATCGACAGGCTGTCGCCGCCGGAGAACACGCCTTTCAGGCAGCTCAGATCCGCACCATCCATGCTCGGCAGCCGCAGCAGCGCCTCGTACAGCGTCGGCACGCCCGCGATGAAATTGCAGCGATACTTTACGATGTCCTTTGCATAGCTCTTCGCCGTGAACCGCGGAACGAGGATGCAGCGTCCGCCCTGCGACAGCATCGTATGGATGCACACGCCGAGCCCGAACCCGTGGAACAGCGGCATTGCCGCAAGCATCTTATCGCCGACGCGGAACATCGGGTTCGCCGCGATCACCTGCTGACCGAGCGCATTGAAGTTCTTGTTCGTCAGCACAATGCCCTTGGTCGTGCCGGTCGTGCCGCCCGAATACAGAATGACGGCGGGATCGTCCGACTTGCGATCGACCTTGTACCGATAGAAGCAATGCTCCGAAAGCCGCATAAACTCGTTCCAGCGAATGACCGGCGCGTCCTCCGGAATCTTTTTGATCTTGCGTCCTGCGGTCAGCATGTAGCCCGTGCGAAGCGGCTGAGACAGCGCATCCTTGACGGACGCAATGATGATGTTGACGACCTTCGTGTTCTCGCGGATCGACTCGAACTTGCCGTAGAACTGATCGAGCGTGATCGCCGTCACGCTTTCGGACTCGTTCAGATAGAACTCGATCTCCTTTTCCGCGGAAAGCGGGTGGATCATGTTCGCGATCGCGCCGACCAGATTGACTGCGTAGAACATATAGATCGCCTGCGGACAGTTCGGCATGGCGATGGTGACCTTGTCGTTTTCGCGGACGCCGATCGTTTTCAGCGCCTTTGCGCAGCGCTCGATCTCGTGTACCATCTGCCGATAGGTCGTGGAGCGTCCCATAAAGTCGAACGCGACGTTGTCCGGATACTGCTCGGCGATCGCCGAGACCTTGTCAAACATCGAACCTTCAAAGTAATCCAGATGCAGCGGAACCGATCCGAGATGCTCCGCCCACGGTGTTTTTGCTGTTATCATAGTGTCCCCTTTTTTTCAATATTCAAATCCGCTGGGCTCGCCGAACGGCTTGTCCAAAATCTCCGGATGTGCAAAAATATACTTCACAAGGCGCAGGCTCCGCACAAAGTAGAACCCGTCGCCGATGCGCTCGTCGATCGTCGCTCCGAAATCCAGCACGTCGCGGACCTCCTTGGTCCCGTCCGGCATGACCATCTCCTCCTTGTGCAGCGTGCCGACCGTGATCATGATGCTGTTCGTTCCGTAATTGTTCAAATGATGATAGACCGCCGGTCCCTTGATGCTGCCGAGGTTGGACAGCAGCACGGTGCTGTAGTTTGAATCGCCGTCCTTCAAAGACTTCGGGATTCTGCCCCAGAAATCGAGCCAACGCAGGACCTTGAACACCAGCATCAAAAGCGGATGCGGGATCTTCGCAAAGGCGTCGACCGTCGCGTCGATGCCGCCCGTGGAATGCTCGGACTTGCGCGCCTCGCGCACGTCGCCGTAGATCTGATGGCTGATCTCATCGATCGTGTCCGTGTCCTTCGGCACGACCTGCATGAACGCCTCCTCCGCGTCGTCGGCAAAGCGCCGCTTCGCCATGAACGTCAGGCTGATCGAATCGCGTTCATAAATGCGTCTGCCCTGCACATAGCGGTTCATCTTCGGGCGTTCCCTGATCATCCGCGCGACCGCGAGGACAAAGCAGTGGAATACCGTCGTTTTATAGTTGTCGTGTTCCGCGTTCTTCTTTTCGATAAACCGCAGCAGCTCCGTCGCATCGATCTTGTCGGCAAGGTATACCTCGCTCTCCGTTCTCTTCGGCATCAGGTGCAGCATGATCGTCGTCAGTCCGGACACGTCCTTGATATACCGTGCGCCGGGCCGGTCTCCCCATTTTGCGCTCATGAAGGGTTTCTCCTTTGTATTTGTTCCGGTTCCGAAAAACAGTCGCCCCCTCGGAATCCGACACCTATCATACCATACCCTGCAAAAATCGACAAGAAGAAATCCTGTTTTTTCCCGGCTCCGTATAGAAAAAGCCGTGCGCATTGCACGGCTGAAATAGGGGTTCGGTTTTTATTCGACCATCAAAAGGCTCAGGATTTCTTCCACGGTATAGCTGTCATTTGCAATAATTACGAAAACAGAATCCTCGTAGATCTTCAAAATATTTAACGTTCCATCGTTGTCGAAGGAATAATAGATGGATGGATCCGCATCATAGATTGTAAATCCGTTTCCAGTAGAAGATATCATATCCTCTGAATTCCAAATCTGAGATGTATCAATCGTCCCCTTCGGCGTTACATATTTTGCACGCAAGCTCAGATAATCGACGAATTCGTCATAATAATAATACAACTCTATGTACGGAAACGGCAATACAGTCGGGTGCTTATCCATTATCGTTATAAAGTCTTCAAATGTGTTAACAAACACCTCGCTGTTTTCCTGTTCCTGTGCTTCGAAATTATCGGAGAGAGGCATCAGGTTTGCCGGATTCATCACCGTTTCATTGTCGTTTCGATTAACGAACAATCTTCCGTCATCGAGCAGAGAAGAAATATACTGTATCACGTTCTCTGCAATCGCTCTGCCGGCGGGCGTCGCGGTAAAGAACACGGTTATCAATACGACCGCAAGCACGGCGATCGCGACCCTGCGAATCGTCGGCACGGAAAGCAGCTCCGCAAAATCGCGCAGCCACGCAAGGCGCTTCTTCCCTTTTGCCGGACGCGTCTTGCCGAGCTTTGCGTAGACGGAATCGACGAATTCCTTGCCGGTCATGCTGATATTTGCTTTGACGATCGCTGACGCTTCCTGTTCGGTCAGCGGGAGCTTATGCGTATCGTAATACGGATGATCCAGTGCAATTCTCTTCAGATAATTCCACTCCGGTCTCGTCATTTTCATTGCCATTTCCCTCTTTTACAGCGTCATCAAGATATTCAGCTGCACGAACAGCTGCTTATGATGTTCCTTCAAATGCTTGCGCATATATCCAAACTTCTTTATCGTCTGTCGCTTTGTGAGCCCGAGCATGGCGGCAGCCTCGTCCAGCGGGATCTGGTCGATATAGTACGCGATAAACGCCTTCCGCGACGGCTCGTCATAGCGCTGCAAATGCTGATTCAGCGTTTCGACCCACTCCAGCATTTCAAACGCGCGTTCGGCATTTTCGTCGGGAACGACGTCGTCGACGATCTCATAATCCAAAACGACGGTGCGCTGCTTGGCGTTCGCGCGGTACAGATTCAGCGCCGAGTTGCGAATACACGTCATCAAATAGGACTTGCGATTCACAGGATCTTCGAGCGTATCCTGCTTGCTGCAAATCTTCTCCGCCACCGTCTGCAGAACGTCTTCCCCATCCGCCCAATTTCCGGTTATCCGAACAGCGAATGTCAGAAGAGCCTCATAATTCTCTTCTATAAAATCCATGATCGAATTTGACATGGGATCCCCTTCCTGGCTTTCATGGATCTATCTTATAGACACCTCCGACCCATCAAAAAAGCCTTTGCCGCGTTCAAAAATCATAACATATTATTTTCCCTGCGTTGTCAAACCGTAGAAAAAGGGAGGCAAGATCGATGTCAAATCCCCCCGTAGGGGCGGATCGCATCTGCCCGTCAAGTTTTGTGCTGTCCCCTCATCAGTCGCTAACGCGCCAGCTTCCCCACCCAAGGGGGGGAAGCCTTTTGGTTGCGCCGCGCATGTATGTAAAAACGGATTGTAGGGGACGCCGACCCCGGCGTCCCGTCATGACGCTTGCGGTTCAAGCGACTACCCTTCCGTCTCGCTTCGTGATCCACCTTCCCTGACAAGGGAAGGTATAATGTTACCCGTAGGGGCGGATCGCATCCGCCCGCGTAACGGCACAACAACGGACGACCAATGGTCGTCCCTACCGTGCAAATATCTCATTTCCCATCCCCGTCATCAATCACGCATCCCGCGCAGCGCATCAATGAAACAAAGAAAGGACGCATCTGCGCCCTTTCTTCCTGTAAGTATTCATTTCATCATTTCGCCGCAAACGGTCTGCCCGCTTTTGCGGCGCCGCCTTTGGTCCCTTTGGGATTACGCGGTTCAGTTCTGCTCGCTCAGGTTGGTCCAGTCGGTCAGATCCGGAACGGTCACGGACGCATTGCCGTACTCGAAGGTGAAGGTGTTGACGACGCCGCCGCTGGTCATGGTCATGTTCGTCACAAGCTCGTTCACCGACGTCGCTTCGACCGTGATGGTTTCGCCTTCGTAGGTGAGCGTCATCTTCAGCGTCGCATTGCTCTGGCGATCGTCGCCGGTGCCGTTCGCGGTGCCTTCGACACGGGTGTCAAAGACAATGCCGTCTTCCTCCGTGAAGGCGTCAAACAGGTTCACAAAGCTCTTGTACGTACGGAAACCGGTGTCATACATGTCCTTGCTGGTGAAGTAATACTTGGTATTGTTCTCGGGATCCTCAACACCGTAGTAGTAAACGCCATCCGCGACGAACGCATAGCTGCTCGCGCCGTTCGTTTCCGCGTAATTGTACTCGCTCGTGCCGTCGATCGTCTCGACATAGATGACCTTATCGCCGCTCTTCATGGTCATGACCTGATTCGTGTCGGACAGGGTCTTGCTGAAGAAATCCGTGTAGATGTCCTTCGAGCCTTCGAGTTCATCCGAGGAATATTCCCACGTCTCTTCGCCGCCGAGTTCAATGCTGCATGCGCAGAGTGCAAATGTCATCACGATTGCAAGCGCGACGGCAAACATTCTTTTCATCATAATTTTGTTATTCTCCTTTTTCATTTTTGAAAGAACGCACTTTCGCATTCTTTCGGCGCAGTATAAAACGGTTTGTCCAACAAATGTCCATCAAAAAAGCCCCGAAGCCGGGGCTTGATTTATGAATATTCTATGAACATTTGAGGCTGTTTATCCCGCGACCGTCTTCCACAGCAGCATAAATCCGACCAGAAGAATCAGGAAGCCGAAGTTGAACAGGGAGAATTTCCCGATATAGCTCATAGTTTTGCCGGGATTGTTCCTGATATGCTCCCGCAGCGTGATGAGGCTTGCGAGCGAAGCGACGAGCGTCCCGACGCCGCCGATGTTGACGCCGACCAGCAGGTCCGGATAATTCGCCGTGAACTGCGAAAGCAGCACCGCCGACGGTACGTTGCTGATAAACTGACACGAGATCACGCTGACGATGAGCGTATTCCTTTGCAGCAGTCCCGAAAAGAACCGGCGCACCGCCTCGATCCTGCCCATGTTGCCCGCAAACACGAAGAAAAAGACGAACGTGAACAGCAGCGGGTAATCGACCGCGGCAAGCGCCTTGCGGTCGGCAAACAGGAGTACGGCAGGGATGACGAGAAGCCCGATCCAATACGGGATCCCGCGGAACACGATCGCGATCGCAAGCGCGAACAGCAGCAGATACAGGACCGTCTTTCCCGTCGGGAGATGGATCTTCTCATCGTCCAGCGAAAGCGGCTCCGGCTTTACGAACACGATGCAGCACAGCGTGATCAGCACGACCGAAAACACGAACGGCGGCGCCATGATCCGCATGAACTCGCCGTTCGGGATCTCAAACTTCGTGTACAGAAACAGGTTCTGCGGGTTGCCGAACGGCGTCAGCATGCCGCCCAGATTCGCCGCAATATTCTGCATGATAAAGGTGAACGACATGTATTTTTCCTTCCGCGTTGTGCTCAGCACAAAGAACCCGAGCGGGAGGAACGTCAGAAGCGCCATGTCGTTTGCGATCAGCATGGACCCGATAAACGTGATGTACACGAGCGCAAGCACGCTCATGCGCGCGTTTTTAAACAGGCGCACTACCTTTCTCGCGAGCACGTAGAAGAAGCGGATATTGCGCAGCGCGCACACGACCGCAAGGACGCAGAACAGACATGTCAGCGTCTTGAAATCGAAATAGTCCGCATACGCCCGATCCGGCGGTACGATGATCATGGTGATCAGCGCCGCAAAAAAGGCGATCACCGTTACCGTGTTCTTTCGGGCAAACCGTAAGGCGCCGCGCAAAACGGCGCCGATCCCTGCTGTTCTCCCCATATCCTTCCCCATGGACCGCGGCTGAACGGTCCCGACCAATCAACCGAAGTTGACGTACACCTCATTGACGTCCGGATCGGCGTACCAGCGGTCGTTAAGTGACCAGTCGACCTTGCGGTACCCGATCGATTCTGCAAGCTTCAGAAGGCTCGTATGCGCATTTTCGGAGAGCGTGACAAGGTCCCCGTAATACGCCGTTTCCTGTTCCGAGATCTGCTTATCGCGCTGCTTTTCTTCGTCGGTCCACGAGCCCAACTTCTCCTTATGCTCGCGCCACGGCGAATCGATATAGATCAGCCCGAGCTCGTCCGAATACCTTAGATAGGCGTCTCGCAGCGCAGTATAGTCCGTATAGCAGGCGACGTACAGATCGATCTGCTCGTCCGTGAACGTCTCGCCTGCATCCTTCCGTTCCTGCACGACGGTCAATACCTTCTCGATCTGATGGATGCGCTTGATCGTCGCGAACCCGATCCGGTTCAGCCAGCGTTCATACTGCCTGCTGCACGTAATGACCGGCGCGACATCGACGCCGTACACCTCCCGGATCAGATCGATGCGGTTCTGCTGATCGACATACGCGAACCGCCAGTACGTTTCGATCGTGCCGATATCGCCCGACATGGCGCGGGTGCGGATCTTGTCCGTGTCAAGGTTTGCCGCAAAATTCACGAGCGCCGCCGTCTGTCCAAGCGTCGTGTTCGTATAGACGCCGCTGTTCGCCGCGGAGATCAGCGACGGGATCTGCGAGAGCTTGCCCTCGTTCTTGAGCTTTTTGAAGATCGCGACCATCATTCGGCGCTGTCTCGCCGTGCGCGAGCTGTCAAGCCCGTCCGCGCTCTGACGGATGCGCAGGTATCCCATGACCGCGTCCCCGTCCAGATGGTGCATGCCGACGCCGTACGACCTCCGCCCGCTCATCGAGCGGAACGCCTGATCGACGTCATAGTCGATCCCGCCAATCGCGTCCACGATGTCCTCGACCGCCTGAAAATCCACGCCGTAATAGTACGGGATCGAAATGCCGCCGAGCCACTCCTCCGCCGTGCGGCAGGTCAAAAGGAATCCGTCCTTGAGATCGTCGGATTTTCCCGTCGTCTTGAACTTCCCGTTCAGCCCGACGTTGAACACGCCGTTGAGCTTATAGAAGCCGGAATGTCCGGGAATCGTGGTGAACGTGTCGCGCGGAAGCGTGATGAGGTCCACCGTGCCTTCGTCGAAATTGACCGCGATCACCATCATGGAGTCGGTATGCGGCATGGAACCGCTGGTCGTTGCGCCGTCCTCGTACGCGTCGATCCCCATCAGCATGATGTTGACGATGCCGGTCTGCGCTTCCTCCTCCGAGACGTCCGCGGAAGGCAGCACGGGCTTTTCCGTCCCCGTCTGCGGCGAACGGTCGCTTCCCGCCGCGTCGGTCGGGATCGGGAACGCAGGCGCGATCGCCGTGTTCTGCGGGATCGGCGTCGAAGCGTCCGCTTCAAACAGCGTCTCCGGCTGCTTCAGAATCCGATCGACATATCGAAGCCCGATCACCGCGCCGACGCCGAGCACGACCGCGATCGCTCCCAGTACGATCAGCACGACCCATTTTTTCTTTCCTTTTTTCGCTTGATCCTTTTTCATTTCCATATCGCATTCTTTCCTGTTCGTTGTTCCGTCTCCCCAACGCTCATTTTATCACGCTTCCGAAAGAAATACAAGCACGGCGCAAAGATGTTAAAAGCCCGGAGCGTTCACCCCGGGCTCTAAACCGTCATTTGCCGATCCCAAGCTTTTTCAAAAGATCGCTGCGCCGCCTGCCGCGGTCCATATTCTCCTTCAGCCGAATGCCCTTTCGCCGCACGGTAAGTCCCTGCTTTGCGTACCGGCAGATCTGATAGATCCACGCAAACGGCTTCAGCCATTTGTGTGTTCGATACGCCTTCCAATTATATTCGCCGGCTTCCTGCAGATACCGGAACAGCCCCTTTCGCGTAACGTTCGCCGTCACCGCCTCCACCGCCGATCCCTTGCCACGCTTGCGGTCGAAGTTCCCGGACGACAGCAGGCTTTCCATCAGCTCCTCGCAAAGCTCCGGATCCGCCGAAGCGCACCAGTCGATGCGATCCGGAAGCCCGAGATACATTTTGCACATCTGCGTCGCGGTGATCGCGATCTTTTCCAGGCCGACGTCCCTTGCCGCCTGCTGAAATTGCTCGGTCCAGAACGCGTCCGAAAGCGCGCTGTGTACGTACATCATCCAGTCGATGACCTGTCTCAGTCCCAAGCCCGATTTCAGGTGCTGCACCATATGCCCGAGCAGCACGATCCCGTTTGCAAGCTTCGGCAGCATCGGAAACTCGCTCCCGAGCACGCGTCCGGTCTCGATCGCCGCCATGCCCTCGACGACATAGCGCTCCACGTCGACGCCCTCGCTGCTGAACTTCCGATGCAGCTCGAACAGGATGCCGTCCTTATGAACGTGCATATGCCTCAGATATCGCGGATCGTCCTCGACCTCATAGCCGTTCTCCGAAAGCAGGGTCTTTGTCCGCGCAACGTCGTCGACGGGCACGAGGAAATCGACGTCCCCCATGGACCGCTGCGACGGATTCGGATAGTAGATCGCCGCCGCCATGCCCTTCAAGATGACCGACGGGACGCCGTTTGCCCTGAGCAGCGCGCACAGCTGCGTCTGACAGTGCAGGATGCGGATAAAGGTTGCCGTGACCGTACTCGCTCTCCCGTTCCATTCCGCCCGCACCGTTTCCGGCGCGGCGCCGACGACCAGCCCGAGCACCGCCTGATCCTCCGCTTCCTTCAACACCACCTTCCAATCGGTATCCGAAGGAAACGCGATATCCGCGCCCCAGATCGATTTTTGAATTGCCTCTAAAAGAACCTGCTCCGTCCGATCCATACCGTTCCCCGTCTTTCGTTCGCTGTCCCTATTGTACCATAACCGCACAGAATTACAACCGTTTTCTCCCAGCTCCCGCAAAATCCGAACCTTCCTCCCTCTCCTTGCGCGATCTGCGCATTCCGTGTTACTTTCGTAAACATTTCGTACAGATCTCCGATCGTTCTTCTGTTTCTTTTCAACAAATCCGAACGGATCGGCGCATGCAATGTTGACGAAACGCCGCTTCGGTGGTATACTGATTGTGTTCAGTGCGGATCGTTTCCGCACGGGCAAATTACTGATAATAACATTTTCTTTGAAAGGATCTATACATGAAGCTGTCTTCCAAGCGTCTTGCAGAGACCGTCAAATCGCAGAGAGCCGCGCTGAAGCTGAAGCAATCGGACCTTTCCGAGCGCACCGGCATCAACCGCGCGCTGCTTTCGCGTCTTGAAAACGAGGAATTCACCCCGTCCGTGGATCAGCTGTGCGCGCTGTCCGACGCGCTGCAGTTCGACGTCCGCTCCGTTCTGATCAACGATTCCGTAAAAGCGGAAACGGTCGGACGTTCCTATCGCATTGCCGTCGCCGGCACCGGCTATGTCGGGCTGTCGCTTGCCGTGCTGCTCAGTCAGCACAACGACGTGACCGCCGTGGACATCGTTCCGGAGAAGGTCGAAAAGCTGAACCGGTTTGTCTCCCCGATCCAGGACGAGTATATCGAGAAATATCTCACCGAGGCGAAGGACGGCAGGCGCACGCTGCACCTGACCGCCTCGACCGACGGCGCAGCGGCATATCGGGATGCGGATTTCATCATCGTAGCGGCGCCCACCAATTACGATCCCAAGCAGAACTTCTTCGACTGCTCGGCGGTCGAATCGGTAATCCGGCTCGTTCTGGATTCCACGAAGGATCGGGAGACGAAGCCCGTGATCGTGATCAAGTCCACGATCCCGGTCGGCTATACCAAGCATGTGCGCGAATTGTTTGATGCCGACAACATCATTTTCAGCCCGGAATTTTTGCGCGAGAGCAAGGCGCTGTACGACAACCTCTACCCCTCCCGCATCATCGTCGGCTGCGACGCGGACAGCGAAGAAGCGGCGCACACGTTCGCTGCGCTTTTGCAGCAGGGCGCGATCAAGAACCCGATCGAGACCCTGTTTATGGGATTCACCGAAGCCGAGGCGACCAAGCTGTTCGTCAACACCTACCTTGCTCTTCGCGTATCGTTCTTCAACGAGCTCGACACCTACGCCGAGGTCAAAGGGCTCGAGACCGCGCCGATCATCAAGGGCGTCTGCCTCGATCCGCGCGTCGGAGATTATTACAACAATCCGTCGTTCGGCTACGGCGGGTACTGTCTCCCGAAGGATACGAAGCAGCTCCTTGCGAACTATCAGAACGTGCCGCAGAACATGATGACCGCGATCGTTGAGAGCAACCGCACGCGCAAGGACTTTATTGCGGACCGCGTGCTTCAGATGGCGGAATACTACAGCTATACAGACAACGGCTATGACAGTAAGCGCGAGAAATCCGTGGTCGTCGGCGTCTACCGTCTGACCATGAAGGCGAATTCCGATAACTTCCGTCAAAGCTCGATTCAGGGCGTGATGAAGCGCATCAAAGCTAAGGGCGCGACGGTCGTGATCTACGAGCCGACGCTCGAAAACGGCAGCACATTCTTCGGAAGCACGGTCGTGAACGATCTCAAAAAATTCAAGAGAATGTGCGGCTGCATCATCGCAAACCGCTACGATTCCGTACTGGACGACGTGGAAGAAAAGGTTTATACGCGAGACCTGTTCCGGAGAGATTGAGCATGCGCTGCGAAGAAAAGTTTTTTGAGATTTACGGTCAAGACCCCGAGGGAATCTCGTTCAGCCCCTATCGCGTCTGTCCGATCGGCGCGCACTCCGATCATAACCTCGGCAAGATCACCGGCTTCGCCATCGATCAGGGGATCCACATCGCCTACCGTCCCAAGGCAAACGGCGTGGTGGAGATGACCTCCCTGCAGTTTCCGAAACGTGCGCAGTGGCATATCGCCGCTGTGCCGGGCAGCAAGGAAAATGATTGGGCGGACTATCTGCGTGGCGCGACGTGGGCGCTCGAAAAGAAGCGCCCGCTGTCGGTCGGTCTTTGCGGTGTGATCGAGGGCTCGCTTCCCATCGGCGGGCTGTCGTCCTCCGCCGCGGTCACGCTGGCGTTTCTGTCTGCGCTGTGCCGTGTGAACGGCGTTCGCCTTTCCGCGCAGGAGATGATCGACGTTGCATACGACGCCGAGCGGAACTACGTCGGCGTTTCCGTCGGCAAGCTGGATCAAAGCTGCGAGGTGCTCGGCAAAAAGGATCACCTGCTCTATCTCGATACGTCGGACAACAGCTATGAGCTGATTCCGACAAATCCGCGCATGAAGCCGTATCGAATCGCCATCTTTTTCAGCGGGCTGGAGCACAGCCTTGCGGGATCGAAATTCAACATGCGCGTCGACGAGCTGCGCGCCGGGATCTATGCTTTGCAGGCATTTGCGGGGATGGACTACGGCAAGTTTTCGGAGGCGAACGCGCGCGCTGTTCCGTACGAGGTCTATCTTCAATACAGGGATCGCCTTCCGCTCCCGTGGGCAAAGCGCTGCGAGCATTGGTATACGGAGTTTCAGCGGGTGGAACAGGGCGCGGAAGCGTGGCGCAGAGGCGATATCGAGGAATTCGGACGGCTGTCCTTTGCGTCGGGTCGAAGCAGCATCGTGAACTGGGAATCCGGCGCGCCGGAGCAGATCCGTCTGTATGAGATCCTGCGCAGGACCGACGGCGTCTACGGCGGACGGTTCTGCGGCGCAGGGTTCAAGGGCTGCTGCATGGCGCTGATCGATCCGGCATACGAAGCGGAAATCGTTCAAACGGTTTCCGAGCAGTATCGAAAGGATTTCCCGCATCTTTCCGACAAATATTCCGTCCACATCTGCAGCAGTGCGGACGGCGCAGCTGTGTGAGGTGCCGGGATGAAATGTCTGATCCTTGCCGCAGGATATGCCACCCGGCTCTATCCGCTGACGAAGAACTTTCCGAAGCCGCTTCTGAAGGTCGGCGACCGAACGATCGTGGATTGGCTCATCGGAGATCTTTGCACCTCGAACCTCGTGGACGAATACATCGTCGTCACGAATCATAGGTTTGCGCCGCACTTTCAGGCATGGGCCGACGCGCACACGCTGCCGATCACGGTCGTGGACGACGGAACAAGCACCAACGAAACGCGGCTCGGCGCAGTGCGCGACGTTCAGTTTGCCATTGACCGGCTGCACCTTGACGACGATCTTCTGATCATCGCGGGCGATAACGTGCTCGACTTTTCGCTGAACGCGTTTCTCCGCTATGCCGAGCAGAAGGGAACCTCCTGCAGCATGCGCTACCGCGAGCCGGACGAAGCCAAGCTGCATAAGTGTGGCGTTTCGGAGATCGACGAAAACGAGCGGCTGCTCTCCTTGGAGGAAAAGCCTGCGCGCCCCAAGTCCGAATGGTGCACGCCCCCGTTCTACTTTTACAAAAGAGCCGACGCCGCGCGCATCCGCGAAGCGATCGCCGACGGCTGCGGCACCGACGCGCCGGGCAGTCTCGTCGCCTGGATGTGCCGGCACAGCGTCATGCACAGCATGGAAATGCCCGGCAACCGATACGACATCGGAAACTTAGAGAGCTATCAAAAGGTACAGGAAACTTACAAAGGAATTGTGAAATAAGGAGCGCAATATGGGAAAGGTACACATTGATCTGAACAACAAAACGATCCTCGTCACGGGCTCGCCGGGCTTTATCGGCGCGAACCTCGTGCTGCGGCTTTTGAAAGAACTGTCCGGCGGTACGGTCATTTCGTTCGACAACATGAACGATTATTACGACCCCGCGCTGAAGGAATATCGGCTTTCGCTGATCGAAGAAGCGGCGAAGGCTTCCCCGGTCATGCATGTGTTTGTCAGAGGATCGATCGCGGATAAGGCGCTGGTGGACAAGGTCTTTGCGGAGTACAGGCCTGCAGTTGTCGTAAATCTCGCGGCGCAGGCGGGCGTGCGCTACAGCATCGACCATCCCGACGTGTATATCGAATCGAACCTGATCGGCTTCTATAACATTTTAGAAGCCTGCCGTCACAACCCGGTGGAGCATCTCGTCTATGCCTCGTCCTCCTCGGTTTACGGCGGAAACAAGAAGGTTCCGTTTTCCACCGACGATAAGGTAGACAACCCCGTCTCGCTCTACGCCGCGACGAAAAAATCGAACGAGCTTCTGGCGCATAGCTACAGTAAGCTCTATAACATCCCGTCCACTGGTCTGCGTTTCTTCACGGTCTACGGTCCCGCAGGCCGTCCGGACATGTTCTATTTCTCCGCGACAAACCGGCTCGTAAAGGGCGAGACGATCTCGATCTTCAACTATGGCAACTGCAAGCGTGACTTCACCTATGTGGACGACATCGTCGAAGGCGTCCTCCGCGTGATGCAGGGCGCACCGGAGAAGGCGGACGGCGAGGACGGTCTGCCGCTTCCGCCCTATGCGGTCTATAACATCGGCGGCGGCACGCCGGAAAACCTGCTCGATTACATCCAGACGCTGCAGGAGGAGCTGGTTCGCGCAGGCGTTCTTCCCGCGGACTATGACTTTGCCGCACATCAGAAGCTCGTCCCCATGCAGCCGGGCGACGTTCCCGTCACCTTCGCCGACAGCACCGGCCTCGAAACCGACTACGGCTTCCGCCCGACGATCACCATCCGCGAAGGTCTCCGCAAATTCGCCGAATGGTATAAGGCATACTTCAGGGCGTGAGCAAATATAAAGCGTCGGATCGGGAATCCCCTTTCCGACGCTTTCTTTACATTCGTTAACCGATGCTCAATTCGTCAAGCAAACTGCTTTCCGGTTATCGCGTTCAGCTTGACTCACGGGTTCCACGGCGTATACGCCTTACCTTCCAAAATATCCGCGATACGTTCGCATGCATGCCCGTCGCCATAAGGATTGCAGGCATGACTCATTTTGTTGTACTCGTTTTCATCCTCCAATAAAAGCTTGAACGTCCTGTAGATGGTTTCTTCATCTGTTCCGACAAGCTTCAATGTCCCCGCATCGACGCCCTCCGGGCGTTCGGTCGTATCGCGCATGACCAGCACCGGAACGCCATAGCTCGGGCACTCCTCCTGTATGCCGCCGGAGTCCGTCAGACAAAGATAGCTGCGCGCTTCAAAATTATGACAGTCGAACACCTCGATCGGCTCAATGATAAAAGCACGCCAACGCGGTGACAAAGGTCGTGCTGGTGTCGCCGTGAACCAGAACAACGTCCGGCTTTTCCTTTTCGAGAATCTCTTTGATCCCGTTGAGGATATTCGTCGTGATATCGAAAAGCGTCTGCCTGTCCTTCATGATATTCAGGTCATAATCCGGGACGACGCCGAATGTCTCCAACACCTGATCGAGCATTTGCCGATGCTGCGCGGTGACGCAGACGACAACCTCCAACCCGTCCCTCTTCTTCATCTCATTGACCAGCGGACAGATCTTGATTGCCTCCGGTCTCGTGCCGAACACGCACATGATACGTTTTTTCATTTGTTTTATTTCTCCTTACAGCTACGCGCAAGTAAAATCCGGCAGAACTGCCGGGAGATCTTTTTTGATTAAAAACGGACCATATTGCGCCGAAAATGCAAAGGTTTTAATTCGAAAAGTTCAACACGAGAGGGGCCGACGGTCTTCAGGCCGAAATCTCACAGAGATTCAGACCCGGAGGGAGGGGGCCCTTGAA
>CALGGM010000191.1 GCA_937915925.1 uncultured Clostridia bacterium | reverse complement strand
AGTTGAAGGAGTGAAGCGACGCGCAACGACCATGTTTCGGGATTGGGGGGACCGCATAGCGGTGGGCGGGTAGTAAAAAGACGGGCAATGCCCGTCCAAATCGATTCAATAATATTTTCACCCTCGGAAAATGCGGAAAACCAGACAGTACGCCGCAAGAAGCCCGAAGGAAAGCCCAAGGAGCAGCCCGATGATCGCCGAGGGCAGACCGCGCTTTTCGGCGTTGTTGGCGCGCGCGATGATCCCGAACAGTCCGAAGCAGCAGGCAAGCGGCGCAAGGAAGAAGGTCGCGGCGGCAGTGCCGTAAAGGATGCGAAGATCGAAGCGTAAAAGCTTTCCGAGAAGCGTCAGCATGCCGAACACGAACGTCCCGACGCCGAGCAGAAGCGCCGCGGTGCTGCGCTTGCTTTTCCTGCGCTCGGGTTCATGCGCTGCCGTAAGAACCTCCTCCGGCTGTACCGGCACTTCAAACGCCGTCAGGCAGTACGGACAGACGCGTACAGTCGCGTCGGGCAGTGGTTTGCCGCATTCAGGACAAAACATGGTCGTTCCCCTTTCGCGCTTTGTTGCGCTTTCGAATCAGCATCAGCACATACCACAGGATGACGAGCACCTGGAAGATCGCGGCAAGCAGAAACAGCATCGCGACGTTCTTCATACCGCCGATCACGACGAACGAAACAAAGATCGCGCCGCACAGCGTCCACACCAGTCCCGACACGGACAGCGCCTGCCAAAGAAGATTGCTCCACAGGTGGCTGAACACGACGAGCAGGATCATGCTGACCGGCACGGCGTATATGAATGCGAGCCAGCCGACGCTGACCTTTGCGAGATAGCACACGAAGAACCCGATCGCCGCGACGAAGAACACGAGCCCGATTGAGATCAGCGTGATGATGATATGACGGCTCTTCTGCTCCGCCTGCGAACGGACCAAGGGGCCCTCGCGCAAGAACGCGTCAAGCGGAACGTCGTAAAGATCGGCAAGCTTGCAGAGTACCAGCAGGTCCGGCATGCCGTCGCCGCGTTCCCACTTCGAAATGGATTTATCCGAGTAATTCAATTTTTCCGCAAGCTCCGCCTGCGTGAGACCCGCCCGCTTCCGGTACGCGGTCATCTTCTCCGCAAGCACGGTGCGGATTCTGTTTTCTTCCATATGAACCTCAAAAAATGCCCGATCTTCGGGGATTCTCCTCTCAGTAGAGACCAAACTTTGTGTCTCTACCGATCGAAACGCGAGCGGTGTGCCGCCGGTTTCTCCCGAATAGGGTCAGGCTGTCGCAAAAGGGGTCAGACCGTTTGCGGCGAGATGATTCAACTGAATTCTTGTCGGATGAAAGGGCGCAGAAACGCCCTTTCTTTTTATTCTTTCGCCGCAAACTATCCGCGTTTTCTCTCGGTCGCATACCTTAGTATAGCTCCCTCGTGAAGAACGCGAATTCTGCCACCCTTATCAACAGCCTTCTCAACGCGTCAGAAGTTTTTTGACACGCTAAGGGTGACCTTTTGTTTATTATAAAGGCAGAATCCTTTTTTCGCAAGAGCGAAATGCGTCAAACGAACGTCCCAAATGCAAAAAAATCGTATCATTTTCTGCCGTGGTTATGATTGATATGAGATGAAGGACAGGCAGATGCGCACAGTGCTGTAGGAATGACCGTCGGTCGTCCGCTTAAGATTCTTCGTCACTTCGTTCCTCAGAATGACGCACCGGGGGGACGATGTGGGACAAACGCCGTTGTCATGATACATCGCGGGGCGTCCGGAGGACGCCCCCTACGATTCGTTGTTGCAATCATGGTTTCCTTATGCAAATCACGTTCCGTAAATGACAAACGGATCGTAGGGGTCGTCGTCCTCGACGACCCGTCTAAAAACTTGTGGTTCTAATGGCACCTCATCAGTCACCTAACGGTGACAGCTTCCCCTCGAGTAAACACTGAAAAATGAAGACTTAAGACTGAAAAATGAATAATTGTCGATGATTTTCCTTCGGAAAATCTACCTGAATTATTAAATCTTAAGTTTTCAGTATTCATTATTCATTACCTACTCAAGGAGAAGCCTTTTGGTATCGCCGCGCGCGATTGAAAAAGCGGCCCCGCATCGGAGCCGCTTAGGAATCAATCCGCGTAGTTATTGAAGTAGTTTTGCACCAGAACGATCGGGGTGCCCTTGTCGCCGCTGCCACTGGTGAGGTCGCACAGCGAGCCGATCAGGTCGGTGAGCCGCCGCGGGGTCGTGCCCTGCGTCTCCATGCGTCCCTTCAGGTTGTTCTCCTTTTCGCGGATGCGCGAGCGGATCGCGTTTTCGAGCGCGGCGCCCGACAGCGACTGAAACTCGTTATCCGCAAGATACTTGAGCTTCAACTCGTTCGGAAGTCCCACAAGCCCCTCGGTGTAGCCCGGCGAGACCACCGGATCGGCAAGCTCCCAGATCTTCCCCACCGGATCCTTGAACGCGCCGTCGCCGTAAACCATCGCTTCGACGCGCACGCCGGTGCGCTTGAACAGCTCCTTGGAGATCGCCTTTGCCACTTCCGGCGCGTTTTTCGGGAACAGCTTTACGACATTCTCCGTCGCCTTGTTCGAGCCCAGAAGCCCGAATTCCGGCTGATAGCCGCTGCCGTTTCTCGGCGCGTTCATGATGTCGCACAGCGTCAGCACGCGCGTTGCGCCCGCCTTTTCGAGCCGCCGCGCGGTGCGTGCGCGCTCATGGACGTTGCAGCAAAGCACGCGATCGGTATACTGCAGAACCGCGGTCGGATCGTTCGCGAGCAGGATCACCGCCTCGGCGCCCTCCTCCTCGATCAGCGAGCGATAATACTGCAGATAATTCACGCCGGTGAACGGATGGCACGGCTCGCCGAAGAACGAAACGAAGCTCTCCTCGGTGAACACGTCGGTGTACGGATTCACGCCCGCGTCGATCAGCGCGTCCTCGTCGATCAGATGGTTGCCTTCCTCATCCGCCGGATAGGAAAGCTGCACGACGACCTTCTTTGCTCCGCGCGCAATGCCGCGAAGACAGATCGCGAACCGATTGCGGCTCATGATCGGGAACACGACCGCGACCGTGTCGCCGAGCTTTTCCCGGACGTCTGCGGAGATATCGTCCACCGAACAGTAATTGCCGTCGGCACGCGCCACGACCGCCTCGGTCACCGCAACGACGTCGCGCTCATGCAGCGAAAATCCGTCCTCCTCGGACGCCTTGATCACCGCGTCCGCAACGATCTTGACCACGTCGTCGCCCTCGCGAACGATCGGCGCCTTGATGCCTCTTGAAATCGTACCGGCCATATATTTTTCCTTCCTTTCGTTTCAAAAAAACAAAATATACAATACAGGAAACCGCGCCGTTTGTCAAGCGTTTCGACATAAAAAGAGCGCCGAAGCGCTCTGTAAAGGTCATCTTATTTTGCGCCGACAAGCGGAAGGAAATTGGATTCGTCCGTTTCCGTTGCCGCGGCAAGCTCCGCGACCAGCACCTGACGCGCGGTCAGATACATCTTGCGCTCGCCCGCCGAAAGTCCGCGCTCGCGGTCGCGCCGCATCAGGCACTTCACCACGTCCGCAACGACCATGATGTCGCCGCCGCGCAACTTGTCGAGATTATCGCGATAGCGCTGATTCCAGTTATCGCTCTCCTCGGAACACTCCTCCGTCTGCAAAAATTCCACGACCTGCTCGCAGGTCTTTTCATCCGCAAGCGCTCTGAGCCCCACGTCCGCCGCGCGATTGACCGGAACCATCGCCGTCATGCGACCGATGGTAAACCGCAGACGATAGTATTGCAGCGTTTCTCCGAGTATGGTTTGTTCTTCGATCGCTTCCACCACGCCGACGCCGTGCATCGGATAGCAGACGAGATCCCCGATCTGATACACCGGATCCCCTCCTTCGCATTCTCTCAATTCTATTATAGCGGAAAAAAAGGTCCCGTGTCAAACAAAAAATTTACCATACCACAAGATTCTTTTTCTGTCAAGCTGTTTTTAAGATTTACGGGAACGGTGGGAAACGGCGCAAGAAATACAAAAACGGACGGGCAATGCCCGTCCGTCCGGATTGTCGTAAAAGAGGTCAGACCGATTGCGGCAGCCTTACGGAATGATCGGCGGCGTCAGCGGCGGGAACGTGCGCGGCGGCTTGGTTGTCGGCGCAGGGG
>CALGGM010000190.1 GCA_937915925.1 uncultured Clostridia bacterium | reverse complement strand
CCCTTGCGCCCTTTCATCCGACAAGTATTCATTTGAATCAGCTCGCCGCAAACGGCCTGACCCCTTTTGCGACAGCCTGAGAGAGCCGAAACCGGCTCTCTTTTCTTATCTCGCTAAAACGCCGCTGTTTGGCACATTTTCGGCAATTTTCCGCCGTTTGACACAAAATCGAAACAGAATCGGGGAAAACTGTTCACAAAGATAACGCAGTTTGTTCAAATCACGGTGCTATGATCAATATGGTGGAAAAGAATAGGGTCGGCTGTTTTCCGGCGGTTCGCTTCGAAACGACGCAAGATATAGCGAAAAACGAAGCTTCGGCACGCAAAATACGGCGCGATCGACGCACGAACGAAAGGAAAACCGATTCGGCGGCGAAAAATGCGGTAAAATTTTCGCGCCAAAAGATGTACGCTTTCCCATCCCGAAACCGAATTGATTCACACGAACGGAAAATACCCGAAGGGGGAGAACGCCCCCGACCTTCCGGACGTGATCCGATCCCGAAGCGAACGCTTTACGGGAATATTCAGGAGGAGCTATGGCACAGCAGCATAAGAAAAAAAGAAGGAGAAGAGTGCAGCCGCGCTTTTACGTGATCATTTCGCTGTTCATCGTACTGGTCCTGGTACTCATCGCGCTGATCGCGTGGACCGTGATCGGCTGTGTGCAGGAACAGCGCGCAGAGGAGGAGCGGCACAATCGGTTCTTGACCGAGGAGCAGCGCTTGCAGGAGGAGTACGCACAGCAGGTGCAGGAGAATCCGGACCGCTACGAAAACGTTGCGCGTCCGACGATCTCCTATGAGGATTACGTGAACGGCGCGACGATCCCGCCGGTTCCGACGCCGATCCCGACGCCCGAGCCCACGCCGCGTCCGACGCCGTATATGGTGGCGGAATCCAACCCGGAGCTGTACGGATTCGTACCGCACCTGATGGTGGACGGCACCGAAACGATCGCGAACAGCTATCGGCGCTCCGAGGAGATCGTGTTCCCGTCCGCGGACGAATACAACGCGGAGACGGTCAAGGGCATTCTCACCTTCCGCGGCAACAACTGGAGAAACATGTCGAGCACCGACACGGTCAATCTGACCGAGTATAAGCTCACGCAGGTCTGGGACAAAGGGATTTCCGCGCTCACCAAGGGCGGCGGCAGCGGAAGCTGGTCCGGCTGCGGATGGACGGGTCAGCCGCTGATCGTGCAGTGGCCCGCGGAAACGCGCAAGGTCATGAACCTGTACGATTGGGCAAAGCAGAAGGAAAACCTCGTCGAGGTCATCTACCCGACCGAGGACGGCAATATTTACTTCCTCGACCTCGAAACCGGCGACGAAACGCGCGACAAGATCGTGCTGAACGTTCCGTTCAAGGGCACAGGCAGCATCGACCCGCGCGGGTATCCTCTGCTGTACTGCGGCTCCGGCGATCAGTACGAGGAGGAGAATCAGAAATCGCGCGCGTTCATCATCTCGCTGATCAACGGCAGGGTGCTGTACGAGTTCGGCAAGCAGGGCACCGACAGCTTCGCAAGACGCCGCTGGTACGCGTACGATTCCGCGCCGCTCATCGACGCGAAGACCGACACGCTGATCTACCCCGCGGAGAACGGCATCATCTATACGATGAAGCTGAACACGAAGTTCGATCCGGAACTCGGCTCGGTTTCCGTCGATCCGTCGAACATCGTCAAGTTCCGCTACGACGTCAACAACATTTATGACGATATCGACATCGCGGATCCCACGCACAAGTGGCAGGGCTATGAGGGCAGCGCCGTCGCATGGAACGGGCATCTGTACCTTTCGAGTAACGACGGTATGTTCCAGTGCGTCGATCTCAACACCATGCAGGTCGTGTGGATCGCGAACACCGAAGACGACACGAACGGCAGCCCCGTGCTCGACGTGATCTCCGAGGAGGAGGCGTACCTGTACGTCGGCACGTCCCTGCACTTCAACAAGGACAAGAACAACATGGGCATTGCGCCGTTCTTCAAGATCGACGCCGTGACCGGCGAGATCAAGGGACGCTACGGACTGCAGGTCTACACCGTCTCCGGCGTGTCGGGCGGCATTCAGGCGACGGCGGTCGTCGGAAGACAGGGCAGCAACATCGAGGACCTCGTGATCGTGCCGATCGCGCGGTACGGCAACAAGGATGCGGGCGTGCTTGTGGCGCTCGACAAGGAGACGTTCGAGGAACGCTGGAAGGTCGAGATGGATGCGTACGCGTGGTCGAGCCCCGCGGTGATCTATGACGCGCAGGACAACGGCTATATCCTGCAGGCGGATTCGAAGGGCTATATCTATCTGATCGACGGCGCAACGGGACAGCAGCGCGGCGCGCTGCGTCCGACGGAGACCGTGTTCGAGGCGTCGCCGGCGCTGTTCGGCAACATGCTGATCGTCGGCTGCCGCGGCGGTCAGAAGATCTTCGGCATCCGCATCAACTGACAAACGAAAACACATTCCGATCCCCTTTCGCTCATGCGGAAGGGGATTTCCTTATTTTAACGGAAAAGTCGAAAAGAGTTTGCATTTTCGGCGTTGCGCACGGCGGCGGAATACGCTATAATACATCCATGGCAAGAAATCAGGGACGGACGGTCAGTCCGAAATTCATATTGTTTTGCGCGTCGGTGTTCATTCTCGTGATCGCCGTCGTGATTTTGATCTTTGCGGTCGGCATCAACAACGCCGCGCCGAGAAAGAGCGGTTCCGGCTGCTCAAGATCGCAGGACGCGCTGTCGTTCGCTGCGGAGATCGAGGAGAATCCGGCGGATCCCACCGAGCGCCCGCAGTCGCAGCAGAGCGAGAGCGGCACGGAATCCTCGGTGATCCCGGACCCGCCCGCGCTTTCCGAGCTCGACCCGTTCAATGCAGAGCCCGTCGAGGCGGCGAAGCCGTCAAACTTCGGTTTCACCTTTGAGATCCGCAAAAACAACCGTGACGACAGCTACAGCTCGAACCCGAACGAGAACGCGTTCTCATTCGGAAAGGGCTCGGACTATACCGACGTCAAGGGCGTGACGACGTTTGCCGGAAACAACTACCGCAGCGGCTTTGCCTACGGCTCGGCGCGCGTGACGATGCAGACGATGGAGCAGGTGTGGTCGTTCGCCGTCGGATCGTCGAACGGATTCGCCGGCGCCGCGTGGACCGGTCAGCCGCTGATCGTGACGTGGGAGGGGCAGACACTGAAAACGCTCGGCGTGCGTGACGAGTTCAAGGCAAAGGACAGCCTCACCGAGGTCATTCTTTGCTCCGCGGACGGCAATATCTACTTTTACGAGCTCGAGACCGGCAACCGCACGCGCGAGACGATCTCGATCGGCGCGCCGATGTTCGGTACGCCCACGCTCGACCCGCGCGGCATTCCGATGCTTTATATCGGGCAGGGAACGCTTTCCGAGCCGAACGGAAACAAGTCCGCATGCTACGGGGTCAATCTGTGCAGCAACACGTCCCGCACGATCATCAGCGGCAAGGACTACACCTCGCGCCGCGCCGACTGGTCGGCGTTCGATTCGAGCCCGCTGATCATCGAGGACACGCTGATTTGGCCCAGCGAGAACGGCGTGCTGTATCTGATCGAGCTGAACACGAGCTACAACCCCGAGACCGGCGATCTGTCGATCAATCCGGGCGATAAGATCAAGTACCGCTACAGCGGCAGCGAGTATTCGAGCGTTACGCAGGCGGGCAGACGCGCCTACGGGTTCGAGTCCTCGGTCGCGGCGTTCCGCAATTACCTGTACCTCACCGACAACGGCGGGTATCTGCAGTGCGTCGATCTCAACACGTTAAAGCTTCGGTTCGTCACCGACGTCGGCGGCGATTCCGACGCGACGCCCGTGCTGGAGGAGGACGGCAACGCAAAGACCGTGTACGTCTATACCGTGTCGCAGACCGACGCGCAGGACGCTTCGCTGCAGAACGGCTACGGCTACTGCTACGTGCGCAAGATCGACGCGCGGACGGGTGAGATCGTCTGGGAAAACAAACAGTTTGTGCAGATTCTCGACCCGATTACCGGCAAGTCCATGAAGGGCGGCGGCAAGGCGACGCCGCACATCGGGCACGGCACGATCGGCGATCTTCTGATCTGCAGCTTTTACGGGCTGACCGTGCAGACCACCGACGACGAGGGCAATCCCGTGTATACCTTCGGCGGCAAGATCATCGCCTATGACCGCTCGAACGGCGCGGCGCGCTGGGAGATCACGCAGACCGGCAACGCCGACTACGTCTCCTCGCCGCTCGTGATGTACAACACCCGCGGCGACGCGTACCTGATCGCGTGCGACCGCGACGGCGGCATTCGCCTGTATGACGCGGCGCATCCCGGCGAAAACGCGCTCTACGCCCTCGATCTCGGCGAGCGCATCGACGCCACGCCCGTCGCCTACAATAACTACATCGTGGTCGCCACCACCGGTACCACCGAGCAGACCCGCATCTTCTGTTTGAAGCTGAGTTGAGGCAGGGCGTCGGAGACGGCGCTTAAAAAGCAATATGTTCATTCGGGAGGCCGAGGTCGGCCTCCCCTACATGTTTTGGAGAAACATGAGAGCGTTCCTAAAGCCTTCTCCTTGAGGAGAAGGTAGGAGCGGCGGATGAGGTGTCATCCGCCCCAGGCTGTCGCAAAAGGGGTCAGACCATTTGCGGCGAGATATTACAAATGAA
>CALGGM010000189.1 GCA_937915925.1 uncultured Clostridia bacterium | reverse complement strand
CCTGATCCGCGAGAACAACAGCGTCACGAATCAGACGGTGACCTACGAGTACGATTCGTGGGGGAACATCCTGAACAGGAAAGTGTATGCGTATACCGTAGGCGATCTGACAAATGTACCCTATACGGAGATCGAGTACGAGTATACCAACACTGCATGGGGCGATCAGCTCAAGGAATACAACGGTCAAACGATCACCTATGACAACATGGGCAATCCGACCTCATACAGAGGGTATACCTTTGGCTGGAGAGGCAAGCAGCTTGTAAGCGCGAGCAACGGAACAAATACGCTGACATTTGAATATAATGAGGATGGGCTCAGGCAGAAGAAAACGGTCAACAACGTTGACACGGATTACTTCTACAACGGGTCCGTCCTGATTGGTATGCAGCGAGGTTCCACGAAGTATCTGTTCAGCTATGATGCCGCGGGCAGCGTGGTCTCGGTCAGGCAGATCATTGGAAGCAACGAAACCGAATACTACTATGTACGCAACGCGCAGGGCGATATTGTAAAGATCATTGACGGATCGGGCAACACCGTAGTACAATATACCTACGATACGTGGGGAAAGAAGGTGTCAACGACAGGCACTCTGGCGGGGACGCTCGGTCTCATTCAGCCGTTCCGCTACCGCGGGTATGTGTACGACTACGAAACCGGCTTCTATTACCTCCAGAGCCGGTATTACGATCCGACAACCGGGAGATTTATCTCGGCGGATGTCCTCCTGTCCACCGGGCAGGGCGTGCTGGGGTATAATTGTTATGCCTATTGCCTAGGGAATCCGGTGAATCTACAAGATAATAGTGGGTATACAGCGAGTTGGGCTGTTTCCATGATGACAGCAGATGGCGGTGGCTCTGGAGTAGTGTTTTATGATGTACCAGCTTACCATCAACATCAATATAGGCTGTGTTGGGCGTTTTGCCAAGTCATGATAGAATTTTATCGATCTGGTAATATTTATACGGAGGAAGAAGCTACAAAAAGGGCGATTAAAATCGCAAAGGACAGAACAAGGGAAGAACATAAACGAACATGGAACAGAGGTGGATTTCCAAGCAATACTGGACAAAGGGTTACTATAGAAAGCATTACAGATTTATATTGTGCATTAAAGAACAACGGACCTTTATATGGATATTATTATTGGGAAGAGAAAAATGATCAAGGAGAAGTCATTGATAGCGCTGCTCACTTAATTGTTATTACAGGGGTAGATTTACCAAACGGAATCGTTTATACAAGCACACCTCACGGCGTTAAGGGCACCCAGTCATTTGATGAATTCCTTAATGGATATGTTACAACAAATAATAGACAGAACACTAAATTGAAATTCAAGCACGCATATATTATAAATGACTAAAAGAGGACTTCTTATGAGACGTAGAGAGATCATTATTATTTTGATTTGTGGATTATTAATCCCTATAGGTTGTAAAAAAAACAGTTTCTCTAATCAATTAATCGAAAACGGAGGAAGCAATACAATTGATCCGTTGAATGAAGTTGTTATGGAAGAAAGGAATAATGAGTATACTTTAATTGTAAATGGAGACATGGTTTATATAGATCCACTTGATATACTCAACAATGAGAATGCTCCGGGATTCTGGTTCACTATGATTCCAATGGTATCAACGTTTAGAGGAATTGGGTATGAAGTTACAGATGAAGGAAGTGTGGTAAAACTCTGCAAGGATGGTTCGCCAGATTATTTTCTGGACTTGAATTCACATACGCTAATTGATTCATCTGATCCAGATTACAATTACTTTCTTATAATGCCTGGCGATACAAATAAGGACTTTGTATGCCAAAGATGCGGCGATGAACTCTGGGTTTGTATTCCATATGCATTGAACGCATTTCAACTTATAAATTTACCTTGTCAAATAAAGATTTATGAAAAAGAAAAGACAATGATGTTGGATTTCAATGTGTCAAGAGAACCGTCCCCTTGACACTGAGGTGGGGTTAACACCGGACTCGATACCATGGACTTTCAGGGACAATCCATATTATGATAGTGAAATCATTTATCTAGCTATATCTGAATAGAGGAGGCAACCATGAAGAAACATTGTATACTGTTAATGCTAATCTTCATTATTTCACTTATTGCTTGTACTAAGGAGAACAAGATGCTTATTAAACCAGACTTAGATTCAAAAGTCGAAGATTCAGTAACTATAGAATACAGTACTACTGAATTAAATGAATTGATCAGTTTTTCCGGAAAAATGGAAGACCTTACAAAAAAGTATCAAGTAGAATGCATAAGAGAAGAACGAAATGGGTACAGAGTAGTGTTCTGCGGAAAAGAACAGGTAGCTATTCTTTATTTTAGCTCATCCAAGTGTTCAATAGGCGGACATATCTTTTCGACAAAACATGCTTTGTTGGAATATGAAGAATTACAGGGAAAAACGTTATCTGATGTAAGAAATCTCGACCCAGATGGGAGTTATCCTTTCTTATATTCAGGTAAGAATGATCTGCCTCTTATATCTTTCCATTGTACAAATGATGGATACTATGTATCGATCACATATGAAAACGACATGGTTAAGAATGTGAAAGCTATGCTTCTTTGAAAAAGAGCGGTGTCAAGGGGACGGTTCTCTAGGTGTCAAGGGGACGGTTCTCTTGACACATTCAGTAACACAGGGGGACGGTTCTTCTATGTTGACAAAAGGAGGCTCGCTTGGTAGAATCAAAGCATGAAGGGGGTGCTTTCATGCCGCGAGCAGCAAGGAAAAAAAGCCTAACGGGCGTCTACCACAACACAGCGGGGACGGTTCTTGCTGTGGACGGAATTGGGGCAGATTTGAGCAATTGGACAACACAGAAGAACCGTCCCCCTGTGTTGTGTCACCATCTTATGCATTGGGGTATTAATGATGAATGGATTGATGTATCTTATTAGAATTGCGATCGCCGCAGTAATTGTGTTGTTCGTTTTTCTCCTGATGAAGAAGAATAAAAGACTGGCATTATTGATAAGTATCGTTACAGCGGTATTATTTGTTTTGTCGATCCTCTTTCCCGTAGAGCATTATGTCGTAAGATTCGAGACGCCGACTGATGCATATCGCTACTTAAATATTAATAATAATACTATTGTAGATGTGGTATATGGAGAGGAGTCAGCGTTTATTCTTTCGAAAGACCGTGGCCGTGGCGCAGATTATTCTTTTTCGGTGATGCAAAAAGATGCGAAAGGATATATTATTCCAACATTCGGTAGTGTAAACACAGTACGGGACATAGGTGCAATTTTTATAGTTCGATTGAAGAATACAAATGATCATTATTTCTATGGCTTGGTAAAAGAAACAGAAGAGGTCTTATCTTCATCGGACGTCTATGAATTACATACAATACCGGAAAAATTAGAAGGCTATGTGACTTGCTACGGACGTTGTGGGTTGTCAATAGGATGTCAAGGGGACGGTTCTCCTGACAACCCATACACCGTGAAGCACGATAATTATTAACGAAAAACCGCATAAGCACCTTGAAAAACAATCCTTTCGGATTCATATTCTACCTACGGCAACGCGACAGAGATGCACCGGCTCGCTTCGATCACGAGCACCGGACTTGGCACGGTAACATATGGCTACGACAGCTACGGAAAACTGCAAACGATCACGCGCGGTTCAACGGTATACAGCCTGACCTACGACGCATGGAACCG
>CALGGM010000188.1 GCA_937915925.1 uncultured Clostridia bacterium | reverse complement strand
GTGCGCAATTCCTCGCACTACGGCATCGCGGGCTACTGGACCACGATGGCGACCAAGCAGGGCATGATCGGCATCACGGGCACGAACGCGCGTCCGTCCATCGCGCCGACGTTCGGCGTTGAGAACATGCTCGGCACGAACCCCCTGACGATCGCGCTGCCGACCGACGAGGAGTTCCCGTTCTGCATCGACTGCGCGACCTCCATCACGCAGCGCGGCAAGATCGAATACTATGCGCGTAACGACAAGCCCACCCCGGCGGGCATGGTCATCGGACGCGACGGCTCGGCGCAGACCGACTCGAAGCAGATCCTTGTCGACCTCACAAAGGGCGAAGCGGCGCTTGCGCCTCTTGGCGGCATCGGCGAAGAGCTTGCGGGCTACAAGGGCTACGGCTACGCAACGGTCGTGGAGATCCTTTCCGCGGCGCTGCAGGCGGGCAGCTACATGAAGATGCTCACCGGCATGGATGAGAACGGCAACAAGCGCCCGTATCACCTCGGTCACTTCTTCATCGCGATCGATCCCGAAGCGTTCATGGGTCTCGACACGTTCAAGAAGACCTGCGGCGACATCCTCCGCGCGCTGCGCAATTCCGAAAAGGCGCCCGGCGAGGAGCGCATCTACACCGCGGGCGAAAAGGAATGGCTCGTGTGGCAGGACCGCAAGGACAAGGGCGTTCCCGTCAACGCCGCCGTCCAGAAGGAAATGATCGCCGTCCGCGACGAGAAGCATCTGAACTATCGGTTCTCGTTTGAACAGTAAGCGGAAACGCAGAATGCAGAATACAGGAAGATTTTCCGGACGGAAAATCTTCCTTTTCTTTTCACTTTTCTCTCTTATCTCTTCTCTCTTCTCTTATCTTTTTCTCGGGACGCCGGGGTCGGCGTCCCCTACAGGAGAGTTGTATTCGACTACCCGCCCACCGCTTACGCGGTCCCTGACAAGGGAGGGCAAAGTGTGACGTAATATTCGAGCTCCCCTTGTCAGGGGAGCTGGCGGCGCAGCCGACTGAGGGGTAGTCTTTTGCTCCCCGCACGCTCCCGCCCATACGGGCCCAAAGCGCCATCGGGAAATTTAAGGATGCGCTTGCATTTTCGCAGCGGCGCTGTTATACTTTTCGATGCTTGGAATAAGGAACGGAACGGTATGATCAAGGGAGAACGGCGAAAAGTTTTATACAGCAAAAAGGATCGGCTCGACGCGGGTCTGCAGGCGATCGAAGCGCAGCAGGACCGGCAGCCGGAACGGGAAGACTCGTTCTACGAGGAGCTTCTGGAGTTTGCGGTGTCGCTTGCGAACAAGCTGCAGACGTGCGGCGCGGAGACGTACCGCGTGGAGGACACGATCAACCGCATCGTCGTGGCGTACGGCGTGGAGCGCGTGGACGCGTTCGTCATCCCGAGCAGCATCATGGCGAGCCTCGAGACCGACGGCGGACGGATCATCACGAAGATCCGGCGTTTGAAGAGCAGCGAAACGATGCTCGACGGCATCGAGCGCTACTCGGCGCTGAGCCGCCGCATCTGCGCGGAAAAGCCGGACATGAAGGAAGCGCGAAGGCTGCTGCGTGAAACCGAGGGCAAGGTGTGCCGCTACTCGACGCCGATCTTTTACCTCTCGGCGTTTCTGATCGGCGCGGGGTTCGGCGTGTTCTTCGGCGGCGGGCTTTTGGAAGCGCTCGCGTCCGGCATCTGCGGGCTTGCGATCGGCGGCGCGCAGCGGTTCATGGGAAGATTCCACGCGAACACGTTCTTCACGTCGTTCGTGTGCAGCTTCATCCTCGGCTTTATCGCAAACGTGCTGACGGCGATCGGGCTCTGTCAGAACGCGGACATCGCGGTCATCGGCGCGATTATGCTGCTGGTGCCGGGATTCCTCTTTACGAACAGTCTTCGGGATGTTATCTACGGAGACACGATGTCGGGACTGAACCGGCTTGTGCAGGTCATGATCATCGCGGTCGCGCTCGTGTTCGGAACGAGCTCGGGCGTAAGCCTGGCGCGGCAGATCTTTCCGAACATCCTTGCGGGCATGACGCCGATCGACCACCCGCTGTACATCCAATGCCTTGCGGGGCTGATCGGTACGCTCGGATTCGGGCTGATGTTCAACATGCACGGCAAGGGCATTCCGTTCGCGCTTTTGGGCAGCGTGATCTCGTGGCCGGTGTGCGTGCTGTGCATGCGGTTCGGACTTGCCGAACCGATCGCGTACCTCTTCGGCGCGGCGGCGTCGTCGCTGTACGCCGAGGTCATGGCGCGAATCCGCAAGTTCCCCGCCACGAGCTACCTCATGTGCGCGCTCGTGCCGCTGATCCCCGGCTCCGGCATCTATTACACGATGGACTTCATCCGCCGCGGCATGGTGCAGGAAGCCTACGACAAGGGCATGGCGACGGCAGCGATCGCCGGATCGATGGCGGTCGGCGTGCTGCTGGTCTCCACCGCCTTCCGCATGTGGAGCGTCTGGAAGAACAAAAAGCAGAAAAGCATAAAGAAGTGAAAGATGGGGCTGTTAAGAAAGTCTCGAAATGTCATCCTGAGGAGCGTCAGCGACGAAGGATCTCCTAAAAGTTTGTACTGTTTCTTGGAGATTCTTCGCCTAAAGGCTCAGAATGACAGGACTTTCTTAACAGCCCGAATGAATTCTCGCTTCGCTCCATGAATTGTCCTACGGATATGAATTGTTAAACGGGGCGCCGAGGTCGTCGCCCCCTACAACGGCACATGAATTGACGGCACAGCCGTCATGATGGTACGTGCGGGAAGCGCGCGATTTTCCTATGTATGCGGTTTTTCCTCCGGAAAATCTTCCGCTTCTCTTCTCTTTTCTCTCTTCTCTCTTCTCTCTTCTCTCTTCTCTTTTTCCCCTCTCTCGTCGGGGTCTTGCGAAAGCGGCGGGGCGTTGGTATAATAGGGGCGAAGCGAGGGAGGTTACCGTGAAGGATTCATTCGATTTTTCCGTCATTACGGCGGTCTATAATGCGCAGCCGTTTTTGGAAGAGACGGTCAAAAGACTGCTTAGACAGAGCTTTGGTTTTTCGCGCGTACAGCTGATCCTCGTCGACGACGGCTCGAAGGACGAAAGCGGACGGCTGTGCGACCGCCTTCAAAGCGAACATCCCGACAGCATCGAGGTCGTTCATAAGGAAAACGGCGGCGTATCCTCCGCGCGTAACGAAGGTCTGAAGCGCGTGCGCGGCACGTATGTGAGCTTTCTGGACGCGGACGATCTTCTGAGCGAGAACGCGCTCGAACGCGTCTTTGCCTTTTTCGAGGCGCATCCGGAGACCGACGTCGTGTCGCTGCCGATGCAGTTTTTCGACGGGGACCGCGGTCCGCATCTGCTGAATTTCAAGTTTGATAAGGGCTCGCGCGTGATCGATCTCGAGCGCGAGCCGAACAATCCGCAGCTTGCGGTGACCTCGGCGTTCGTGCGGGCGAGCGCGCTGAAGGGTAAGGCGTTCGACACGTGCCTGCATTATGCCGAGGACGCGAAGCTCTTACAGTCCGTGCTTCTCGAAAAGCGCACGCTCGGCGTGGTCGCGGACGCGGTGCATCACTATCGCCGCCGCTCGACGGGCGAGGCGAGCGCGATCCAGAAATCGATGCAGTCGCCGAGCTGGTATCATCCCTATCTCGAACGGTTCTGCCTCGACACGGTCCGCGTGTGCCGTGAAAAGACCGGCGGCGTGCCGCGGTTCATCCAATACACACTTGCGTACGATCTGCAGTGGCGCGTGCGTCCGCAGCACGTGCCGTCTGCGCTGTTCGACACGTCGGAAAAAGCGTCCTATAAACAGCTTCTGAAGAACGTGTACGCGAACATCGACGACGATGTGATCGCCGCGCAGGTCCATCTTCCGCCGTACCACAACGCGTTTTCGCTGTATCTCAAAAACGGGTTCGTGCCGAACGCGTTTCTTGACGCCTGCCGCGGACCGGTCGAATGTGAGTTCTTCACCGTCGACGGCGATACGGTGACGCTCGAATGCTCGGAGCTGAAGCTTCTGCACGCCGAGGACGCGCTTCCGAAGCTGTTTGTCGAGGCAAACGGCGTCCGCATCGACGGCGTTTGCGCCGACCGCAAGCGCACGCTGACGCTTTTGGATGAGCCCGCGGCGCAGCGGTTCGGGTATACGTTCCGCATCCCGCTGCCGGACGGGAAAACGCCGCTGCGCATCCGGCTGTATTCGGAAACGGACGGCGAATGCCGCCCCGTCGAATCGGTCGTCTGCAGACAGTTTTTCCCGGTCTCCGAGCGCTATGCGCACGCGTACGCCATGATCGAAAAGCGCGTGCTGACCGTGCAGGACGGCGTGCTGACGCTTTCCGAACGGAAGCGCGGCGGACGGTTCCTTCGCGAGATGCGCTTCCTTAGGGAGCTTTGGCGGCGCAACGGCAAGGGCGAGCGCCACGCGGTCGCGGGACGGCTCGCCTATGCGACCGTAAAGCCGTTTATCCGAAAGCCCCTGTGGCTGCTGTCGGATCGCACCGCAGTCGCCGGCGACAACGGCGAGGCGCTGTTCCGGTATCTGTGCGGGTTGAAACGGAAGCCCGCGCATCTCGTGTTCGCGATCTCAAAGCGCTCGAAGGATTACGAAGCGCTGAAAAAGGTCGGACATGTCGTGGACACAAAGTCGTTTTTGCACAAGCTCCTGTTTTTGCTGTGCGATCTGAACATTTCCTCGCACGCGGACAGCGACATCGTGACGCAGTTCTCACATTACGATGAACCGTACCGCGACATCGAGAGCCGCATCCGGTTCGTGTTTTTACAGCACGGCGTGATCAAGGATGATCTGTCCGATTGGCTGAACCGCTATAACTGCAACATCGCGGGGTTCGTCACGTCGGCACAGGCGGAGGCGGATTCGATCCGCACGTGCAGCTATCAGTATCCCGACGAAGCAATCTGGCTCACGGGACTGCCGCGGTTTGACCGGTTCTATCGCGACGAACGGCGCGCCGTGACGATCATGCCGACGTGGCGGCACGCATGGTCGATGACTGCGGACCCGAAAACAGGCGTGCGCGAGCTAAAGGAAGGGTTCGAGAGCAGCGCGTTCTTCCGCTTTTACAATGCGCTGATGAACGATGAACGGCTGATCGACGCTGCAAAGCGCTGCGGATATACCCTGCGGTTCTTGCCGCATCCGACGCTGCAGCCGCATGTCGATCGGTTTACCCCGAACGCGGCGATCACGCTGCTGCATGCCGACACGCCGTACCGCAAGGTGTTCGCGGAGAGCGATCTTATCCTCACGGACTACTCCTCGGTCGTGTTCGACTTTGCGTATCTTCGGAAGCCGGTGTTTTACACGCAGTTTGATCGAGAGGAGTTCTTCTCGGGCGAGCACGTCTATACGCGCGGCTATTTCGACTACGAGCGCGACGGCTTCGGTGAGGTCGAAACGGAGTACGAAGCGACCGTCGACCGACTGATCGAATACATGGAAAACGGCTGTCGGCTGAAGGACGTTTACCGGCAGCGCATCGACGCGTTCTTCGCCTTCGACGATCGCGAGAACTGCCGCCGCGTATACGAAAAGCTGCTTTCGCTGCCCCGCTGATCCGACGGTTTTGGTTTTCCCCCTTGCATCGTCGCGCAACCTGTGCTATAATACTCGTTGCGCGTTAAGCCTGTGCCCGTAGCTCAGCTGGATAGAGCGTCAGACTCCGACTCTGAAGGTCTACGGTTCTTGAAAAATAAAGATTTTATGCATATGTGCCTGTAGCTCAGCTGGATAGAGTGTCAGACTCCGACTCTGAAGGCCAGAGGTTCGAATCCTCCCAGGCACGCCAGAAAAGCCCC
>CALGGM010000187.1 GCA_937915925.1 uncultured Clostridia bacterium | reverse complement strand
AACAAAGCGCTGCCTCATCTCAGCTCGTTAAACTGTTTTGAGACAGCGCCTTTTTCTTCCATGATTTTACAACTAAATTACAATTTCGCGACAACTCTGTGACGTTTTGAACGAATCTCGCTGTTATCCTGTACCTATATAAAACAATACCCTGTCACCTTTCTGCTTATTGCGCATCTTTATAGGTGAATACCAATATAGGAGGATCGTTTATGAAACGTCTTATCACCGCCTTTTTGACTCTCTCCCTTCTTCTCGCCTGCGTGCCGACGCCGGAACAGGACGCCGTCAAACAAAAGGACACGAACGTTCTGATCGATACGGTGCTGTCGGGACAATCGGAAAAAGCAGAAGCGGAAGACGCGCAGGTTCCCGTTCGGGCTGAAATGCCCGAGCGCTTTACCGCGGACTTCTTTACGCCTGCGAAAAACGTCCACGTTACAGTCGACGCACCGATCCGTGTAATGACGGACGGCACGTTCCCGCTGGTGCGCGTGGAGCGGATGAAGCTCACCGACGAGCAGCGTATGACGCTTGCGAAGCGGCTTTTGAACGCAGACAAGCTCTATGTCTGGTCGTATCGGATGACGCGCGAGGATCTTGAGCGCGAGATCGCGAATCTGATGCAGGAGCCCACGCCGGAGCAGAAAGCGGCGTGGATGCGCGAGGACCCGGAAAACACCGAGGAACAATGGAATGAGAACATGGAACGGCGCAAGACGGAGCTTGCAGACCTGCAGGCGCAGTACCGCAGTCTCACCGACGGCGAAGCCGTTCCCTTCCCCGCGTGGGACGGGACGGTTGACCCGGATCCGGTGCACGGATACCGTCATATCGTATCCGATCCGTACGCAAACGGAACCAATCAGACCGTGAATGATCAGGCGGAGATCCCTCCGGAGCGCACCGATGAGCTCGTCCGGTTCACTGCCGACAATGCGGATGAAGAAAAAAACGGCGTTTATTGGGCAAGCTTCTTTGACTGCAAGGCTGACGGTGAGATGGGCGCAGAGCGGATCGCGCTGGAGCGCTACGCCGAAGTGCATGAGGGCGCTTCGATCTCGGCTGCGGAAGCGGCAGACATAGCGCTTTCGTATCTGGACGGATTCGGCGCGTTCGGCGTTGCGGACATCTTCTGGTCGAACAACGCGCCGAACGGCGGCAACGACGCATTCGTCCCCAAAACATGGGCATACAACGTTCGTTTGACGCCCACCTTCTGCGGCGCAGGTACGACGTACTGCAGCTTGTTTGTGCAGGAGAACGACCCGATCACCGACGTTGTCGACATGTGGCAGTACAGCCGCATTTCCGCAGTCGTCTCCGGCGACGGTCAGCTTCTTGCATGGGATTGGAACGGCATGGTGAAGGAAACAGAGGTCCTTTCGGAAACGGCGCCGCTGCTGCCGTTTTCGGAAATACAAAGTCTTTTCGAGCAACAGATGAACCGCATCTTTGCCTATGAGGAGATGCGCGACGCCCAGTTCACCGTGGACGACGTGCAGCTTGGACTGTTCCGCATCCGCGAGCAAAACGATATGGAGCACGGGCTTCTCGTTCCGGTCTGGTGTTTTCGCGGCGTGCTGACGCCGTCCGAATCAAGCGGTTGGGCGGGTCTTGTGCAGCGGTATGACACGCAGCCGATCCTGATCCTCAACGCGATCGACGGCTCGATCATCGACGTAGAGAAAGGATATTAAGGAGGACCTCATGAAACGGTTTTTTGCTTTCTTATTTGTAATGATCTTTCTCTGTGCCTGCGTGCCGACGCCGGAGGACGATATTGTCGTCGGGAAGAATACGGAGCATATGCTTGCCACTGCCCAACAAACGGACGTCGCCGATGAAACCGCGCTATCGAAGCTGCAGGCGCCGGAGCATTACAAAGCCGAGCTTGTAAGCACGGGCGGGCACGTGCTGGTTTCGGTTGATGCGGACATAAAGCTTCCGAACGGGTCTCTGCCCGTGGTGCGCGCCAATTCGAAGCGGTTTACGGAGGAGGATCTGCGCCACTGGACGACGCAGCTTTTGGGCGACGATCCGTATTATTATGACGGATTCCTGCCGAAAAGCTATTACCGGCAAAAGCTGGACGCCGCGCTCGACGCCATCGAGCATTGGGATACCTACGGGCAGAACTATTTCAACGAATACGATACGCCGGAGGAAGCGCGCGAGGGCTTGTCGAGCCTCTACAAGTCGCTGAGCGAAGCGCCGGACGAGCCGCGCCGCGTAGAGCCCGATTTCTCGTTTACGCCGATGAACCGATGGAATGACAGCGGGAAGATCGACACGACGGACGACAGCGCTTCCGTTTGCTTTGTCGATCCGTCCGGCACATACGGAATGATCCGCGCCATGAACCTGAAGGAAATTCTCGGCATGTCGGAAATGGTGTATACCCGCGATAGTCAACACACCAATCCGTTCTTTGAGTTTGAAATCGACGTGCAGGCAGACCTTTCCGTCACGCGCGAGGACGCAGAGACGCAGGCAAAGGAACTCATTGCCTCGCTCGGCTTTGATGATTTCGCGTTCGTCAAGTGCTACGGCATGAATGCATATATGAATGAGCCGCAGGATTACACTCCCGTATGGACCTGCATCTTTACCCGCGCGTTCGGCGCGGCGCAGACGACCTACACCTCGAACGCCTCGGGCGGAAACGGATATGCAGCGCCGTTCCAAAGCGAAGTGCTCTATGTGATGATCGACGACAACGGGCTCTATTATCTGCGTTACGAGGGTCCGATCGAGGTTCTGGAGACGGTGACAGAATCCGCCGCGCTGATGCCCTTTTCGGAGATCCAAACCATCTTCGAGCGCATGGTCGTTTTGAAGGACAACGAGGCGGATCATCCGTTGGAGAGCGTGAACGAACATACCGATCATTATTACATCACAGAGGTGCGACTTGGACTGGTCGCGATCCGTGAGCAGGACAAGGATACGGCGCTTCTGGTTCCCGCATGGGATTTTCTCGGCTATCTGGAACGCACGTTTCCGAGCGAGACACACACGGATTATACCTCGCAAACCCACTCGTTTCTGACGGTCAACGCCATCGACGGCAGCATCATCGACCGCACACTCGGATATTAAGGGGATCCTCATGAAACGAATCATCATTTTGCTTCTTTCCCTCTCCCTTCTCGTCGCCTGCGTACCGACGCCGGAGACGAAGTTTGTTGTGAATAAGGGCGACGTGACGATTGAGACGGACGTGCCGGACGCGGAGGTCAGGGACGTGTTGGACGGCGTTCCGAAGCGGTGGGAAGCGGAATTTTCGTACCGCGAAGGAACGGTGAAGGTGCAAATCGACGCCGAGATCGAGACGCCGGACGTCGGGCGGTTCCCGATCGTGGAGGTCGCGCCCGCTTCGATCGATCCGCAGATCGCGGCTAAGCTTCTATACAAGCTGATCCCTGGCGGCTCCATCCGCATCTCCGACCGCGGCGGGAAGCCGTACACCTTGGAGGACGTCGATCAATGGATCGAGGAGGTCAAGCAGCAGCTTGCGCATACGGACGAGATGGCATTTGCTTCCGACGAGGACCGCGACGCATACATCGATGCGCAAAACGCGGAGCTAAGCCGCCTATTCGAAATGCGAAAGACCGCGGAGTCCGGCGAGGTCACGTCCTTTTCGGCGTACGAGCTTTTGGCGCGGTACGGTACGACGGAATGCGGCGTACTGGACGCGGACGGCATGGAGTGCGCCGTGCTGATGTGGAAGCCGCAGGCGGACGAAAAAGCCGACAAGCGGGAAAGCGTGCTGCACATCGACAGCCTGCTTCCCTCCTGCACGGTCGAAGGGATCCGCGTCGAGAGCAAGGAAGACGCTCTGAAAGCCGCGGACGCGCTGATCGAGGAGATCGAGCTGTCCGACTGCTATGCCTGCGTTTCGCAAAAGGACGGACCGAACGCGATCCTTTGCTATTACGGGCGCGTGTACGGCGGCGTCAAGTCGTCGCCTCTGGTCGAAACGGTACTCGATGGCGCGGCGTACCGCATGCCGTGGCCGAACGAGATGCTGCTTGTGCGGTTCGTGAAGTCGGACGGACGGGTTTCGGTCAGCTACGTCTGCCCCTCCGACACGGTCGGCGAGATCGGAAACGCGGAGCTGCTTTCGTTCGAAGAGATCCAAGCGCAGTTTGAAAAGAACATGAAGGCGTCCTATGCGTGGTTCGACGAGCGGACGGTCTCGGCGGCGATCACGGTGGATCGGATCTCGCTCGGGTACTATCGCGTTCCGATGAAGGACGCGCCAAACCGCTATGCGCTTATCCCCGCATGGACGTTCTTGGGCAAACGCACGGTCGAGGAGCCGAGCGACGGCGGCGACGGCACCACAATACTCGAAAGCGATCTCAAAAACGGTGTGCTGATGATCTTAAGCGGGCTCGACGGTTCCCTGCTGTATGCAGGTTAAATACAAAAGGAGGTATTGATCAAATGAAAAAAGGATTGATTATTCTGCTGTGCGCATTATTCCTTGCGTGTCAGCCGACGCCGGAAGTGGAGTTTGTTCCGAACAAGGGCGACGCCCAAGACTGGCAGCAGGCGGCTGTTCCCTATGAACCGGAAGAGGCGACGTCCTCCCCCGACCCCCTTACACCCGTTTCGGAATACGAACAGCAGAACGGCTCGCTGTACGACCGGGTGAATGCGCCGAAGCTTTGGAATACGGAGGATCGCTCCGAAGGGTACCTGCTTACCGCGCAGGACTGTCCCGTATATCTTCCGGACGTCGAGGCGATTCCCGTTGTGGAAGCGGAAAAGCGCAGCTTTACGCAGGCGGACGTCGACGCCCTTGCCGCCGCCATGTTCCCTGCGGACACGGTGTGGTACCCGCAGGTGCTCTGGACGAAGGAGGATGTGGAGGTCATGATGCAGGAAACCATGGAGGAAGCCGCAAAGGGCGATCCGGACGCCGCCGAAAACGGGCACGACGCGAAATACTTTGAGGACAAGCTTGCCATGTACCGGCAGCGCTACGAGGAAGCGCCGTTCGCGGCGGATATCGTTCCGATCACGCTGGAGATCAATCCCTGTCAGGAGGACTATTTCCGCTCCGATCCGAACGTGCCGCTGTACCCCGGCGTGAAAGCGGAAGCGAAGGTCAACGGCGAGCATTGGACGGTCTCCGCCCGCACGGACAAGGACGATCCCCTGTTGACCTATCTGGAAGGGACGCGCTGCGCCGATCTTTGGATCGATGTGGAACAGCCGCTGGACGCGCCGTACGGCGTGCAGATGACCCGCGCCGAGGCGATGTCAAAGGCGACCGCGTTTGTGCAGAGCATCGCGGGATCGGAATACGGTCTCTGCTACTGCGTCCCCATTATGGCGCACGCGGAACGGGTCGGCGACAGCGACGCGTATGAGCTGCCCGCGAGATTCTCGCAGTGGTGTCTGGTGTTCATGCGCACGTTCAACGGCTGTCCGAGCGCTTATGTCAGCGAGGAGGTCGGCGGCGACATGGACAGCACCGTCACGAAGCCCGTCGCATACGAGCGCATCACCGTACATATCGACGACGCGGGCGTCAGCTATTTTCGTTGGAACACGCCCATGACCGTCACAGGCGTGGTGAACGCCAACGCGGAGCTGATCTCCTTTGAGGACGCGGCTGCCCGCGCGACGCGGCAGATCAGCGCGCGGTGGAAGTACGACGTCGAAGCGCACCGAGAGCGCGGCGATGAGCTGACCGTTTATCTCCAGCGGGTGACCTTCGGGCTTTGGCGCATCGCAAAGAAGAACGGCGGCTACTATTACGTGCCGGTCTATCACTTCTTCACCAACGCGTATCAGGGCAGCGGGAACTGGGCGACGGCGGAAGGCTTCTGGGGCGACGGTACGCCGCGGGAGCGGTTCCTCCGCGATCTTGAGCAGGGACCGCAAAACTTTGCCACGAGTGAATGCTTCACCTTCGGCGGCGACTACTGGGGCGCCGTCACGGTCAACGCCTTGGACGGCACGATCATCGACAAGGACAAGGGATATTGATCCGCAAAGAAAAACCGGGAGGCGTCACCGTCTCCCGGTCGGTTCGATTCCTGTTACTTCGTCTTTGCGCTGAGCACGTTCGACCACTCCCCGTAGTAGTTCATGCCCTCGTACAGATGGTAGGAACGGACGCGCACGTAATAGGTCGTCTTCGCCTTCAGGCTCTTGATGACCGTCTGCGCGGTTGCGGGCGTTTCGATCTTAACGACCTTCGTGTTCTTCGTGAAGTTCTTGTCGGTCGCGATCTGGATCTGATAGCCCGTGAAGACCTTCGACGAATCCCACTTGACCGTCAGCTGCTTGCTGCCGCCCGTGACCTTGGACAGCGTGCGGGTCGTGATGCGCACGGTCGTTTTGAGCGGACCGACCTCGCCGAGGTTGAAGTTGTCGCCGACATTGCCGCCGATCTTCGTTCCCGTGACCGGGTCGGTGCGCTGCTTGAAGTACGCCTTGACGCCGTACTGATAGCGGGTTCCCGCAAAGACCCTGTGGTTTGCGTCCGCGCCGTCAAGATAGGTCGTGCTGGTGGTATTGTTCCAGCGTGAAAACGTTGTCCAGCCGCCGGTCGTGGAGCTCCATGCTCTGCGGTAGATGACATAGCCTGCCGCGCCCTCAACGGGATCCCACGTAAGCTTGATGCCGTCCTTCACGTTCTCGACCGTCGTAGTCGCCGTCGGCCGCAGATAGATCTTGAACCACGCCTGCGCCGAGCCGGAATACTGCGCGTTGAACGTGACGATCACGTAACCGGTGCCCGCGTTCTTGTTCTCTCTGTAAACGTACGTATAGTTCGACGCGCTGACGACGTTTCCGTTTCTGTCCTTGACCGTGAAGCGCGGCGTCTGCGCCTTGCCGTTTTCGATTACGTACGGCGTCGTCCCCTTGTACTTGACGTCCTCGGCGTTCCATTCGATCGTCCCGTCGAACGCGGACAATGTGGAGCCGTCGTAATTCAACTGAACCGTGACATACATGTACACTTCATCGAGTTCCTTCGCCTGCGCGTCGTCGACGGAACCCGGCAGCTCGGGCGTTACGATGTCGCCGTCGTCCGGCTCGAGCACGCGGTAGCGATAGATGAAGCTGTCCGGCTTGCCCGAAAGAGTCACAAGCCCGGTGTTCTTGTTGAACGAGATCGAGGTGTCGTCGAAGCGCACGCGGTTCAGATGATCCTTCGGAACGATCTTCGTCAGGTCGTACACGTACTTCCCGTCCTTCACCGTGGGCTTCTGGTTATTGACCAGCTGATCGTTGAACTCGGCGTCTTCCAGAAGCGGCAGTCCGTCGAGCTCCAGATGTCCGAGCAGGTTCTCACTGCAAACCAGGCGGTGCAGTTCCTTGTTGTTGGAAAGATCGAGCTCTTTAAATTGGTTTCTCTCGCAATAGAGCTCTTCGAGCTTTTCGTTATTACTGAGATCAAGACGGGTCAAAAAGCAATTCGAAACAGCAAGCACTTCAAGTAAAGGATTTTGAGAAACATCCAGCTCCTCGATATGATTCTCCGTATCCTCGTAGCCGAATTCACCCCAGTTCGAGCAGGAAAGATGCGTCAAAAACAGGTTGTGGCTCAGATCCAGATAGCTGAGATTGTTATCGTCGCATTCCAGATAAGAAAGCGCAGAATTTCCGGAAACATCAAGCGATTGAAGATAGTTTTGCGAGCACTCAAGCGTTTCAAGATCCGCATTGCTTCTGACGTCGAGCGCGGTAAGAAGATTCTGAACGCAGGTCAGAGTTTTGAGCTTTCCGTTTTTGCTGACGTCCAAAGAAGAGAGCTGGTTATAGGTGCAGTTCAGAGCCAAAAGCTCCGAATTGCTGCGAACATCGAGCGTCTTCAGCCCGTTTCCGTAGCACGTCAGAAAATGAAGATTTTTATTGTTGTGAACGTCGAGCGAGGTCAGTCCGCAGAAGCCGCAGTCAAGATAATACAGCCCGGTATTTGCGCTCAGATCCAGCGTCTTGAGCTCGTTGCACCATTCGGATTCATAATCGCTTGTGCACACGAGATGCTGCAATTCCGGTAAGACGGTGACGTCAAGCGAACGGAGCATGCAGTTGCCGCAAAACAGAGAACTTAAATTTTGATTTGGGGACAAATCCAGCTTGCCGAGCGGATTATCGGAACAGTCCAAATATGTGAGCGCATTGTTGTATTCAATATGAAGCGTGCTCAGTTGATTGCACTCACATTCGAGATAGGTCAGATTCGGATTGTACCGAAGGTCGAGCTCCGTAAGCTCGTTGTAGCCGCAATACAGCGTTCTCAACGCATGAAAATACTCGATCCCTTTCAGCGATTTGATTCCTTGATCCGAGGGACTCATTACAACGACGGAATCGATCTGCTCTTCCGTCATGTAATACCCGTCGAACGGCTGATGAAAAGATACGGGCAGATTGTTGATCACCCACTCGCGGAAGTTTTCATCCGGGAAGGTCGACGCGTTGATTTCAAGGTAGCGGTCATCCGCCTTCGCCGCCGCGGGCGCGGTCAGCAGAGGCAGGCACAGCAGGATCGCAAGGATCCAGACGAGACATTTTTTCATGGTTACCTCCGATACGGTATCGCTTCGATTCAGCGTTTCTTCTGCAGCTTGGTTTTGTTGCCGTGCATGTCCACGACATAGGTGTTTTCGAGATGCGCTTCAAGAGACTTTCGGAAATCCGCGATATAGGCTTTTCTCAGCCGATCGCGCTCCTCCGTCTCCTCCGGCGAAAGCCCCTCCGCCTTCACCTTTCTCGCAAGCTCGTTGATGCGGTCGATATGTTCCTGTTTCATGTTCGATCCTCCAATATGCCTATTTTACCGAAACGAACGATAAATGTAAAGTGTTTGTTCGAATTTACAGATATTCGATTGACAATTTTCGCTTTCGACGCTAAACTACAAATTATGAAAAAACTACTGTTGATTGGCATTACGCTTTTGTTATTGACCGCGTGCGAAGCACAGCCGGTCGTCGCCCCGACCCCCGTTCCCGAACCGACCGAAGGCCCCGTCGTCGAAGCGACGCCGCACGAGGATCCCGTGGTGATCGCCGCGCCGACCGAAGTGCCGCAAACGCTGCCGCCGCTTCCGACGCCGACGCCCGAACCCACGCCGACGCCCGAGCCCACGCCCGAACCTACGCCGACGCCGGTTCCGTTCAACGCCGAAAAAAAGGCGAAAAAGCTCAGCGCGTTCCGTCTCGACCAGGCGACGATAGAGACCGTTTCCACCAAGAGCGCCTATCCTTCCATTTTAAAGGATCCGGACCCGAAGAGCGAGCGGATCTATCCGTTCCAGAAAACGGAAGGCGTGTATTCCCATGAGTGGATCGTGCTCGGAACCGAGCAGTACGAAACCTATACCTATTATCATCTTCGTGCGATCGGCGCGGACGTCGACGGCTACCTTGACACGCGCCGCGTCTATCCGACGGACCTCACCGCTCCCGAAAGCATCTATGCCCTTCTGGTCCGTCCGAACGGGATCGTCTATGCGGGACGCACGACGGACTCCGAGGTCGTCGCGCACGCAAGCTATGACGTCGTCCGCGTGATCGGCGAAAACAAGGGCTACGCCGCGATCATCACTTCGGACGATAAGGCCGGCTATGTCGAGCTCGGACAGATCCGGTATCTCAATGCCGACGAATTCGAATACTATCTGCAGCAGTCCTGTGAAACGCCGGAATCGGAGTTCTCTCTGGAATCGCTCGCCGTTGACGCGCAGGACAGCATCGGACGTCCCTATGCGGATTCCGCAGCGTTCGTTTATGAGCTGCTCCGTTCCGAGGGGCTGCACTTCAACGAGGGCTATTACGAATACTATCAGAAGCCGCTCGAGGACGAAAAGCTGTACCCGAAGCATCTTTACGTCACGCCGGTCTACAACACGCTTCTCTTCAAGCTCTTCAACAGCGCGGGCGATCTTGTCACCTGCAACGGCGAGGAAACCGAATGGCAGTACATCGGCGAATATGAGGAGATCGAAGCGGGCGATCTGCTGTTCTTCTCGGACGATTACGGCAAGGGCGATCCGGTCATTCCGGACGTCGAGGTCGTGGTGCACGGAAAATACTCCGGCGATATCACCAACTGCGGCATCTACATCGGCGACGGGCACATGATGACCGTGAAAAACGGTGTCGCTGCGGACGTCGAGATCGATCCGGTCGTTGCGAACACCTTTGACTGCGCGCGGCGCATCTCGCCGTACGTGACCGACACGGAGGCGCATTTCATCGAGTGCATGATCTCCATGATCTACGACCGTCTCGGTACCCCCTATCACTCCGTGAAGCGCACGGGCGACGCGTCGTATGACTGCTCCGGTCTGCTCTGCTGGGTGTTCCGCGGTTATGATTACAACCGCGAAATGCCGAAGATGGTCGCGTTTGAGATCACAGCAACCGCGTTCAGCCACCTCGACGAGCTGAAAAGCCCGACGAGCAAGATCAAGCTTGTCGATACTGGCATTACGGAGAATACTCCCGAGGCGCTTGCAAATCTCAAGCGCGGCGACCTCGTAATGCTTTTGAACGAAAGCCGCGGCAGGATCGGACACATCATGGTGTACCTCGGCAACAACACCGTGATCCACTCCACGCGCATCGACAGCCGCTATCAGGGCACGCTCGTCGCGCGGTTCCGTCCGCACCTGCAGGCGCTATACGCCTCCTCCCGCCGCATCGAATCCATCACGCCGATCAACTGAAACGAATACGAAAAGGGACTGTTCCAAGCAGGAACAGTCCCTGATTTTTGCCCTTACGGATTCGGATATTCCGTTCGCGAGCCGTCCTCGTAAAGGAAGATCGCGCGTACACCGTAGCGGTCGAGAATCGGTCGGCTCTGTTCTTCGCCGAGCACAAAGCACGCCGTGGACAGCGCGTCACAAAGCGCGGATTCCGTCCCGATGACCGTGACCGAGGCAAGCCCGTTGTGGATCGGCATGCCGGTTTCGGGATCGAGAATGTGATGATAGCGCACGCCGTCAAGCATGAAAAAGCGCTCATAGGTGCCACTCGTGACGACCGCCGCGTCGGAAAGCTTCAGAACCTCCTCGCTGCTGTCCGGCGCGCCGTTCGGATCGCGGATCCCGACCGTCCACGCGCTGCCGTCCGGCTTCGTGCCGACCGTAACGATGTTCCCACCCATGTTGATGCAGGCGGACTGCACGCCCTGCGCGCGCAGATATTCCGCCACGCGATCGGCAATGTAGCCCTTCGCGATCCCTCCGAGGTCGATCTCGGCGCCGTTTTTCAGCGTGACGGTCGTTCCGTCGATCTCGATATTGCGATAATCCACGCACAAAGCGGCGTCACGCAGCGCATCGGGATCCGGAAGCGCCGGTTCGTCCGCGGTAAAGTCCCACAGCGCGGATGCCGGTGCGATCGTTACGTCGAACGCGCCGTCGCTGTATGCGCCGATCTCGACGGCAAGATGCAGCAGCGCCGCCGTTTCCGGCTGCACCTCGACGGGCACGCCGTTCGCGTGGTTGAGGTTCCAGATATCGCTTCCCGGCACGGTGCGGCTTAACACGGCTTCATAGTCCGAACAGATGCGAAGCGTTCCGTCGACCGTCTCCTGCGGCGCGTACGCCGTGACGGTCACGACGGTGTCGCAGGCGAATCCGGTCGCGGAGTGCGCCGTCTCGCGCGTGCATCCCAACAGCAGCGCCGCCGACAAAAGCAGCAAAAAAGGGAAAGTCCGCTTCATGTGCCGTGCCTCCTTTCATACCGTTCGACGCCGTAGAACGCGGCGCGTGCCGCGATCCCCAAAAGAACGCCGGTTGCCGTGCCGCTGATCAGAAGCCACGGCGCGTACAGAAGCACCGGCTGTACCGAGATCAGAAAACAGCCCGCGACGCATTGCCCGATGATGTGCAGGATCCCGCCGACGGTGCTGACCGGCACAGCGGAAATTCCGGGGATTTTATGCATCAGAAGCATCCCGAAAAGCGACAGCACGCCGCCGGAGATCGCATAGATCGCGCCGACGGCATTGCCAAACAGCAGCGACGAAAGCCCGACCTTCAGAAGCATCAGAAGCGCCGCTTCCGCGGGACGCATATAAAACACCGCGTACAGAAGCACGAGGTTGGAAAGTCCGAGCTTGATGCCCGGAACGCTCGGCACGATCGGGATCAGCGAATCGATGAAGCCCAATATCAGCGCCGCCGCCGTGAGCAGCGCCATTTTGGTCAGCGTGCGCACGTTCATCCGTTTTCCCCCAGATATTCCACATACACCCGATGCGGCGCACAGACGATCCATGTGCCGAGCGGGCGCGATGCTACGGTCGTTTCGTTCAGCCGTCCCTGCTTCATGCACTCGCCGTGCGGACAGTTCGCGTGCTCCATCCACGCTTCGCCGTTCCCGATCCGGATGACGTTCTCCTCGCCCTCCCCCGTCGCCGCGTCGGCAAGCGCACCGTCGCGGATCACGACGGTACGGGTCTCCCACGCCGGGACCGTCAGCGTTTCGTTCTCACCGTAATGGATCACGAACCGATCGAGCGATCCTGCTTTCGGGCGAAGCAGCAAACAAACAACGACCGCAAGCGCAGCGAAAAGGATCGCTGCGCCGGTCAGCAGCCAATTCCATTTGCGCTGATTTGCGGTCGTCAAGGTTTTCATCGGATCAGCCGTTCATCTCCTGTTTGTCCCCGAAGGTCCCGCACAGAGCGGAATAACCCCACGTGAGGCCGTCCGGCATCGTGCGCGGCTTCGAGCCCGCGCCGCGGTACATTTCCGTGCCGTGGCGGTTGATCTTCACGCCCATGAAGATCATGGTCGCGGAGGTGCCGCCGTCGAGGTTATACGCGGTCTGACAGCCGAGCTGTTCCATCAGCTCCGCCGTCTGAATGCCGCTCAAGCCCTCGCTGTAGCCGGGCTGTCTGCCGTCGACCACGACAGCGATCAGATGACCCGGTTCGATCATGCCGATCATGGTGCGCGGGTTGATCTCCCTGCGCGAATCCGCTGCCTTCGGGTTTGCCTTGCCGTTTTCCACAAGCGTCGGACCGAACGAGAAGCAGTTTTCGACGCCGCTTTCCAGAAGGTCTTCGGCGCTCATTTCGTTCTTATGCACGATCTCAAGCGTGTGCGTCTTCGGATTGAGCCAGCACGAATCGATGCGCGTGGATTTCTGGAACAGATACCCGTCGCGGATCAGCGTGCCCTTCATCGCCGTGTCCATGTGGATGAGGTTGTCTCCCGTGATCCACAGAACGCTCTTGCTGTTCTGCGCCATATCGAGCGCGTCGGCGCGGTCGCGTCCGTCATGCTTCCACGAACCGAAGGTCGGACGGAAGCTGTCGTAGCCGCGTTCATAGATGTGCGCCACAAAGTATACGACCGGTATGGTCCTTCTGCCGTCCAGTCCCGTCGTCGTCACGCGCGTGATTTCGACGGCAAGGATGTCCGAACGGTAGATCCATTCCCCGTTCTCATTGTCGAACGAGACGTATTCCTCCTCGCCCGGATTCAGAAAATGCTCGTCAAAGTTTGTCTGTTCGTAGACCGGCGTGGGCTCCGGCGTCGGCTCCGGTGTGGGCTCGGGCGTCGGCTCCTCGGTGGGCTCCGGC
>CALGGM010000186.1 GCA_937915925.1 uncultured Clostridia bacterium | reverse complement strand
GCGAATTCGTCCTTGATCTGCTCCGGCGTGACGAACAGATGCGCGTCGTTCTGGCAGAAATGCCGTCCGCGCTCGATGCCCTTCAGCGTACCGGACGCCTCGTAGCGGAAGTCGTGCGCGATCTCGCCGATGCGTACCGGCAGGTTCCGGTAGGAATGCGGCGAATTCGCGTAGATGCGCATATGATGCGGGCAGTTCATGGGGCGCAGAACGTAAGTCTCGTCCTCGACGTTCATCGCCGGGAACATGTTCTGCTGATAGTGGTCCCAATGTCCGGAGGTCTTGTAAAGGTTGACCGTACCGATGCACGGGGTCAGAACATGCTGATAACCGGTCTTGAGCTCGCGGTCGCGGATGTAGTCCTCTAAGATGCGCCAAAGCGTATAGCCCTTCGGAAGGAACATCGGCATGCCCTTTCCGACCAGCTCGTCGGTCATGAACAGACCGAGTTCTTTGCCGAGCTTTCTGTGGTCGCGCTTTTTCGCTTCCTCGATGCGGGTGATGTACGCCTCAAGGTCCGCCTTCTTCTCGAACGCGGTGGCGTAAATGCGCTGCAGCATCTTGTTCTTTTCCGAGCCGCGCCAGTACGCGCCCGCAAGGCTCATGATCTTGATGTTTTTGACCTTGCCGGTACTCGCGACGTGCGGGCCTGCGCACAGGTCCACAAACTCGCCCTGCCGATAGAAGCTGATCGTCTCGTCCTCGGGCAGGTCCTCGATGAGCTCGACCTTGTACGGCTCGCCCTTTTCCTGCATGAACGCGATCGCTTCCTCGCGCGGGAGCTCGAAGCGCTCGAGCTTGTGGTTCTCATTGACGATGCGCTCCATTTCCTTCTCGATCGCCTTGAAATCCTCGGGCGTGAAGACGTGCTCCGAATCGAAGTCGTAATAGAAGCCGTCCGCAATGGCGGGACCGATCGCAAGCTTCGTCTCCGGCCAAAGGCGCTTCACCGCCTGCGCAAGGATGTGCGAGCCGGTGTGACGGTACGCCCAGCGTCCGTTCTCGTCCTCAAAGGTCAGAAGCTTCAGCGTGCAGTCCTTCTCGATCGGACGGAACGCGTCCGCGCGCTCGCCGTCGATCTCGCAGCAAAGGGTCGCCTTCTTTAAGCCGTTGCTGATCGCGCCCGCGATGTCCAGCGCGCTCATGCCGTTTTCGAATTCCCGTTTCGATCCGTCGGGGAATGTGATGATCATACCGATACCTCCATGTTTTTGTAAAATAAAACGCCCCTCGGTTGACGAGGGACGCGATTTGCGTGGTTCCACCCTGTTTGGTGCTCTTTTGCGCTGTATCGGGCACGCCCGCTTTGATCCTCCGGCGGTCTTCACGCTGTACTTCGCGCGGCGCTCTCACCCTCCGCCGCTCGCTTTCCGAAGCCGATAAACGCTACTGCTTCCGAATTCGCCTCAAAGATAGA
>CALGGM010000185.1 GCA_937915925.1 uncultured Clostridia bacterium | reverse complement strand
CGTGTCGGTTGCGCCGAACGCGGTGTTGAACGAGATGCCCGCCGCCGCAAGCACGAAGCCGATCGAGATGATGCGAAGCGCGCGCTTGGTGACGTCCTGCATCCGCTGCGACATATCGAACAACTGAATGATCTCGCCGCTGAAGAACTGGAACAGCAGCGTGCCGAATACCATGAACACGCAGCAGTAAATCAGCATCATCTTGAACGCGCGCATAAAGCGCTTGCGATTGCGCGCGCCGAAGTTGTAGCCGAGCACGCTCATCGCCGCGTTGGTCAGCCCGAACACCGGCATAAAGATGATGGACTGCAGCTTGAAGTACGTGCCGAACGCGCCGGTGTAAACGACCGCGTGCTTCACGTCGTCCATCACGGTCGCGTCCTGATAATTGCCGAGCATGGTCAGAATCCAGTTCATGCCGAACATCATGACCGTACCGACCGCCTGCATCAGAATGGAGGGCAGTCCCACGCGGTAGATCTCATGCACCGTCTGCCGGTTCAGCTTGTAATCCGAAAGCCGGATGCGGATCTCGTGCTTCGTGCCGTACAGCAGAATGATCGCAAGCAGCATCGAGGCGAACTGTCCCGCGATCGTTGCGATCGCCGCGCCCTTGACGCCCATCGCGGGGACGGGACCCCAGCCGAGGACGAACACGCGGTCGAGCACGATGTTGGTGATCGCGCCGGTCAGCTGCATCAGCATCGCAAAGATCGTCTTGCCCTGCGCGGTCATGATGCGCTCGATGCCGCAGGACAGGAACACGCCGACGCAGAGCGAGAGGCAGATCGACATATAGTGCGTGCCCATCAGCTGCACGACCGGGTCGCTGCTCTGCCACTGCATGAACGGACCGGACAGCGTGAGACCGATCACGGTGAACACGGCGGCGGAGATCAGAAGCACGATCAGACCGTTGCCCGCGGCGCGGTTCGCGTCCTCAAAGCGCTTTGCGCCGAGCCTTCTGGAGATCAGCGAATTGACGCCGACCGAGGTGCCGACCGCGACCGAGATCAGAAGCATCTGCAGAGGGTACACGACCGTGAGCGCGCTCAAGGCGCTGTCGCCGACCTTGCCGACGATCTCCGGCGTGTACAGATCGCCGAGAATGCGCATCAGCGCTTCGGGCGAGAGGGAGTCCATGCGCGACACGAACACGCTGTCGACGATGTTGTACAGCGCCTGCACGAGCATGGATACGATGATGGGCCATCCCAACGAAAGAAGGAGCCGACCCTCCGGCTCCGTTCCCATTCTGTTTTTACGAATCGAAGTTTCCATAACATATCTATTATATGGAACACTATGTCGAATTGCAAGAACTATTTTGCGCATGCCCGGATTTGCCGCGGGGCGCTGCGCCTCTTGCCCTCCCTGTGTAAGGGAGGGTGGATCGGCGGAGCTTGCGACGCCGAGACGGGAGGGTTGTATCTCTCGACAATCCCCCAGTCTCGGCAAGCCTCGACAGCCCCCTTTACACAAGGGGGCCAAGATGGTGAAAACGGGTTGCAGGGCGGCGTCCCGGGGAAGTATGCGCGGTTCAAAAGACTACCCTTCCGTCAGCCTTCGGCTGCCGTATCACACTACGCTTCGCTTCGTTACATAACATGGAATTCGCACGCTTCCCGCGCGTAACATGGTGCCGTCGCGCGTTACTCGCGCGTCGCCATCTCTCCCCTGACAAGGGGAGGTAGATTGTTAAAACGGATTGTAGGGGTCGTCCTCCCGGACGACCCGAAAACTGCCCTGCCTTACGCCCCGAAGGCCCAAAGCTTCACCACGGCGAGGGCTTCGCGAAGATACATCCCGACCATGTACAGAGGGTAGCCGTCCGCGCCCGCGACGCCGAAGCCGTTCAGCCCGAGCTTTTTTGCCGTCTGCTCGGCGCGGTAGAGATGATAGCCGCTCGACACGATCGCCACACGCGCGCCGCTTCCGCCGTCCGCGTCGATGACTGCTTTGGAGAACGTAAGGTTCTCATTCGTGGAGGTCGACCGATCCTCCAAGAGGATCCGATCGGGCGCAACGCCGCGCTCCGACGCGTAGCGGCGCATGCACTCGGCTTCGGAGATGTCCTCGCCCTCGCCCTGTCCGCCGCTCATCACGAGCTTCGCGCCCGGATTTTCCTCGGCGTACAGGATCGCGCGGTCGAGCCGCCGCGACAGCGTGATCGACGGCTCCTCGCCGTACACCGCCGCGCCGAGCACGACGACGTACTTTGCGCCGGGCTCCGCGGGCTTCAGTGACGTTTTCACGATCGGGATCTCGATCATAAGCAACCCCAACGCCGCGATCGCGCAAACGGTTGCCGCCGCGATCTTCACGGGCTTTCCGAGGAAGCGGAACACAAGCAGCAGCACGACCGTCGCAAGCGGGATCGCGGAAACGATGTGATAGCCCGCCTGCGGGAACGTCCAGAGAAACGCCGCGAACCCGAGCTCGACGGCGACGATGATCCGGAACATCCAGTTCCGCTTCCACGCCGCAAGCGCGCTTACCGCAAGGATCCCATAGGAGAGGATGCGATAGCGCGGATGCACGCCGAAAAAGATCGCCGCCGCAGTCAGAAGAAGGAGCAGCAGCCCCGCCGCGTGCAGCGCGGTGAACGGCTGCCGGTTGGTTTTCGTTGTACGGTTTTGTTCCATGAGCAAGAATCCTTTCAGCCGGCAAACGCGATCGTGTACTGCTCGCCGTCGTCAAACGTGATCGAAACGGTCAACCCGTCGGGGAGGGCGAGCGTGCCGATTGCGCCCTTTGCGGTATCGTGGAAGCGTACCTGCTCCGAGAGCGATTCCGCATAGCCGTTCGCGGTCAAGAACGGTTCGAGCGCCGACGCGCGGTCGGACGGCTGTATGCTGTCGTACAGCGCGCACGAGACGGAATACGCCTCGCCGGTGCGGCTGTCGAACTGCACGGACAGACAGTAGACACGCCCGTTCTCCGCGGTGTAATACGCCTGCGCACACCAGAGCGCAAGCTTGAAGCCGCTTTCGTCGTTGTAGAAATCGCGCAGGACCGCGGTATAGCGGCTCTTTTTGAGAACGGAATCGACCGATTCGCCGCTAACGAGCCTGCCGCCCCTTGCGTGGGTGTTCAGCGTTTCCTCCCACAGCTCGGTGATCGCCTCGGTGATCGGCTCCGCGTCAAGCTCGCCGGGCATGACCGCGCGCTCCTCGCCCTGCCGCTGACAGCCTAAGAACAGCTCGACGCGCGTTTCCAGCGACAGCGGCGCGCCGATGCTGTCCGCGCTGATGATGCTGACCGCCTCGTACTTCGGATCGTCGTACAGACCCGCTTCCGAGAGGCGGAAGATCCAGCGGTTGAGCAAAACGAGCAACAGCGCGACGAGCACCGTTCCCGCCGTCAGTCCGATGTAGGCGATGCGCGTGCGCTGCACGCGGTCGAGATCGGCAAAAAGACGCAGCCTTTTCATTTCTCGTCGCCTCCCTTCTCGCGCGTATACAGCGGCACGTCGAACCACACGAGCGTGCCCTTGTTGAGCTCGCTCTCAAAGTGCAGCGAGCTTCCGTGGATCTGCGCGATGCGGTTGCCGATCGCAAGACCGAGCCCAGCGCCGTGCTGTGCGCGGGCGCGCGACTTGTCGACCATGAAGAACGCCTCGGTGATGCGCGAGATCTCCTCCTTCGGAATGCCGATGCCCTCGTCGCGGATCGAGATGCGGTAGCGTCCCGCCTCGCGCCGACCGGTGAGCGATACGGTTTTTCCGGGCGAGCTCGCCTTGCGCGCGTTGTCGATGATGTTTGTTACGAGCGTTAAAAGCAGGTCCTTTTCATACAGGATGATCTGCTGTTCGATGTCATAGGTCAGGGTGAGCTCCGCCTTTTCGAGCATCGGCGTGACGACCGCCACGACGTGCCCGAGCGCGCGGCGCGCGTAGCCGCGGATCAGCTTGAAATCGTTCTTGTCGAGCACGACAAGGTCCATCAGCTTCAGCGACATGGATTCGAGACGCTTGCCCTCGGAGAAGATGAAGTTCGCCGCCATGAACGCGTCCTCCTCGTCGAGCTCGGTGCTTCGGAGCATGTCCGCGTAGCCGATGATCGACGTCATCGGCGTTTTCAGCTCGTGCGAGAAGCTTGCCACGAAGTCCTTCTGCTGCTTGGCGTTCAGCTCGAGCGCCTCGACCTTCTGTTCGATCGCGCCGGTCATATCGTTGAACGCGACGGTGAGGTCGCCGATCTCGTCGAGCGTGGTGACGCGCGCGCGGCGCGAGTAGTTGCCGCCGCCGATGACCTCGGTAAAGCGCTGAAGACGACGAAGCGGCTTTGTCGTGAAGTAGGAAAGCAGCAGCATCGCCGCGATCGAGACCGCGACGGTGATCAAATGCAGAACGGTGACCGAACGGATCTGCTCGGCGCGCAGTTGCATCAGCTCGGTCGCGTCGTAGCGCACGGACAGGAAGTAGTTCTGCCCGCCGACCGAAACGCAGCCCGCCGTGTCGAGCAGCGTGCGCTCGCCGTCGCGGATCAGACGGTACGCAAACCGCCGCACGCGAAGCTCGGAGAACGTCAGCGTTTCGGGGAAGCCCTCCGTGCTCGCGGTCAGAAGGTTACCGTCGGTGTCGTAGAGCGCGCAGGGCGATTCCACGCCCTGATTCGAGCCGGCGCGCTTTAAGATCTCCTCATACATTTCGGGCGAGGCGGTGTTGTAGTAAAGGTAGATGCCGTAAAGCTCGGCTTCCATTGCGGAAGCGAGCGCCGAATAATCCGCAACCGCCGCCTGTACGCGAAAACGAAGCGCTGTTTCAAAGCTCCGCGCGATCAGGATCTGTCCTGCCACGCCGAACAACAGCGCTACGATCAATACGGTGCATATGCAGATTTTCAGAGCGAATCTCATGTTTCGGGAATGTCCAGCCGATAGCCGATCTTATGGACTGTTTTGATGCGGTCCTGCCAGCCTAATTTTCTGCGGAGTCGCTGTACGTGGCTGTCGAGCGTACGCGTCTCGCCGATGTAGTCCGTTTCCCACACGCGCTCGAACAGCGTTTCGCGGAACAGCGCCGTGTTGGGATTCTGCACGAACAGAACCAACAGGTCGAACTCCTTTCTGGTGAGCTCGACATGTTTGCCGTTCTGGATCACGTCGCGCGCGTCGAGGTCGATCAGAATGTCAAGGCACTGAATGAGCCCCTGACTCTTGTTGAAGCGGCGCAGCACCACCTCGATGCGGGCGATCAGCTCGACGATCTCGAACGGCTTGACGATGTAGTCCTCCGCGCCGAGCTTCAAGCCCTTCACGCGGTCGTTGAGATCGCTCTTTGCCGTGAGAAAGATCACAGGAATGCCCATCGGGCGAATGTACGCCAAAAGGTCATAGCCGTCAAATTTCGGCAGCATAATGTCCAGAAGCACCAGATCAAACGGATTCTTTTCGAGAAGATCCGCCGCCTGCTGCCCGTCGTATGCACAGGTGCAAACGTAGCCCTGCCGCGTCAGATTCATGCGAATCAGGTTCGCGATCGGTTCCTCATCATCCACGATCAGAATCTTTATCATTTTCCCATCCTCCGATTCCTTTTCATGGCAAAAATTGTAACACAGAAATGCGGACAAAATGTAACATGAATGTTTCGAACGCTTCGATTTTGCAACTTTTTTACAAAACTGCCGCGTTTTGCGCCGCATACCGGCTCCTTTACGGGCAGTATACCATATACGGCGTCAACAGTCAAAGTCAAAGTTCGGGTTGCAAACCGTGTCGAATGCGCGTATAATAAACGGGTATGAACTGGTATTATCATTCGCGAAATCCGCATTGCAAACAGCCGTTCGGCGCCGTGCAGACAAACGCGCCGGTTTCCCTCTGCCTCGACGGCGATTCGAGCGCCTCGGTCGAGCTTTTGCTGTACCCGCCGGAGGGTCCCAAAACGCTTCCCATGCACTGGGACGGGCGGCAGTACCGCGCGACGTTTTCGGCGCCTTCCGTGCCGTGCCGCATGGGGTACACGTTCCGCGTCAACGGGCGGTACTTCGGCGCGGAGAGCGGCGAAGCGCAGTTTTCCGACGCGCCGAAGCTCTACGGACTGACCGTATACGACGGCGCGTTTACCACGCCGGAGTGGTTCCGAAACGCCGTGGTCTATCAGATCTTTCCCGACCGCTTCTTCTGTTCCGACCGGCAGCGCTTTATGAACGCCGCGGCGGATTACCGCGCGGGCGGACGACCGATCTTCGTGCACGACGGGTGGAACGAAACGCCGTACTATACCCCGCACGGCGGCGCGAAGGACTATGCGCCGGACGATTACTTCGGCGGCGATCTCAACGGGATCCGCGAAAAGCTCCCGTATATCGCTTCGCTCGGCGTGACCTGCATTTATCTGAACCCGATCTTTGCCGCGCACTCAAACCACCGCTACAACACCGCGGACTACATGACCGTAGACCCGATCCTCGGCACGAACGACGATTTTAAAGCGCTGTGCGAGGCGGCAAAGGCGCTCGGCATCCGTATCGTTCTGGACGGCGTGTTCTCGCACACCGGCGACGATTCGCTTTATTTCAACCGCTACGGGCGCTACGACACGCTCGGCGCGTGCCAGAGCAAGGATTCGCCGTACTATCCGTGGTACCGGTTTTACGAGTATCCGAAGCGCTACGAGTGCTGGTGGAACTTTGAAACGCTCCCGAACGTGGAGGAGAACGAGCCGCACTATACGGAATTCATTCAGGGCGAAAACGGCGTGCTCCGCACATGGCTCAGGGCGGGCGCGTCCGGCTGGCGGCTCGACGTTGCGGACGAGCTGCCCGATTCGTTCATCCGCGGCATCCGCCGTTCGATCAAGGCGCAGGACCCCGACGCGGTTCTGATCGGCGAGGTGTGGGATAACTGCGCAACGAAGTTCGGTCCCGAGGGGCGGCGCGGCTACGTCAACGGCGACGAGCTCGACGCGCCGATGAACTACCAGTTCCGCGATCCGACGGTCGAATTTCTGAACGGACGGTGGGACGCCTACGCCTATGCGGACGCGCTGAACCGCGTGCTGGAGGATTATCCGAAGCCGTTTATGGACGCGTGTCTGAACCTCCTGGGCTCGCACGACACCGAGCGCATCCGAACCGCGTTAACGGGCATTCCGGACGCGAGGACGCTGACGCGCAAACAGCAGCTTGCGCACGATCCCGACGCGGCGATGCTGCTTCGCGCAGGCAGGCGCGTGATGACGGGCTTTGCGCTGATGGCGGCGCTGCCCGGCGTGCCGTGCATCTTCTACGGCGACGAAGCGGGCATGACCGGCATGTCCGACCCGCTGAACCGCGGCACGTTCCCGTGGGGACGCGAGGACGAAACGATCGCCGACTGCGTAAAACGCCTGATGGCGCTGCATAAAACCAGCGACGCGATCCGAAACGGCAGCACGCACATCGCCGCGATCGGAAAGCGGACGGTCTGCGTGATCCGTCAAAGCGCAGAGGAGACGCTGATCCTGCTTGCGAACGCCGCCGACACGCCGTCGCGCGCGATCCTGTACCCCGCGCTGTTCCGCGAGGGTGCGGAGGACCTCGGCTCGCTCGAGGGCACGTATCGCGACGAGAGTGGCAACACGGTCGAATGCCGCAGCACGCTTTCGGCGACGGTCCCGGCAAACAGCTTTTGCGTGCTCCGAAAATCGTAAGCGTCACGAAAATATCACAATCGGCTGTTGAAAAACCGCGCGAAACTTGTTATACTAATCACACCGAACAGATAAAGGAGAAAAACCATGACCATCACGAAAGATATGAATATCCGTAAAATCATCGAGATCGATGAAAACCTCGCGGGCATTTTGATCGCATCCGGCATGCATTGCCTCGGCTGCGCGATGTCGCACTTTGAGAACCTCGAGGAAGCCTGCGCCGTCCACGGCATCGACGCCGACGCGCTGTGCAAGGACCTCAACGACTACCTCGAAAGTCAGGCAAGCTGAAGACGCCTCAACCCGCCCTGCCGATCCCGGCGGGGCATTTTTTGAACAATGGCAAACGTGTTTTATCTGAATTCGATCGAGGACCCGGCGCTGGATGTGTACGCGCGGCTCACGGAGGCGCAGATCCGAAACCGGCTGGAGCCCGAAAAGGGCGTGTTCATTGCGGAAAGCCCGAAAGTGATCCGCCTTGCGCTGGACGCCGGATTTGAGCCGGTCTCCTTCTTGATGGAGGAAAAGCACATCGAGGGCGACGCGAAGGATCTCATTGCCCGCTGTCCCGACGTGCCGGTCTATACCGGCAGCCGGGCGCTTTTGCAATCGCTGACGGGCTATGCGCTCACCCGCGGGGTGCTCTGCGCATTGAAAAGAAAGCCGCCGAAGGCATTGGGCGAGGTGCTCAACGGCGCAACACGCGTCGCGGTGCTCGACGGCGTGGTGGACGCGACGAACATCGGCGCGATCTTAAGAAGCGCCGCCGCGCTGAACATCGACGCGGTGCTCTTTTCGCCGACGTGCTGCGATCCTTTGAACCGCCGCGCGGTGCGCGTTTCGATGGGCACGGTGTTTCTGGTGCCGTGGACGGGCATCCCGACGCTTTCGGAGGGCGGGCTGCGGCTTTTGCGCGAACGCGGCTTTCTGACCTTGGCGATGGCGCTTGTCGACGATTCCCTTTCGATCGCCGACCCGCGGCTGAAACGCGCGGAGCGCCTTGCGATCGTGCTCGGCGCGGAGGGGGACGGGCTCCCGAAGGAAGCGATCAAGGGCTGCGATCACGCGGTGAAGATCCCGATGGCGCACGGCGTGGATTCGCTGAACGTCGCCGCCGCCTCCGCCGTCGCGTTCTGGGAGCTGAGAAAGTAAAAAAGTGGGACGGATGTGATCCGTCCCACTCAGCGTGTCAAAAAACCTTTTGACACGCTGAGCAGGCTGTTGATAAGGGTGGCAGAATTCGCGTTTTCGCGACGGAGCTATACTAAAGTATGCGACTGAGTGAAAACACGAATAGTTTGCGGCGAAATAATAGAAAGAAAGGGCGCTCCTGCGCCCTTTCATCCTGCAAGTATTCATTTGAATCAGCTCGCCGCAAATGGTCTGACCCCTTTTGCGACAGGCTGAGCGGGACGGATGTGATCCGTCCCGCTTTCACCATTCTGCATTTTACAGCATCGCGCTGTCGCCGAAGTCGGGGTGCATGATGTCGCGCGTCAGCGGCGCGTCGGTGACGGTCGAGCGCGCGAGCACCATTTTGCCCGCTTCCACCGAGTGCGTCAGCCACACGCTGCCGCCGATGATGCAGTCGTTTCCGATGCGCGTTTCGCCGCCGAGGATCGTTGCGCCAGCGTAAATGACCACGCGATCGCCGATGTCCGGGTGACGCTTCACGCCCTTGATTGGCATGCCGTTCGCGTCGGTGCTGAAGCTCTTTGCACCGAGCGTGACGTGCTGATAGATCTTGACGTCCCTGCCGATGGTCGTGGTCTCGCCGATGACGACGCCGGTGCCGTGGTCGATGAAGAACGACTCGCCGATCGTCGCGCCGGGGTGAATGTCGATGCCGGTACGCCGGTGCGCGTACTCGGTCATGATGCGCGGCAGAAGCGGCACGCCCGCGTCGTACAGGATGTGCGCAAGCCGATACGTGCAGATCGCGGGAAATGCCGGGTAGCACAGGATGATCTCGTCGATGTCGCGCGCCGCGGGATCGCCGCGGTACGCCGCGACAAGATCGGTTTTTAAGATACGGTAGATCTCGGGAAGCGCCTCGATCAGCTCGCGCGTGATGGCGTCGGCGCGCTTGGAATCGTAGGCGAGCGCGCTCAAAAGCGCGCGCATATGCTCCGCCGCCTCGAACAGCGCCTGCTCGCGCATGATCGGCTTTTGCGCATGGCGCGGGAACATGGCGTCGATCAGACGGTTCGTCATGCTTTCCGTGCGGCTCTGGAACGAGCTGAAATCGCTCGCGCCCGAATGTCCTTCATCCGCCTCGCGCAGTGTGTCGGCGGTCAGTCCAAGAAGTTCTCTCAATTCCTGTTCCATATCAATCCTCAAACAATGCCGTGGAGAGGTAGCGGTCGCCGCCGTCGGGCAGCAGCACCACGACCGTTTTGCCTTCGTTTTCGGGACGCTTTGCAACCCGGATCGCCGCATACGCCGCCGCGCCGGAGGAGATCCCCACCGCAACGCCTTCGAGCTGTCCGATGCGCCGTCCGGTGGAAAACGCGTCCTCGTTGCTGACGGTCACGATCTCGTCGATGACCGAGCGATCAAGCACGTCCGGCACGAAGCCCGCGCCGATGCCCTGGATCTTATGGGAACCGGATCTGCCCTCGGAAAGGACCGGAGAGTCATCGGGCTCCAGAGCGACGATCTTCACTGCAGGGTTCTGCTCCTTCAAGTATTCACCGACGCCGGTCAGCGTGCCGCCGGTGCCCACGCCGGCGATGAAGATGTCCACCCTGCCGTCCGTATCGTTCCAGATCTCCGGACCGGTGGTCGCCTTATGGACCGCCGGGTTGGCCGGGTTGACGAACTGTCCGGGGATAAATCCGCCGGGGATCTCCGCTGCCAGCTCATCGGCCTTGGCGATGGCGCCCTTCATGCCCCTGGCGCCTTCGGTCAGCACGATCTCCGCGCCGTATGCCTTGAGGATGTTTCTGCGCTCCACGCTCATGGTCTCGGGCATGGTCAGGATGAGGTGGTAGCCCTTGACGGCGCTGACCAGGGCCAGGCCCACGCCCGTATTGCCGCTGGTGGGCTCGATGATGGTGGCACCGGGTTGCAGGACGCCCCGCCGCTCGGCGTCTTCTATCATGGCGAGGGCGATGCGGTCTTTCACGCTGCCGCCGGGGTTGAAGTATTCTACTTTCGCAATGACGGGTGTAGCGAGACCCTTGGCTTGCGAATACTTGTTGAGTTCCAGCAACGGGGTGTTGCCGATGAGGTCTGTCAGTTGTTTTGCAATCTGTGCCATAGTTCTATTTTTTTTATTTCGATATTTCGATATTTCGTTATTTCGAGATGTCGTTATTTCGTTAT
>CALGGM010000184.1 GCA_937915925.1 uncultured Clostridia bacterium | reverse complement strand
CGGGCAGCCCACGTCGGGACGCGCAAGCACACAGCCGCGCGCTTCCGAAACCGGCACGACACGGCGCGGCGCAAGCATGGCTTCGCGGATTGAGCACACGCGCTCGGGCTGAGAGGACTTTGGCGGAGCCTCTGCGATCGGGGGCAGGGGAGGCACTTCAGACAGCGCACGTTCGAGCCGCGCAAGGTCGGTTTCGCCGTTCTCCGGCGTAAACATGCAGACCAGAAAATCGGGATCGGCGAACTCGCAGAAGATCCCCTGCGCTTCGAGCAGCGCGGCAAGCGCCGTCCCGGTATAGCCGAAGGACTTCGGTATGAGCGCCAACTTCAAGGGCTCATTTCCGAACAGCGTCCACCCCGATGCGGCAAGCCGATGCTTCAGCGCGTCGAGCCGCGGAACGAAGTCCGCGAGGCGTTTGGGAAGCGTTTCCAATGCGGGATTCAAAAGATCGAGCGATTGCAAAATGAGATACGACGGACTGGTCGAGCCGAACAGCAGCAGCGCGTCCTTTGCCTCGGTGGCAAGCGCACGCGCAATTCTGTCATTCTGAGGAGCGTAAAGCGACGAAGAATCTTTCAGATCCTTCGGCTTTGCCTCAGGATGACACGGATCGGACTCGCCTCCGAAAAAAGCCGGGGACACATGCAGGTACGCGCCGCCGGTCAGCGCGGAAAGCGTCTTATGCGCGGAATCGCAGCAGAGGTCGGCGCCGAGATCGATCGGGTGACGCGACGGCATGAGAAACCGCAGATATGCCCCGTGCGCGTTGTCGACGAGCTGCAGCACGCCGTTTTCATGACAGACCCTTGCGATCGGTTTCAGGTCCATTATGCTTCCGAGATAGTCCGGCGAGGTCAGATACAGCGCGGTCGGACGCTCGGCCGTGATCGCCCGTTCGATCACGTCGACCGACGGATTCGCCGAAAGATACGACGGCGCATCGTCAAAGAGCCAGCAGACCGGAAGGTCCAGAAGCGCCGCGGCGGACAGAAATGTCTTATGCGCATTGCGCGAGGCAAGGACCTTCGGCGCTTTGCCTGCGCGTTTCGCGTGCTGCATCGCAAGAAACAGCATCGCGCGGATGCACTGCGACGAGCCCTCGGTCGCGTAAAACGTGGGACAGCCGAAAAGCCTTGACGCGTTCGCTTCGCTTTCTGCGATGATGCCGCTCGCCTCATACAGGCTGTCCGCGCCGGCGATCTCCGTGAGATCGCGATCCTCGGCAAGAAAACGCGCACGTCCCTTGTGCCCGGGCATATGCAGCCGGACGGGGTCGTGCGCGAGATATTCGCTTATAAAATCAAAGATCGGCGTGTTCATTGCTCGTTCGCGTTCAGCTGCCGCACAACGGCGAGCATCAGCGCGCATTCCATGCGCTTCTTGAACAGATCGCAGCCGTAGGCATAGACGCCGTTGATGCGTCCCGTGGCGTGGTAGGCGTTCGCGGCGCATCCGCCGGAGCAGTAGAGCCGCGCCCAGCAGGTACGGCATTCCTCGCGTGCGTAGACGTTGCAGGCAGCAAACTCCTCCTGCACGGCGTGATTGGTGACGCCCTCAAAGATATCGCCGAGCTTATACGCCTCTTCGCCCACAAACTGGTGGCAGGGGTACAGGTCGCCCCACGGCGTGACCGCCATGTATTCGGTGCCGGAGCCGCAGCCCGAGATGCGCTTATAGATGCAGGGCCCTCCGGTGAGATCGATCATGTAGTGATAGAAGGTGAACGGGCGCCCTTCGGCGTCGCGCTTTAACATCAGCTCGGCAAGCTTTTCGTACTGCTCCATGACGATCGGTTTGTCCGCCTCGGTCAGCGCCGAGGGATCGTCGCTTGCGCACACGACCGGCTCCATGGAAAGCTCGGTAAAGCCGAGATCGAGCATCGCCTGAATGTCCTTCAAAAAGTCGGGATTTGCGTGCGTGAACGTGCCGCGCATGTAGTAGTTCTTGCCGCCGCGCGCCTTTACAAAACGCTGAAACTTCGGCACGATTGTTTCCCAACTGCCGTTGCCCGCATAGTCCTTACGGAAGCGGTCGTGAATCTCCTTGCGCCCGTCCAGCGACAGCACGACGTTGTGACATTCGCGGTTGCAGAAATCGATCACGTCGTCGTCCACGAGCATGCCGTTCGTCGTCAGCGTGAAGCGGAAATGCTTGCCCGCGTCCCGTTCGATCGAGCGCGCGTAGGCGACCAGGTCCTTGACGACCTGAAAGTTCAGCAACGGCTCGCCGCCGAAGAAATCGACCTCAAGGTTTTTCCGGTTTCCCGAATGCTCCACAAGAAAGTCGAGCGCGCGCTTGCCGGTCTCAAAAGACATCAACGCGCGTTCGCCGTGATACTTGCCCTGACTTGCGAAGCAGTAGGTGCAGTTCAGATTGCACACGTGCGCGACGTGCAGACACAGTGCCTTGATGACGCCTGCGGTTTTCGCCTTCAGCGTGCCTGCCATCGGCTCATACGTGTCCTCGGTAAAGAGCTTGCCCGCGGCTTTTAAGCTTTCAAGCTGCTCGTACGCGGCGTTGAGCTCGTCCAATGTGACACGATCGTTGTAGCGCGAAAACAGCGCGTTTATAAGCTGCTCGCGCGGCTCGGTTTCGAAGCCCGCGATCATGTCATAGGCGACGTCGTCGACGACGTGGATCGCGCCGGAGCAGACGTCTAAAACAATGTTGTAGCCGCAAAGTTTGTATTGATGGATCATAATGCCCTTGCTCTAAAAAAATACCGCCGTTTCCGGCGGCTTTTCGCGGTGTTGATTATTTGTCCTTGTTTTCGCAGTTCTGATTCGCGATGCCGCAGCTCGTCTTGCAGGCGGACTGACAAGAGGTCTGGCATTCGCCGCAGCCGCCGTTCTTGGCGCTCTCGCAGAGATTGCGGGTCTCGATGGTCTTGATCTCGATCATGATAAAGCCTCCGTAAAGATTTATAACGGATTGAGCATAACACAACCTTTCGATAAAGTCAAGAGCCTGTGCTTTAAGTACCGTCCTGTTTTCAAAAAATACAGGGGCGCAAAAGGGCGGATCGGCGGGAAAAAATATATCTTTAAGGCGTCGGTTTTCCGGTTGCTTTTCCGCGCGGAATGGGCTACAATGAGAGCGTAAAAATATGGCATTCTGCCAATAAGCAAAGGAGTATGCAAATGAAGTACGATCGCGTTTACAATTTCTCCGCAGGTCCCGCCACGATGCCCGTTGAGGTGCTCGAAGAGATCCGGGACGAGATGCTGAACTACAAAGGAAGCGGCATGTGCGTCATGGAAATGTCGCACCGCAGCAAGGTCTATCAGCAGATCATCGACGAGGCGGAAGCGGACCTTCGCACGCTGATGAACATTCCCGATAACTACAAGGTCCTGTTCATTCAGGGCGGCGCAACGCTGCAGTTTGCCGCGATCCCGCTGAACCTTTGCAAGAACGGTGTGTTTGATTACATCGTCACCGGCAACTGGTCCAAGAAGGCGGCGGCGGAAGCCAAGAAGTACGGCAAGGTCAACGTCATTGCGTCCAGTGAAGATCGTAACTACAGCTATATTCCGGATTGCTCCGATCTGCCCATCGATGAGGACGCGGACTACGTCTACATCTGCGAGAACGAAACGATCCACGGCACGACCTACCCGGTGCTTCCGAACACCAAGGGCAAGATCCTCGTTTCCGACCAGAGCTCGATGTTCCTTAGTAAGCCCTGCAACGTGTCCGATTACGGCATGATCTACGGCGGCGTGCAGAAGAACGTCGGTCCGGCGGGTCTCGCGATCGTCATCATTCGCGAGGACCTTATCCGCGAGGACATCGACCCGAAGACGCCGATCTACCTCCGCTACGATACGCATGCGAACAACGGCTCCATGTACAACACGCCGAACTGCTGGGCGATTTACGTCTGCGGCAAGGTCTTTAAGTACCTCTTGAAGAACGGCGGTCTCGAAGCGATGGCAAAGCGCAACGAAGAAAAGGCGAAGGTCATGTACGACTTCCTCGACAGCTCCAAGATGTTCAAGGGCACCGTTGAGAAGAAGGACCGTTCCCTCATGAACATTCCGTTCGTCACCGGCGACAAGGAGAAGGACGCGGCGGTCGTTGCGGCGACCAAGGCGGCGGGCTTCGATAACCTCAAGGGCCACAAGAGCGTCGGCGGACTTCGCGCATCCATCTACAACGCGATGCCGAAAGAGGGCGTGGAAGCGCTCGTAGAGTTCCTCAAGAAGTACGAAGCGGAAAACGCATAAGGAGGAAAATCATGATTCGCATTTTAGCATCTGACGGTATGGACAAGAGCGCGATCGCCGCGCTCGAAGCAAAGGGCTGTGAGGTCGTTTCCCAGTTCTATGAGCCGGAAGACCTCAAGAAGGAGCTTGCAAACTACGACGTGATCGTCGTCCGTTCCGCAACGAAGGTCCGCGAGCCGATCATCGACGCAGCAGTCGAAGCGGGTCGCTTGAAGATGATCATCCGCGGCGGCGTCGGCGTGGACAACATCGACGTGAAGTATGCGGAGAGCAAGGGACTGATTGTGAAGAACACGCCGCGCGCTTCGTCGCAGTCGGTTGCGGAGCTTGCGCTCGGTCACATGTTCGCATGCGCGCGCTTCCTTTCCATCGCGGGCTACACCATGCGTAACGACAAGTGGGAAAAGAAAGCCTATGCAAAGGGCATCGAGCTGCAGGGCAAGACCCTCGGCATCGTGGGCTTCGGCAGAATCGGTCAGGCGCTCGGCAAGATGGCAAAGGCGATCGGCATGAAGGTCGTCGCGTATGACATCTTCCATATCCCGGGCATCGAGGAAGAGCTCGGCATTCCGTACGTTGAGATGGATGAGCTGCTCGCACAGGCGGATTTCGTCAGCGTCCATGCGCCGGCAGTCGACGGCGGCGCGCTGATCAACGCCGAGACGATCGCAAAGATGAAGGACGGCGTCGTCATCATCAACACAAGCCGCGGCACGAACGTGGACGAGGACGCGCTCCTTGCGGCACTCGAATCCGGCAAGGTCCGTGCGGCAGGTCTGGACGTGTGGGCGGTCGAACCCGCGAACAACCACGCGCTGTACAGCCATCCGATGGTCTCCTGCACGCCGCACATCGGCGCAACGACCGTCGAAGCGCAGAAGCGCATCGGCGCCGAGATCGTCGACCTCATTTCGAAGCAGTTCAATCTGTAATCGGAAACCCCAAAAGGAGGTGCGAAAGCATCTCCTTTTTTCGTCGAAAAAAACGCTTGACTCTGACGCTGCGTCATAGTTTATACTGTACGGCAGAAAGAAGGTGATCGGCATGATGACAGTGCATGAGGTGAGTAAGCTTTCCGGCGTTTCGATCCGTGCGCTGCAGTATTACGACCGGATCGGGCTGCTGGCGCCGACCGCAGTGACGGAAGCGGGGTATCGGCTGTATGATGAAACCGCGCTGGAAAAACTACAGCAGATCCTGCTGTTTCGGGAGCTGGAGTTTCCTCTGAAGGAAATCAAGGCGATCCTCAGCGAACAGGACTTCGACAGGGATAAAGCGCTTGAACAGCAGATCACGCTTTTGCAGCTGAAAAAGGAACGCATCGAACGGATCATCGCGCTTGCGGAAAATCAGAAAAACAAAGGAGGAGATCCTATGGATTTTACGGCATTCGATACCGAAACGATCGAACGGTACGCGAAAGAGGCTAAGGCGCAGTGGGGGCATACGGAAGCTTATCGGGAATTTGAACAGAGAAAGCTGAGCCCCAAGGAACAGCAAACGGCAGGGGAAGGGCTGATGGAACTGTTCAAAGACTTTGCGGCGTGCAGGGATGAAGCGCCGGATTCCGAACCGGCGCAGGTCGCGGTGAAGCGTCTCAAGGACTACATTTCCGCGCACTTCTATCGCTGCACAAACGACGTGCTCTCGGGGCTCGGAAAGCTGTACGGCGCGGGCGGCAAATTTACCGAAAACATCGACGCGTACGCGGGCGAGGGTACGGCGGCGTTTGCGACGCAGGCGATCGCGGCGTACTGCGCAACAGGCAAGGAATGAGACGGTTCATCGTTACGGAGATTCTTCGGCTTCGCCTCAGAATGACACCTTGGGGGTAGGTAGGCGAATGGTTGTTGAACCGCGCGAACCTTTCGGGACGCCGGGGTCGGCGCTTCCACAAATTGACGCGCAAAAACCGTGTGTCATCCTGAGGCACGAAGCGACGAAGGATCTTACGGTAAAGCAGATTCTTCGGTTTCGTCTCAGAATGACACCTTGGGGGTAGGTAGGCGAATGGTTGTTGAACCGCGCGAACC
>CALGGM010000183.1 GCA_937915925.1 uncultured Clostridia bacterium | reverse complement strand
GGGAAGATGATATCCGCCCCTACGGTCCGTTTATGCAACCGTGCGCGGTGAAAAAAAGGCTTCTCCTTGAGGAGAAGCTCCGCCGCAGGCGGTGATGAGGTGTCTATTACTGCGCGGGGCGCGGGGAAACATGCAGGTCGCCGTCCCAGTCGCGGTAGCCGGGGATGAACGTCCTTCCCGTGTGGCTGTTGATGTAGACCGCGTCCGCGACCCAGCCCGTGTTCGGACCCTCCATGAAGATGCGTTCGTCCGCGAAGTGCCAGATCTCCTTCAGCACGCCGTCGGCAAAGTAGCATTCGTACCACGTGCCGTCGGTCAGCACGATGTCCATGGTGCAGTAGTGGAAGTCATAGACCGCGTTGACGTCGATTTCCTTCACGACCTTGTCCTGTGCGCCGCCCGAGCCGAGGTTCACGATCAGCGTCCTTGCGATCTCGGACGTTACCTTTTCGTACGCCTCGCCGCCCATGGCTTCGTATTCGACGTCCAGAATGTCCTTGCAGGGGATGCTGCCCTTGAACGAAATAAGCTGTCTTGAGTACGCCGAAATCACGATCTCGAACCCGCCGCCGGTGATCTTCCAGCAGTCCTCGCGTCCGCCGCTGCCGTCGCGCAGAAACGTCGCCGTCATCTGATCCGTGTCGAGATCGCCGACGCCGGACAGGGTCCGATAGGTGCGGGAAAGCGTTGCAAAGATCTTATCGGGGTTCGTCATTTCGGAGAAGTCCAGCTTCGGCGGCTCCTCCTCGACAAAGCTCTCCGGGTACGCCTTTTCGAAGCTGTCGTACTGCATATCCGCAAGGAAGTATTCACAGTCCTGCATGGCTTCCTTGGTGGGGTACACGGCAAACTGCGTGATCCGATCGCCGCAGAACGACACCGCGATGCACTCGTCCGTTTCGGTCACAAGCTGGATCTCCGCCTGCACCACGGGGCGGTCCCGATCCTCCTCATAAAAGAACTTCGTCTGATATCCGAGCTGTTCCGCCGCCTTGATCGCCGCCGTCCGGTATTCGAGAAGCGCCTCCTCCGGATAGACCAGAAGGTCCAAACATAAGAGCTTCATGTCCGATGCGCGCACGACGAGGATCAGCAGGTCGCCCGGCGCGGTGAGCCGCAAGAGCCGGTCGTGATCGTTCGTCCGATCCTCATAGACCTTGACAAACGACTGCTCCGCCGTGTAGCCCGTCAGCTCCAAAAAGGACTGCCCGTACAGCTTTTGCACGATCTCCTCCGCGGTCTTTCGGACCGCTTCGCTCTCCGCCGCGTTTGCGTCCCGGATGTCCCAAAGCATCAGGTTGTCCGGAATATGCTTCGACGTGCGGATCGGGATCGCATAGTTGCGGCGGCGGCTGACCTCCTGCGTCAAGCGGGAAACGTCGTTTGCCGACAGCTTCACGGGCTTCGGCGTCACGACCGGCGAGAGCGTCGGCACGGTCTCCCGGTTGTTCGGAAGGTTTGTCTCCGCTTCGGGCTGCACCGGCTCCGCACCCGCGCGCGATTCCGCAAGCGTCTCAAACGACGTGCCGTTTTCGGACAGACGGATCGTCCCCGCGACCGCAAGCCCCGCGAGAATGCCGATGCACAGCACGCCCGCGAGCGAGAGCATCACGATCCTGTGTTTCTGAAAAAATGTCTTCATAAGGCTTTCTGCCTCCTTTCCGCCCCGATCGTATCACGAAACATGTAACGGAGTCATCACAGAGTTGTATCAGAGTTATAAAATTGCGCCTGCGGCGCAATTCATGGCAAAGTGTGATTCGTCGACTACCCCTCAGTCACCTAACGGTGACAGCAATGGTCTCATATGGTCGCAGCGCGTCGCTGAACCACTTCGTTAC
>CALGGM010000182.1 GCA_937915925.1 uncultured Clostridia bacterium | reverse complement strand
TTTCCCTACACGACGCTCTTCCGATCTATACGTCTGCAAGCGATATTGCGGGTAAAGTTACGGTCGAGGGCCTTCTGGGACTGCTGGTAGGCGATACGCTGACAAGCATTACACTGAACGGACAGGAAACATTGATCGGCGAATACGAGAACAAGATTGTTCCGAGCAACGCAGTGATTTCGTCGGCCATCGCGAGAGATCCTTCCTATTATGATGTAACCTACGTACCGGGCAAGCTGACGATCAAGAACCCGAAGATCGAGATCAGCGGTACGAAGACATGGGTCGGCGATGCGCTGGGGAGCATCACGGTCTCGGTCAAGAATGACAGAACCCATGAGACGGTGGAAACCAAGACCGTCACGGCAGCCAACAACTGGGAGTACTCCTTTGAAGTACCGAAGTATGAGGTGTACGAGTCGGAGGACGAAACCGTTACGCAGGAAGTCACGTATGTAATCAGCGAGGCAGATCTTGCCAATTACTACGCGATCTATGATGGATATGACATTACGAACTACGGAAAAGGTTCTCTGACTGTCGGCAAGACGAACGTCGGCGGTGATCCGAATCAGGAATTCACGTTCAGAATTACGATCCAGTGGCCGGTGTCAGACTTTTCGGACGTTGGCGGCTTCAATATGTTCGTTCTGCAGAATGTAACAGTTCTGACGGATGCTCAGAGGCAGTCAATCCTGAATCAGATGTCCAATTATCTGATGGGAAAAGAACTTGATGGAAGACTGACGTCTATTACCTTTACGATCACTCTGAAGGACGGAGAATCCATTACGTTCCCGGGTTTGTACTCCGGCACACCGTATTCCGTTGAGGAGATCGGCGCAGCGGGCTACGTCCCGTCGTATACGGTCAACGGCGGCGAAGCGATGGTCGACGCAACCGGAGAAAACCTCACGGCGAGCGGAATACTTTCCGGCAACACGCAGGTGCAGTTCACGAATACGCTGCGTCCGGCACTGACGATCACCTCTGCGACGAAGAGCTGGACGTATGACGGCCAGACGCATACCGAAGAGGTATACACGGTCAAGTACACGGAAAGCGTTACGACCACGACCTATGACGCAGAGACCGAGGTATACAATACTGAAACTACGACGCAGGAGATCACGGTCGCGGCGGACGAAGGCTCTGACGGCAAGGTCTTCACACTGCCGTCGGGCGATAAGCTGACGATCACGGCAACGGCCGCGGGCGTCAAGTACGTCGCAGACACGGCGGAGAACAACAACACGTTCACGTACGTATTGGAGAACGCGGGACAGTACGCGAGCGTCAGCGCAACGTATGGCACGCTGAGCATCACGAAGGCGCCGCTGACGATCACAGCACAGGATAAGGCGTTCGCATACACGGGCGAAGCGCAGAGCTGGGATAAGTACGACGTAGAAGGACTGGTAGGCGAGGACGCGATCACGGCAGTGATCACGGGGAGCATTACGTTCCCGAGCGAGAGCCCGGTCACGAACGTAGTAACGAGCTACGAGTTCACGACGGGCACGCCTGGCAACTACACGGTCACGACCGTAAACGGTCAGTTGACGATGACGAACGCGAGCGCAGCGATCACGATCACAGCGGCGAGCGACGAATGGACATACGACGGCGGCGCGCACCAGAACACGACCGTAACGGTCACGAGCGGCACGCTGTTTGAAGGCGACACGCTGGTAGCGGAAGCGACGGGCAGCGTGACGAACGTAGCGGACACGGCGACGGGGAACAACCCGATCGCGGCGGGCTACAAGATCATGCACGGCGAAGAAGACGTGACGTCGAACTATGCGATCACGACGGAGGCCGGTACATTGACGATCAATCCGAAGGCGGTGACGATCACAGCACAGGATAAGGCGTTCGCATACACGGGCGAAGCGCAGAGCTGGGATAAGTACGACGTAGAAGGACTGGTAGGCGAGGACGCGATCACGGCAGTGATCACGGGGAGCATTACGTTCCCGAGCGAGAGCCCGGTCACGAACGTAGTAACGAGCTACGAGTTCACGACGGGCACGCCTGGCAACTACACGGTCACGACCGTAAACGGTCAGTTGACGATGACGAACGCGAGCGCAGCGATCACGATCACAGCGGCGAGCGACGAATGGACATACGACGGCGGCGCGCACCAGAACACGACCGTAACGGTCACGAGCGGCACGCTGTTTGAAGGCGACACGCTGGTAGCGGAAGCGACGGGCAGCGTGACGAACGTAGCGGACACGGCGACGGGGAACAACCCGATCGCGGCGGGCTACAAGATCATGCACGGCGAAGAAGACGTGACGTCGAACTATGCGATCACGACGGAGGCCGGTACATTGACGATTGAGAAGCGTACGGTGACGCTGACGAGTGCAACGGACAGCAAGGTGTATGACGGCGATCCGCTGACGAACGATACGGTTACGGTCGGCGGCGACGGCTTTGCGACGGGCGAAGGCGCGACGTACAATGTAACGGGCAGCCAGACATTGGTAGGCGAGAGTGAAAATACATTCACATATACGCTGAAAGACAATACGAAGGCTGACAACTACAAGATTACAACGGCGTTTGGCAAACTGACTGTCACTGACGGCACTGATCCGAGCAATCCCGGCACAGTTGATGATGACTTGGTTGTCTCGAAGAGCGCAGCGGATAAGGCCTATAAGCTTGGCGATACCGTTACATTCACGGTCACCGCGACGAACATCTATGCTGAAGCAAAGACGATTACGCTGACTGAGATTGAAGGCGTCACACTTGCGCAGAGCGTATTCGAGAATGTGCCTGCAGGCGAGACAGTCACAACGACAGCGACTTACACGGTCACCGAGGCGGATATGCTCCGCGGAAGCTTCACCAACACGGTAACGGCAAAGGTTGGCAATCTTGAGAAGACGGCAAGTGCAACTATCAATACCGAGTCGAAGAACGGTCACCTTGTGATCACGAAGACGACGACGAGCACGACGCCTGCGGACGGCTACAAGCTGGGCGACACGATCACCTACAAGATCACGGTGACGAACGACGGTAACCTGACGATCACGGATATCACGGTCACCGACGAACTGACGGGCGACGAGTGGACGATCACGAGCCTCGCACCGGGCGCAAGCGAGACCTTCAATGCGAGCTACACGGTCACCGAGGCAGACGTGCTTGCGGGCAGCGTCAAGAACGAAGCGACCGCAACGGGCAAGAGCCCCGATCCGGATCAGCCGGATGTACCGGTTGTCCCGGGCGAAGATCCCGAACCGACGGAAGAGAAGAAGGGTCACATCACGATCGAGAAGATCACGACCTCGACTCCGGCAGAAGGCGATAAATACAAGCTGGGCGAGACGATCTCCTACAAGATCACGGTGAAGAACGACGGCAACCTGACGGTTACCGACATCGAGGTGAAGGACGAACTGACCGGTGAGACCTGGACGATCGCGTCCCTGGCACCGGGTGCGGAGGAAGTCTTCACGACGAGCTACGTCGTTAAGGAAGAAGACGTCCTGGCGGGCAAGGTTCTGAACGTTGCAACTGCAACGGGCACGAGTCCCGATCCGGATCAGCCGGATGTACCGGTTGTCCCGGGCGAAGATCCCGAACCGACGGAAGAGAAGAAGGGTCACATCACGATCGAGAAGATCACGACCTCGACTCCGGCAGAAGGCGATAAATACAAGCTGGGCGAGACGATCTCCTACAAGATCACGGTGAAGAACGACGGCAACCTGACGGTTACCGACATCGAGGTGAAGGACGAACTGACCGGTGAGACCTGGACGATCGCGTCCCTGGCACCGGGTGCGGAGGAAGTCTTCACGACGAGCTACGTCGTTAAGGAAGAAGACGTCCTGGCGGGCAAGGTTCTGAACGTTGCAACTGCAACGGGCACGAGCCCCGATCCGGACGAACCCGTCGTACCGGTCACGCCGGGTACGGACGAGGAGGACACCGAGACGGTCAATGGACTTCTGACGCTGGCGAAAGAAACGACTTCTGTGCCGGCAGACGGGAAGTATGTTCTTGACGAAGTGATCACCTACAAGGTGACGGCAACGAACGACGGCAACGTCACGCTGAAGAATGTCGTTGTGAAGGACGAACTGACGGGCGACGAGTGGACGATCGCGAGCCTCGCACCGGGTGCAAGCATGACCTTTGAGGCGAGCCACACGGTCACGGTGGACGACGTTGTTGCGGGCAGCGTGAAGAATGTTGTTACGGCGACTGCTGTCGATCCGAACGGCGATGACGCGAAGACCGTCCCGGCTGAGGTCGAAGACGAGACCAAGAAGCGGAATGACAATGCGATCACGCCGATCCCGGGCGACGACGCCGAAACGATGGATGTTGATTCGAACAGCATCACGGTCGTATACGACGGTCGGGAGCACACGATGACGGCAACCGCAAGCGCATCCGGCTCGACCATCTGGTACAGCACCGATGACGGTACGACGTGGACGAACACTGCGCCGAGCCGCGTGATGGCCGGTACGACGACGTTCTCGATCAAGGCGACCCATCCGGCGTACGAGGACGCGGTGAAGGAAGGTTACACTCTGACGGTTGTACCCGCACCGCTGACGGTGATCGCCGACGATCAGATGAAGGTCTACGGCGAAGCCGATCCGGAATTCACGTACACGGTGAAGGGCCTTGTCGCGGGCGAGACGCTTCCGGACGATCTCATCACGCTGAACCGTGATCCGGGTGAGGATGTAGGCGCGTACACGATCTACGCAGAGCTCGCGGCAAAGAGCGGCGCAAAGGCGTTCAGCACTTCGAACTACGAGATTACGTTCATCAACGGTACGCTGCGGATTGTCAGCAGAAAGCTGCACGACTTCGCATTGCTGTGGCTGTCCGATACGCTTCTGAAGGGCGAAGGCGCATATGACGACGCATTCAAGGCGATCACGGAATACGCAGTTGCGCATGCAGACGATCTCAGCGCGATCGCGATGTCCGGTAATATGGTCGATTCGTTCGACAACGAAGCGGCATGGACGTCGGCGCAGAACCTGCTGAAGGATGTTACGATCCCGTTCTACGGCACAGCGGGCGCGAAGGACGTCAACGGCGACGAGATGAACTACGACGCGTATCTTGCTGCGGATCTGAACAGCAAGGTCGAAGCCTTCAAGGACGGCTCTGTCTGGTATCGCGAGCTTGCCGGTCAGCCTGTGCTGATGGTCGGCATCGGTTATCAGAAGATCGCGGAGACCGACGAAGAGAAGGAACGTCAGGATGCATGGCTGCAGTTCATCAACGACGCGATTACCATGCGCCATGAACTCACAATCCTGCTGGTGAATGACTACATCGACGCCAACGGCGAGCTGACAGCGTTCGGCAAGCTGATTGAGGAGAACATTGTTGCAAGCAACAAGAATGTGCGCCTCATCCTCAGCGGCAGCGCAGACGGTGCTGCGACGTGGGAGAAGACCTACGGCGATCGCAAGGTCACCGCGCTGATGTACAACTACACCGCGGACGATGTGAACGGCCTCGGCTTCGCAAGAGTGCTGACCTTCGATGCGAAGGAACAGACCATCACGGTTGCGACGATCAACCCGAGCACCGGGGCGACCGAGTATGACGGAAAGCATCCCGAAAAGGACAATTTCGTCATCGAGGAAGCGTTCAACGCACAGTAATCAACGGTCGGCTGAAAAGCAGAACGAACAAACGGAGAGAGCAAAATGCTCTCTCCGTTTTAGTTGATGCACATGTCGCTGAATTTGACGGATTTAAATGCATGCACGTGCGCACGTCTGTACCTCATCTGCGTTGCAGATGCCGACATCCGGACTTTTTGACAGGCTGAAACGGGAATGCTGACAGACGCGTTTGATGTTCTTTCCCAAAAAGAAAGGTTCTTCACGGAAAGTTAGGGAGCGGGACAGATAAGAA
>CALGGM010000181.1 GCA_937915925.1 uncultured Clostridia bacterium | reverse complement strand
CGCCCATCTCATAGCGGCGTCCGTTGTAGGTCGGAGACCAGCACTTGCCGCCGACGCGGTCGAGCCGTTCGAGAATGGTATAGTTTTCATACCCCTTCTTTTCCAGGTACATACCGGCGGAAAGACCTGCGGGACCGCCGCCGATGATGCAGATGCGAGTGTTCTTATCCATTTGATTTCCTCCTCTGATTTGTGATCGCTCACGTTGCTCCTATTATAACGCGCCCGTACGGGAATTGCACGAACTTTTTGCATAATTTTTCAAAAATCCCGAAAAAATCTTTCCTTATTTGTCCGAACATGTTAAAATACGTTTCGGAGGTGGATGCTATGCGGTTTTCGGGATTCCTTTCGATGCTTTCCTATCGGAGCGAACAGACGCCGGACGCGCCTGCGCTGCGCTACGAACAGAACGGACGCATGTGCGTTTGTACCTTTTCAAAGCTTTATTCCCTTGTCACGTCGCGCGCGAACGTACTTCGGAAAGATCCGAAGCATACGCTCGGCGTTCTCGCCAACGGCTCGTTCGACTGCGTGATCGAGATCTTCGCTTCGGTGCTTGCGGGGCGGCGCACGGTTCTGCTTTCCGAAAACGCCGCGGACGAGGTACTCAAGGAGCAGGTGAAGGAAGCGGAGCTTGACGCGCTGTTCGGCGACTCTGAGTTAAAAAAGGAGCTCTCCCCCTTCCTTTCGGAAACCGCCGAGGGCGGCGAAGGGAAGCTTCTGTTCTTCACCTCCGGCACCACGAGCCGCGCAAAGGCGGTCGTCACCTCCGACGCATCGCTGATGGCAAGCGCCTATAACGGCGGCGCGCTTCTGCCGCTCGATCCTTCCGATACGCTTTTATGCATGCTCCCGCTCGATCACGTGTTCGGCTTCGTCTGTGGGCTTTTGTGGGGACTTTCGTGCGGCGCGTGCGTCGCGCTCGGACGCGGCGCAAGGCACTACGGCGACGACTGCATCTTCTTCCGCCCGACGGCGCTTTCCGCCGTGCCCGCCCTTTTGGGCTTCCTTTTGAAATATCGCGCGCTGAATCCGGAGCTTCGCATCATCCTCATCGGCGCAGGCGGCTGTCCCGAGCCGATCCTGCGCGCCGCAAAAACGACCGACGCGCGCGTGTGCTTCGGCTACGGGCTGACCGAAACGAGCTCCGGCGTCGCGCTTTCGCTGGGCTTCGGCGATCCGTACGCCATGACCGTCTGTCCCGACGATACGGTCACGATCGCGCCGGATGGCGAGGTTTTGATCACCGCCCCCACCTGCATGATGGAGGGCTATTGGAGACGCCCCGAGGACACCGCAGAGGTTCTTTCCGACGGCGTACTGCACACGGGCGATCTCGGGTATCTCGATGAAGAGGGCAAGCTGCATCTGACCGGCCGCAAAAAGGAGATCCTCGTGCTGTCCGACGGGACGAAGCTGTTTCTGCCCGAGTACGAGCAGGCGCTTTCAAACGCGCTCGGCGGCGAGCCGCTTTGCGTGCTTCTGATCAACGATCAGCCGATCCTCGTACTGGAGGGCGAGCTGCGCGATCCGGCGCCGATCTGGGAAAAGATCCGACCGGTGCTCGACGAGCGTCCGCGAAATCAGCAGATCCGCGCGATCGAATTTTACGAAAAACCGCTGCCGCGCACGGCGAGCGGAAAAATCATGCGTTGGGCGATCCAACGGGAAAGAGAGGGGTTATGACCCGCAGAGAAGAAATTCTGAACAAAACAAGAGAGATCATCGTCGAATCGCTCCCCGAGCTCGAGGGACAGGAATTTGACGAGAGCACCGTCATCAACACGGACACCGGCATCGACTCGATGGGCTTCACGCTGATCATCTGCCGCCTCGAGGCGGCGTTCGACGTCCGCATTCCGAACCGCCAGTGGCAGAAGCTTTCCACGCTCGGCGACGTCGTGACCGCGATTGAGAAGCGGCTTCCGAAGGCATGAGCGTCTATACGCGGGAGTACCGCCTTTTAAGCTCGGATACCGACATGTACCGCAGGCTTCGGTATTCGCGGCTGTTCACGCTTTTGCAGGAGGTCTCGATCGTACACGCGACCGAGCTCGGCGCGGGACGCGACAAGACGCTGGACCGCGGGCTTTTGTGGATCGTCACGCTGCAGCAGGCGACGGTCACGCGTATGCCGGAATACGACGAGTTCATCCGCATCGAGACGTGGCCGGGCAAGACCATGCACCTGCTGTTTCCGCGCTATTACCGCATCATGGACGAGGCGGGCAATGTGCTGATCGAGGCGAGCGCGCTTTGGGCGCTGATGGATCAGTCCACGCGCAAGGTCGCCTTCCCCGAGCAGCACGGCATCGTCGTCGAGGGCACGACAAACGGAAACACGATTCCCATGCCGTCCGCGCCGCGCATGCCCAAGGTTGAGGAAACGGCGCCGTTTACCGTGCCGTACAGCTATGTCGATCTGAACGGGCATATGAACAACACGCGCTATTTCGATCTTGCCGAGGACACCATGCCCCCGGCGCTTCGCATGCGCGCGGTGCGAAAGATCCAGACCGAGTATTCGCGCGAGGTGAAGCTCGGCGAGACGTTCGACGTCCGTTGCGAGCAAAACGGCGACGCGTTCCTGGTCGCAGGCGAGTGCGCGGGACAGAAGCTGTTCCGCCTCTGCCTTACCTTCGCGCCGGAAGAAGCGTGAGTTTGGAGGAAGCGACTATGAACCTTCGCAGCATGACCCTCTATTCGATCTTCATTCGCAACTTCGGCGGCACGTTCCGGGCGGTCGAGGACGATCTTCCCCGCATCCGCGATCTCGGCGTCGACGCGATCTGGCTTCTGCCGATCCACCCGATCGGCGAGGAGAAGCGCAAGGGCTCGCTCGGCTCGCCGTACGCGATCAAGGATTACCGCGCGGTCAATCCGGAGTTCGGCACGATGGACGACTTCGTCTCGCTTTGCAGCGCGGCGCATCGGCTCGGCATGAAGGTGCTGATCGACGTCGTGTACCATCACACCTCTCCGGATTCCGTGCTCGTGAAAACGCATCCCGAATACTTCTATCGGAAGCCCGACGGGTCGTTCGGCAACCACGTCGGCGACTGGACCGACATCGTCGATCTCGATTTCGAGAACCTCGATCTTTGGGAGGAGCTAATCGACACGCTGTGCTTCTGGGCGCGGTATGTGGACGGCTTCCGCTGCGACGTCGCGTCGCTCGTGCCGCTCGATTTCTGGCTCGAAGCAAGAAAGCGCGTGGAGACGGTCCGTCCCGGCTGCATCTGGCTTGCCGAATCGGTCGAGCACGAATTCATCCGTTATCACCGTTCGCAGGGGCTCGTGGCGCTTTCCGACTCCGAGCTCTATCAGGCGTTCGATATCTGCTACGACTACGACGTCTACCCCGAATACGTCGCCTATCAAAAGGGAGAGATCCCGCTTTCGGTCTACATCGACGCGCTGGTCCGGCAGGAGAGCACGTTCCGCGCCGATTACGTGAAGCTGCGCTGCACCGAAAACCACGACCGTCCGCGCACGGCGGCGCTGTTCCCCGACCGCACGGAGCGCGAAAACCGCATCGCGTTTTCGTTCTTCCAGAAGGGCATCGCGATGCTCTACTGTGGCGAGGAATGGGCGGTCGAGCATGCGCCCTCCCTGTTCGATCCCGATCCTGTTTTGCGCGAAGGCGAGCCGATGCACGAAGCGCTTTTGAAAACGCTGATCGCCATGAAGAAGGATTCGCTGTTTTCGGACGGCGTCTATACGCTCGAAGCGCGCGAAAACGACGTCGCGGTCTCGACGTGGACTTTGGAGAATCGCCGCGCGATCGGCGTGTTCAGCATGAAGGGACGCGCGTTTTCCGCCGAGGTCCCGATGCCTGACGGGACGTATACCGATCTGCTGTTTCAAACGCCGTACCCCGTAAAAAGCGGGCGCATCGACGGCGCGGGACGGCCCGTTGTGATCCTTTTATAACCCCGTTTGAAAAGTTACGAAAACGCTTGCGTAAATTCGGAAAAGGGACTATACTGGTAGATACAGGCAAGCAACCGGCAAGACGCATCCCGCCCTGCCGCAAATCATAAGGAGGTAGCTATGGAATTGAAAGAAAAACAGGCACTCGAAGCGTTCGCTCTGAAGATCCGCATGGCGGCGCTCGAAGCGATCCATTCGATCGGCTCCGGTCACGTCGGCGGCGTGATGAGCATTTCCGACACGCTCGCCGTTCTGTACGGGCGTGAGATGCGCGTCGACCCCGAAAACCCGAAATGCCCGGATCGCGATTATCTCGTCATGTCGAAGGGACATGCGGGTCCCGCGGTCTACGCGACGCTCGCGTTGAAGGGCTTTTTCCCCTATGAGGAGCTCAAGACCTTAAACCGCGGCGGCACGCGGCTTCCGAGCCACTGCGACCGCAACAAGACCCCCGGCGTGGATATGACGACCGGATCGCTCGGTCAGGGCACCTCGCAGGCGGCGGGGCTTGCGCTCGGCAACCGGCTGAAGGGCAGAAACAACCGCGTCTTTCTGATCGTCGGCGACGGCGAGATACAGGAGGGGCAGTGCTGGGAATCCTTTATGTTCGCAAGCGCGAAAAAGCTTTCGAACCTTGTCGTGCTGATCGACTGGAACAAGCGTCAGCTCGACGGCTACCTCGACGAAGTTTTGCCGATGGGCGATTTTGTCGCGAAGATGGAAGCGTTCGGCTTTGATACCGTCAAGGTCGACGGCGGCGACGTGGAAGCGATCGCAGCCGCGTTGGAGCGCACGAGAAACGGCGGCGACAAGCCGTACGCGATCGTGCTCGACACCGTCAAGGGACACGGCGTGGACGAGGTGGAGAACACCGCGATGAACCACAGCATGCCGGTGACCGACGAACGCTTTGCAAACTGGACCAAGGAGCTTCAGACGAAGCTCGACGCATTGGAGGGCTGAGCCATGACGAAGGTAGTATATAACGGAGAAATGGACCCGCGTCTCTGCAAGGACGTGATCGGCGCTACGGTCGCTTCGCTTTCGGAAAGCGATCCCGACGTCATCTTTTTGGACGCGGACCTGATGAGCTGCTCCGGTACGCTGAAATGGTCGAAAACGACGGACCGCGCGGTCGACTGCGGCATCGCGGAAGCGAACATGGCAGGCGTCGCGGCAGGTCTCGCCGCCGCGGGCTTCAAGCCGATCATCCACAGCTTCGGCACGTTTGCGTCCCGCCGCATCTATGACCAGATCTTCCTGTCCGGCGGCTACGCAAAGAACGACGTCACCGTCATTGGCACCGACCCCGGCGTCACCGCCACGATGAACGGCGGCACGCATATGCCGTTTGAAGACGTTGCGCTCTATAACGCGCTGCCCGGCGCGACCGTCATCGACGCGTCCGACCCGACTTGCCTGCAAAGCGTACTCCGTCAGTGCGTCAACCGCCCCGGCGTCAAGTACATCCGCGTCGGCAGAAAGCAGTACGCGCGCATCTATGAGGACGGCGCGGAGCTTCCGATCGGCAAGGCCGTCACGCTCAGAGAGGGCACGGACGTCGTCATCTTCGCCGCGGGCATTATGCTGCACGAGGCGATGAAAGCCGCAGCTTCCCTGGAAGCGCAGGGCGTTTCCGCCGCGGTCGTCGACTGCTTCACAATTAAGCCGATCGACGCGGACGCGATCGCAGCGTGGGCAAAGAAATGCGGCGCGGTCGTCGTCGCGGAGAACGCGAACCGGCACGGCGGTCTTTACAGCATGATCCTTGAAGTGCTTGCAGAGCGCTGCCCTGTTCCCGCCGCGTGCGTTGCCGTCGAGGACGAGTTCGGCGAGGTCGGAACGCAGGAGTATCTGCAGGAGCGCTTCGGGCTCACCGCCGCGCACATCGAGGAGCAGGTCAAAGCCGTGCTTTTGAGAAAGTAAATCTTCATTGGCACCCCCTCATCAGTCAGCTGACGCTGACAGCTTCCCCACCCAAGGGGGAAGCCTCAACACCACGCGTTGCAAAGCCTTCCCCTTGATGGGAAGGTGTCACGACGAAGGAGTGACGGATGAGGTGAAATCGCACTGTATTCTACGTACGTCGTTGAAGATACAAGAACGTAAATCAATTAAAGGAGTATATACATGGATTACGCAAAAGAATCGCTCCGTCTCCACGGAGAATGGAAGGGCAAGATCGAAGTCATCGCAACGGTTCCCGTCGCCACCAAGGACGATCTGAGCCTCGCTTACACCCCCGGCGTCGCGCAGCCGTGCCTTGAAATCCAGAAGGATATCAATAAGAGCTACGAGCTGACCCGTCGTCATAACCTCTGCGCGGTCATCACCGACGGCAGCGCGGTACTCGGTCTCGGCGACATCGGTCCCGAAGCCGGCATGCCCGTTATGGAGGGCAAGTGCGTGCTGTTCAAATCGTTCGGCAACGTCGACGCGTTCCCGCTGTGCATCAAGACGCACGACGTCGACGAGTTCGTCAACGCGGTGTATCTGCTCTCCGGGTCTTTCGGCGGCATCAACCTCGAGGACATTTCCGCGCCCCGCTGCTTTGAGATCGAGCGCAAGCTCAAGGAAAAGTGCGACATCCCGATCTTCCATGACGATCAGCACGGCACCGCGGTCATCACGCTCGCGGGTCTCACCAACGCTCTGAAGGTCGTCGGCAAGAAGAAGGAAGACGTCAAGGTCGTTACCTCCGGCGCAGGCGCTGCGGCGGTCTCGATTGTGAAGCTGCTCCTTTCCGCGGGCTTCAAACACATCACCATGTGCGACCGCAAGGGCGCGATCTATAAGGGCAGAGACGGCCTGAACTGGATCAAGGAAGAGATGGCGGAGGTCACGAACCTTGAACACAAGCCCGGCACGCTTGCCGATCAGCTTGTCGGCGCAGACGTGTTCATCGGCGTTTCGGCGCCCGGCACGGTCACGACCGAGATGGTGAAGACCATGAATCAGGATGCGATCATCTTTGCCTGCGCGAACCCGACGCCGGAAATCTTCCCGGACGACGCAAAGGCGGGCGGCGCAAAGGTTATCGCAACCGGCAGAAGCGACTTCCCGAACCAGATCAATAACGTCCTGGCGTTCCCGGGCATCTTCCGCGGCACGTTCGACGTACGCGCAAGCGACATCAACGAAGAGATGAAGATGGCGGCGGCAAAGGCGCTGGCGGACCTCATTTCCGATGAGGAGCTTTCCGCGGACTACATCATCCCGAAGGCCTTCGACAAGCGCGTCGGACCCGCGGTCGCGGCAGCAGTCGCGGAAGCGGCACGCAAGAGCGGCGTCGCAAGGATCTGAACCAAAAACACATAAGCGGGCGCAATGCCCGCTTTTTGTTTTACCCCTGTGTGTTACAGCGTTACATCGTTACAGCGTTACATAATAATATATAATCTTTATCCATATAAGAGACCTTTTTGTAACGTTGTAACGCTGTAACGCCGATACACGCATACCCCCTGCGTTACGAAACCTCCACCTCATCCGGCGCTCCGCGCCACCTTCCCCATCAAGGGGAAGGCTTTTGGCTGCGTTGACATAGAGGCTTCCCCCTTGGTGGGGAAGCTCCGCCGCAGGCGGTGATGAGGGGGAATTGCGGCACCAACCGGTTGGGGCGGGCATTGCCCGTCCGCCGCTCCTGCTTCTTCAATCGATCTATCGAATCGGTTTCCCGATTTTCATCTCTCTGCGCCATGCCGGGGCTTCCCCGTCATCCGCCCAATACTCATCCAATTCCGAGATCCTGTCATCCTTCAGCCTGATAAAGCTCACAACATGGAATGACATGCTTTTGTCCCTCGGGAAAACGCGCCCTGCCAGAATGATGGAAGAACCGGATCGCTCGATCCGTTCTGTTTCCCCATCCCATTCGCCGGGATAATCACAGTTAGCTTTTACAAACTCGGCAACGCTGAACATTTCATTCGTGCAATGCCAACGAATCACAGCATCGTCGCAAAACCAGCGCGGCAACGCATCCCGATTTTTTGATAATACATCGTTCCAGTATGCTTGAATGTCCATTTTCTGCATTTCTCTTTGGATCATCTTCGTTAGCAAAGCTTCAGATCTTCACCGTCAGGTTTTCGCCGGTGATGCCGATAAATGCGCCTTTACTTGCCTGCGGGGAATCGGGATGGCAAAGGAGCCATTTGTTCTGCATCCACAAAAGTCCCTCCTCGCCCTCGGCGGCGGTGTTTACCGATTCGAGCGGCGCGTTCGTGCCGCGTTCCAGCACAACAAGGCAGTTGAATCCGTCATTCGTGATCCGGCACGGCGCGAAGTGCAGCACGCGCGGATGGATCTCGATAAGCGTCTCCGGTGGGAGATAAAAGCCCTTCACTTCCTTCGAATTGAGCATGCAGTCGTGAATGTCCTCCGGCAGCGCCAACAGCAGCACCAGACCGGTCGTCGTGAAATTCACCTCGCTGCACTTATGGTACTCCTCGGCGTTCAGCTTGTACCCTCTGCCGTTACAGAAGCCCGCCTGAATCGGCATGCAGCCGTAGACGGTGCGCCTGATCTCTGCGATTTCATCAAGCGCTTCCAGCGCATGCTCGCTTGCCACATACCGGTTGCCGCTTTCGGGAATGCCGGTCGCTTCCATCGCACGGGAAAGCGCTGCGGTATCGCGGCACGGCAGCACCCGTCCGTAGGGGATAAATTCCGGATCGGTCACCGAAAAGAGCGGCAGGTCCGGGTTCTTCCGTTTGAGTTCGTCAAGGATATTCATTCGCGTATTCCTCCGTTCCGATAAAAGTCGATCGTGTACAAAAGCCCCGCGGCGCGCGCTTCGAGCTGTCCGTTGAAGCGGCTCTTCTCCATCGGCACGGCATGCGCCGCGTCCACGCCGACGTCCATTTCCGCTTTGAGCTTCGACAGAAAGTACGGGTGCTCGAACACCGAGCCGTACAGCACGATCCTGCCGGGGTCGATGAGATACACCGCGCTCTTCAGCGCGTCGGAAAGCGCCTCCGCCGCGCGGTCGACGATCAGGCTTGCGCCCGCGTCGCCGCCCCTCGCCGCGTCCAGTACGAGCGCGGTTGTCACCGCTTCCCTGTCCCCGTTCGCAAGCCGGAACAGCAGCGGCGTACGCGCCTCGGAGAACGCTTCCTGCGCGATCTCGCGGATCGCTGCGGGCGACGCAACCGTTTCGAGACAGCCGGACTTTCCGCAATGGCAGGGTCTGCCGCCGCGCCGGATCACCGGGATATGCCCGATCTCCGCGCACTGCCGCCGATCGCCCTCTAAGATCTCGCCGTTTTGGGACAGCGCCGCGCCGATGCCGGATTCGCAGCGCAGAAAGAACGTGCTCTCCGCCGCCGGTTCATCGGACAGAAACATCTGCGCCGAAAGCAGCGCGCGCACGTTGTTCGAGAGCACGGCGGGATAGCCCGTGTGCGCCTCGAACCGATCGCAGATCGGAAAGTCCTCCGTATCCAGCGCGTCAAAGCTCGACTTCACCGTGCGCTTATCGGCGCCGATCACGCCGCGCACGGCGATCCCGACGCCGAGGATCGTTTTCGGATCGATCCCGTTTGTCCGAACAAGCGCCGTCATCCGATCGCAAAGCATCCGAACCGTCTCTTGCGCAGGCGCCTTTACGGGGAGCGCGACGCTTTCGGCAAGCAGCACTTCCCCGTCCGTTCGCACCGCGGACAGGATCGCCTTTCTGAGCCCGATCGAGAAGCCGAGCGTGCAGAACGAATCGGTTTTCAGCCGCAGAATGATCTCGCGCCGCCCCGCCCCGTCGGAGGGCATCGCGCCGTCCTCGTAAACGAGCCCTTCCGAAATCAGCTCCGCCGCGATCTTCGTCATCGCCGCGGGCGTCAGGTTGAGCAGGGACGCAAGCCGCTTGCGTGAAAGACCGCCGCTGCTTTTCAGCGCGGTCAGCACAGCGGCACGGTTTCGCCGCCGAAGTCCCGTCATGTTGTCGCCTTCCCGCTGCATATTCCTATCCTTTCGATGCGCTCGATCTTGTTTTCGGGTGCAGTTTTTCGCGCAGCAGGATCACGCACGCGCCGATCAGCACCACGCCGACGCCGACGAGCTTCCATACCGTCGGCTCCTCGCCCAAGAGCACGATCCCGACAAAGCAGCTTAAAACCGGCATCAGCAAAAGCCAGAGCTTGACCGTCCATACCTCATGCCGTTTGAGATTGCGGTAATAGAAGAAATAGATCCCCGTCTGCGCAAGCCCGCCGACGACCGTCATCGTCCAGAACCACGGCGTCCCACTGGGGTTCAGACGGGCGAGATCGCCGCGTCCGATCGCGAACGCCGCAAACAGCAGCAGGACCACGAAGTTGTTGTAATACGAGATCGTGTCCGCTTTCTGCCTGTGCTTCTCCTGCGCCGCCTTGATGATGAACGCGTTTACGGTCACGCACGCCGCGCTCGCGAGAAAGAACAGGTCCGTCGGTCGGAAGGTCAGTTCCTTAAAATCCAGTCCGAGCACGAGCAGCACGCCGAACAGCATGAGAAAGCTTCCGATCCAGTCGGTGGCGTAGAGACGCTTCCGATAGATTGCTACCGTCAGAAGATTTACCATAAGCACGTCGGTCTTCAAAAGCGCCGTGCCGGTGCTGAGCGACCCGCCGAACGCGTAGCCGAGGTTTGCAAACAGGTCCAGAAGGAACCCGAACACGCCGATGATCACGAGGATCACCGTCACCTTGCCCTGTCGGAACAGGTCTTTAAATCCGCCGTCCAGCGCGACCTGCAGGGTCAAAAACACGAGCGCCGCCATGCGCAGAAGAAACCCCGTCGCATACGGCGAGCCCGTGGCGTCCACCATGAGCTTGCTGACCGTGTAATAGAGCGTCCAGCAAACGATCATGCCGGCGATCATGCCGACGTCCTTAAGCTCCCTTCTCATCTGAGCGCTTCAAACATCGCCCGCAGCGCGTCTTCATCCATCGCGACCGGGTTGTTGCCCATCAGCGGATGCGCCGCGGCTTCCTTCACGAGCGCGTCAAGATCGACCTCGCCGAGATCGGAAAGCGTCATTTTAAGACCCGCAAGCTTTTTGAGCGCCTTGATCCGATCCGCCAGCTCGTCCGTTCCGGAAAGCCCGACGCGGCGGCAAAGCAGTGTGAGCCGCTCGTCCGCGTTGATGCGCACGAAGCTGTCGAGCGTGAACGCGCACGCCTCGCCGTGCGGCAGATGATAATGCTCCGAAAGCGGATAGCTGCACGCGTGGCTGCCTGCCGTCTTCGGAAGCGCAAAGCTCATGCCGCCGAGCAGCGCCGCAAGCGACATGTTTTCGCGCGCCGCAAGATTCGACCCGTCAAGGTACGCGGTCTCAAGATTTTCGAGCACGAGCCGCACCGCTTCGATCGCTGTAAGGTCCGAGATCGGCTGATGGTTCCTGCTCCAATAGCCCTCCAAAGCGTGCGCCATCGCGTCAAGCCCGGTGTTCATCGTCGTGCGCGGCGGTACGGTCACGGTCAATGCGGGATCGACGATCGCGAGCGTCGGCATAAAGACCGAGTTGTTGATCGTCTTTTTCTCCGCGCCGTGGCTGATGACGGAGACCTGCGTGACCTCGCTGCCGGTGCCCGCGGTGGTCGGCACCGCGATCATCGGAAAGCGCGTTTGCGGAAACGGCGTTTCACCCTTGAAGCACGCGAGCGCGTCGGCGTTCTCCCTTGCGATCGCCGCCGTGAACTTCGCGGTGTCCATCGTGCTGCCGCCGCCGATGCCGACGATGGCGTCGACCTGCGCTTCACGCGCGAGCTCTGCTGCCGCGATCACGCCGGAAAGCCGCGGGTTCTCCTCGACGTCCGAAAAGACCGCCGCGATCTCCGGGATCTCCCTTTGCATCGCGTCGACGGTCGATCGTAAAAACCGGTCGCACACCACGAGGCAGCGGCTTGCGCCGAGCGCTTTGATCTCCTCGCCCAAGCTATTGATGCTGCCGGAGCCGAAGCGGATCTTCACCGGCTGCCGATACAGAAACTCAAGCGCCATAGATGCGATCCTCGATCTTTTGGACCTCGGCGGAGAACTTGTGCATGTTCACCGCGCGCCAGTCCTCAAGGTCCTGACACCACTCGGTTTCCAAAAACGTCTTGACCATCTCGATCGCCATCTCGGGTCCGACGATCCAGCCGCCCATGCACAGCACGTTCGCGTTGTTGATCGCGCGCGCCA
>CALGGM010000180.1 GCA_937915925.1 uncultured Clostridia bacterium | reverse complement strand
TCAGACCGCTGTCCATGATGTCCTCCGCGATCAGAACATGCTTGCCCGTGATGCTCGAATCCATGTCCTTGGTGATGCGAACGATGCCGCTCGTCTTCTGCGCGTCGCCGTAGCTGGAAATCGCCATAAAGTCCATCTTCGCATGCACGGTGATCGCGCGGATCAGGTCCGCAAAGAAGATGCTTGCGCCCTTCAGCACGCAGACGACAATGATCTCTTCCCCGTCATAATCCTTCGAGATCTGATCGCCGAGCTCCTGCACGCGCTTTTTGATCTGTTCTTCGGACAGAAGGACCTCTTCGATGTCCTGCGCCATAAATGCTTTACCCCACATAGTCAATCCTCCTCATAATGATAATGCAGAATGGTTTTGGAATCCGCTGTAACGCGCATACGCTCGTCAACGGTGTACCCCACAATGAAGACCGCACCGCGTTCGTCGCACACGATCGGAACGTTCCGTTCAAATCGCGGCACCTTGCGATCCGTAAAGTAATCGCTCAAAAGCTTGCTCCCGCGCATCCCGAACGGCGTAAACCGATCGCCCTCCTTCGGCGAACGCACGGTGACATTGCCGATCAGTCGATCCGCGTCCACATACGCGTCCGACCCGCCGCACGGAAACGTGGCGGCTTCAACGCGCTTTACGGTCAGCGTACCGTTCGGAAGCCGCACCGTACCCTCGTTCGGGACCGGAAGCTCGAAGGGTTCTTGATCGTCCTTTCCGATCCGAAGCCGCTTTGCGTCAAGCCATGCCACGACGCCGTTTTTCAGCGTGACCGCATCCCCCGTCTGTCCGGAAAGCAGCGCATCGAGACGATCGAGGTCGTCGCTTGTGAAATCGCGGTACGGCAGCATTTTCCGAAGCACGCGCATCCGGATGGGCGTATCAAGCGAAATCAGCTTTTCCCGCTCCGCGTTCGCGTCCGAAAAAGCTTCGTCGGCAAGCGCGTTCAGATAATCCGCGTCCTGCGCAACAAAGCGCGCCGTATCGGAAAGCGCCGAAACGACCGAAGGGTTCAGCGATTTCAGGATCGGCAAAAGGTTCAACCGGATCCGGTTTCGCGTCGCGTCCGTCTCGAAATTGGTGGCGTCTGTGCAATAGGTTTGCCCGCGTTCGTTCAGATAGGCAATGATCTCGTCCCTGCCCGTGTACAGCATCGGACGGATGAGCCGGTCCGAACGCACGCGCATGCCCGCAAGTCCGTCCGTGCCGGTTCCGCGGATCAGCCGCAAAAGAACGGTCTCCGCCTGATCCTGCCGATGATGTCCGAGCGCGATACAATCGAGCGAGCGATCGCATAAAACACGGTTCAGAAACGCATAGCGCGCGTTCCTTGCGGCGAGCTCCAAAGAGACGCCGTTCTCCCTTGCAAGCTTCGGAACGTCGATTTGCTCAACCGTAAGCGGGATCGCATTGCGCAGACAGAACGCACGCACAAAATTCGCATCGGCGTCCGCATCAAAACCGCGAATGCCGTGATGCAGATGCGCGGCTTCGACCCGCGCGATCCTTCCTTCCTGTTGAAGCCGTTTAAGCTCCAAAGCCAACGCCACGGAGTCCGCGCCGCCGGACAGCGCCACGAGCACGCCGTCCGTCTTTGAAACGCCGCATGCCTGCCACGTCGAATCGCTCCACAGCAACATGATACACAACTCCGAGAATAATTACTGATAGTTTACCCCAAAGTTGCATATTTTGCAAGCGGCAATTGTGAAATCACAAAGGCAAATCCGTTAATCCAATGAAAAAAGCCCCGAAAAGGGGCGGATGATATCCCCTGCGGGGATCAAAGATGCGGCTTCGCATGATGCGCCTGCGGCATGATGCGGCTTCGCCGTGATGTATGCTTCGGCACATTGGCGACAGGGATTGCCGATGTGACACAACGGAGTGCGAGGCGAACAAAGCATGTGTCATCCTGAGGAAGCGAAGCCGACGAAGGATCTCCTTT
>CALGGM010000179.1 GCA_937915925.1 uncultured Clostridia bacterium | reverse complement strand
CTCGTCATTACCAATGACGTGCTCTACCTACTGAGCTACATCAGCGCTCGCAACGCGCATTATAACAAATACGCGCGAAGAATGCAAGCCTTTTTTTCAAATTCCCGAAAAAACCTTTATTCCGTCTTTTGCCGGTTCTTTTCGTACAGGATCATCAGCCCGTCGATCAGGATGTCCGGCTCCAGTCGGAACCTGCGTCGGCAAACGGGAGCGATCAACCCGGAAAGTCCGCCGGTGAGAACCGGAGTCACCGGTTCGCCGAGCTCGTCCTCGAGCCGGTCGATCAGCCCGTCGAGCATTGCCGCCGTACCGTTGACCGCGCCGGAGCGCATACAGTCGACCGTGTTGGTGCCCAAGAGCTTCGTCGCGCCCTTGAGATCGATGTAGGGCAGCTGCGCCGCGTTTGCGGACAGCGCGTTCAACGACGTCCAAAGCCCCGGAATGATCATGCCGCCGACGTATTCGTTGTCGTTGACGATGACCGAAAGCGTGGTCGCCGTGCCCATGTCGACGATGGCGATCGGCGTTTTATATTTCGCCCGCGCCGCGACCGCCGCCACGATCAGATCGCTGCCGACGCTCGACGGATTGTCCATGCGGATGTTGAGCCCGGTCCTGATGCCGGGACCGACGACCGTCAGCTCGACGCCGGTGAGGAGGCGGATCGCCTCCGGGATCACCGACTGGAGGTACGGCACGACGGAGGAAAGGATCCCGCCCTCGACGTCGCAGGGACGAACGCCGTGCAGCATCAGAAGCCCCTGAATGTCCAGCGCGTACTGATCGGCGGTCTTATCGCGATCGCTTTTCAGCCGTGCGGAAAACAGCTGCTTTCCGTCCGCGATGCCGCCTAAAACGATATTCGTATTGCCGACGTCGATGGCAAGGATCATGGTTTATTCCCCTTTCGTTTCACTCGGTTGTTCGACTGCGGGCGCAGCGGTCTTTTTGAAAAACGGGATCGGCTCATAGCGTTTCAATGCAGCCGCAACACCCTTTGAGACCGCGCCGCCGATGACAAGTCCCGTCGCCCACTCGATCAGTCCCTGCACGCCGACGACCAATACGACGAACATCAACGGGTTCACCGCGCCCTTGTTCGCGGCAAGGTTCTGTACAAACTCGGTGTGATAGAAGAACAGCACGATAAAACCCATAAACAGGATCGTGTTGAGCATCGGAGCAAGCAGACCGCCTACAAAGTAGCTCCAGATGCGGTGACGGTCGAGCTTAAAGAAGATGCGGAACAGCAGTCCCGTGAGGTACCCCACGAGCGCGCGCGTTCCGACGCACAGGAGAACCGTCATCACCGGCAAAACGATAAAGAACGCTCCGGTCATTAGGGACTTCCCCGTGATCGCATCGTACAGACTGGTGAGCCCGTAAAACGCGCCGAGGATCGTTCCCGCAAGAGGACCCAAAAGCATCGCGCCGACCGCGATGGGGATCATGGTGAACGTCATCACCAGCGGTCCGATCGGAATCGAGGAGAGCCCGGTCAGCTTCATCAGCAAAATGACGCCGATGAACAGCCCGAGCTCCGTGATGTAGCGGACATTGACTTGCCTTTTGATCTGCTTTTCCATATGAAATTGCCTCCTTGCTTGCGTTCCCTTAGGATACGCTGCGTAGATGATAGTCGGCGCCGCTCTGCGCTCTGCCCTCCCGTCCCTTCGGGGTACGGGGAGCGCGCTTTTGCCTTGCCGCTTGCATTATAACGCAGGAAAAGTACGGATGCAAGAGGTTTCGTGCGTTGCAATTCCGTTTTGCGTATGTTATATTATTGTCGAACCAAGGAACGATATTTTCGGAGGGATCGTATGCTGAATGGAAAAACCATCGTGCTCGGCGTCACCGGCGGCATCGCCTGCTTCAAGGTGGCTGCGCTCGCGAGCATGCTCAAAAAACAGCGCGCAGACGTGCAGGTCATCATGACGGAGAACGCGACGAAGTTTGTTACGCCGCTGACCTTTGAACAGCTCACGGGAAACAAAGCGCTCGTCGACACGTTCGACCGGAACTTTGTGCATTCGGTGGAGCACATCGCCGTCGCGGACCGCGCGGATATGGTGCTGATCGCGCCGGCGACCGCAAACGTGATCGCAAAGCTTGCGCACGGGCTGGCCGACGATATGCTCACGACCACCGTTCTCGCCTGCCGCTGCAAAAAAGCGATCGCGCCCGCGATGAACACCGGTATGTACGAAAATCCCGTCACGCAGGACAACATCGAAACGCTTCGGCATTACGGCTGGGAGATCGTCGAACCCGCGACGGGACGGCTCGCCTGCGGCACAAGCGGCAAGGGACGTCTGCCGGAGCCCGAGGATCTTCTGGAGGTCTGCCTTCATGCGCTTTCGCATGAAAAGGACATGACGGGCAAGCGCGTGCTCGTCACCGCGGGACCCACGCAGGAGGCGATCGACCCCGTGCGGTATCTCACCAACCACTCCTCCGGACGCATGGGCTATGCGATCGCAAACGCCGCGGCGCGCAGAGGCGCGATTGTCACGCTCGTTTCCGGACCGACGGCATTGAAAAAGCCCGCATACGTGAACACGGTCGACGTCGTGACCGCCGAGGATATGTTTGAAGCCGTGATGCGGTACGCTCCCGATTCGGATATCATCATCAAGGCGGCAGCCGTTGCGGACTACCGTCCCGCAAGCGTTTCCGATAACAAGCTCAAAAAGAGCGACGACGCGCTTTCGATCCCGCTGGAGCGTACAAAGGACATTCTCGGAACGCTCGGAAAAGAAAAGCGCAAAGGGCAGTTTCTTTGCGGGTTCTCGATGGAAACGGAGCATATGCTCGAAAACAGCCGCGCAAAGCTTGAAAAGAAGAACCTCGACATGATCGCCGCAAACAACGTGAAGGAAGCGGGCGCAGGCTTTCAGGTCGACACGAATATTCTCACGCTGATCACAAACGACGGCGAAACGGCGCTGCCGCTGATGAGCAAGGACGCCGCCGCGGACGCGCTTCTGGACGCGATCCTGAAGCGGATGTAAGAGGAAATCATGCTGAAGCTCATTGACATTGACGAAGGAAACTTCTTCGCGTTTCGCGGGCTTTCCGTGCTTCCGGAGCAGGAGGGATTTTTGGACAGCGCCGTGGGCATCCTTGCAAGAGGGTATCTCTATCGGGACTGCCGCGCGCGCGTGATCGGGATCGTGAACGACGATATCCCTGTCGGGCTCGCGCTCGTCAAGGATATGGACGAGGAACCCACCTGCTACGATCTGCAGCAATTCATGATCGACGCGCGCTATCAGGGCAAAGGCTTCGGCACGGAGGCGCTGCGGCTGATCCTATCGATGCTGCAGGCGGAGCGGAAGTATGACTGCGCGGAGGTCTGCGTGAAAAAAGCGGGCGCCGCTGCTTTACATGTCTACGAAACCGTCGGATTTATCGACACCGGCTATATCGACGCCGACGCGCCGGACTGCGTGAATCTGATGTTCCGATTCAAATAAAGAAACCTCTTTTTTCGGACGGGCTTGCCCCGTCTTTTTTCTTTCGTGCATAAAACCGCGATGATTTCACACACTATCGGAAACAACCGCTTCGGAGGTTTTTTCCATGCATTTGACGCGCAAACAAACGATCCTGATTGTGACGCTTTCCGGCGTCGCGGCGCTGCTGCTTGTCGGACTGATCCTGTTTCTGAACTACGGGACCAAGCGCGCTCCTGTTCCGGAGGAACCCGCGCTTCCGAGCGCGACGGCTTCGCCGCTTCCTTCGGACACGCCCGCACCCACGCCGACGCCCACCGAGACGCCGTCGCCCACGCCGTACTATCTCCCGCTGGTGCCGGGCGGAAGCGCCGCCACGCCGACGCCCACGGTAAGTCCCACGGCGACGCCGACGGAAACGCCGCAGGCGGAAGCGCCGCGCACACAGCCGTCCCCGCGCGAGGGCGTCTATAACGACGGGATCAAGGAATTCATGGCGATCGGCAAGCAGAACGGCGAGGCGATCGCCGTTTTGCTTGTGCGCGTCGATCCCCCGACGGCGCAGGTCGTTGCGATCCCGTGCGAAACGGTCGCGCAGGTGTACACGCTCGGCGAGCACGCGAAGATCCGAAGCGTCGAAACGGCGCCGCTCCGTGCCGCAACGGCGCGCGCCCAAAGCGAGCGTGAGGGCTGCTGGAACCTGATCTGGTCGGTGAAAAGCCTCACAGGCTATCGCGCGCCGGCGTATCTGTGCGTCGATTTTGCCTGCATGGAGGCGTTTTTTTCGTTTGCGCCGTCGCTGCCCTCGCTCGACGGCGAGATCGACCTTGCGGCGTTTTTGCGCATTCTGGACGAAACAGACGACGATCGCGCCGCGGACATGGCAAGGTTCGGCGTCGGGATCGTGAACTATCTTTCGAAGGTCTCGCTTTGGGATCTGCCCGCGTTCCGCAGCGCCACGCGCGGCTCGTTCAGCGCAAGCCTGTCGGTATTTGAACTGCTTTCCCTGATGGGCGATTTAAAGAAGGTCGATGCGTTTTCCGTGACCGTTCTGCCGACGGAACTGAAAGACGGCGTCCGTGTGCTTTCGGACGCCGCCGTGCTGCCGTTTTGAGGTGCGGACGGGCAATGCCCGTAAAATGATTCGCTTCGCATGATGCGGCTTCGCCGTGATGCGCTGCGCATGATGCGTGCCTTCGGCACGTTGATGAAGAAGATACGGTAAAAACCGTCATGTGTCATTCTGAGGAGCGAAGCGACGAAGAATCTCCTTTCCCATATTTCCCTGTTACGCGGGCGGATGCGATCCGTCCCTACGAGGAATATTCGAGCTCCCCTTGTCAGGGGAGCTGTCACCGACAGGTGACTGAGGGGTAGTCTTTTAAACCTGATGCTTCTTAACGGGGCGCCGAGGTCGTCACCCCCTACAATTCGTTGACATCCATCTTGGTCCCCTTGTGCAAAGGGGACCGGCGCGACGAAGTCGTGACCGGGGATTGTTTTTCTATACAACCGCGACCGCGATCCCTACGACGCCGAAGCGCTGCTGCTGTTCCTTTGAATAATAGGCAAGCATGTCGTCCGGGCTTGCGGCGGGAAGCTCCGCCTGCGTATAGCCGCATTGGATCAGCGGCAGCGCGCGGTACAGCTCGTCGAACGACGCGAAGACGTGCAGCGCCGTCACGGTCACGCGAAGGGTTTCTCCCGTTTCCGTTTCGGTAAACGTGATCGTGTCTCCGACCGCGATCCTTCGCCGTTTCTCGTCATAGAGCCGCAGCTCGACCGTCTTTTCCCCGCTTTTGATCATCCGAAACGGCGCCGGGTTCAGCCGCATTTCATGCGCCGCCATTACGCCAGTCCGGGCTTGACCGGAAGCCCCTGCTTTTTCCGGTCGGCAAAGTACAGCTCCTCGGTCGCGAGCGCCATCTTCGTGACGGCGAACTCGCAGTCGTGCGGGTAGATGTACCACGTATCCTCAAGCGTGTTAAGGTCCACGCAGTCGCCGAACTTGCCGAGGTATTCGTATTCGATGTGGCATGAGTACAGCGACGGCACGCTCTTTTCCATTTGAAACGGATCGCCGTCGGGGTCTCGGCCTTTCACATGGAAGCCGCTCATATCGTGGCGCATCGTGCCCTCGCCGAGCAGAATGAACCTTTTCGCGTTCGGCAGCGATCGCACCGTGACGGGGAGATCGCCGCTATTATACGTGCCCGCCTCGACCTCGCTGCGCACGTTTGCCCGTTCCCATTCGTACCAGTCGGGGATGTGCGAAAACTCCGTTTCGCCGGTTTCGGCAGAGAGCGTTCCGTCCTCCTGATAGAACCAGCGCTTGCCGCAGGCTTTGCAGAAAAGGTGCGTTCCCTCGCTTGCCATGCGAAACTCCGTCTTGCATGCGGGGCATTGGTACAGTACCTTATGAAGCCCCTCCGCGCGCTTTTCATACGTCACGCGGACGCCCTTTTCCTTCTGCCATGCGTACTCGTCGTATTGGAACCCGGACACGATCTTCTCATTGATCTCGTCCGGCGTGGCGGATTGCAGCTGCTCCGCCGTGAAGAGGAGCGTCATCTCCGCCTCGGTGGGCTTGACGTGCCGGTCATGCAGGTTCCAGAAAGGCGAGTTGATGTGATGTCCGTGGCAGATCAGCGTGACCACGGGGACCTTCAAAAGCTTGCAGAGCTTGCCGAGCGACGCGGGCAGGACCGCCGTCGTGCCGCACAGCGAATAGCGCGCTTCCGGATAAATCACGTTGACGTCGCCGTTTTTCACGACGGTGCGTAGATGCCGGATGAGCGTGATGTCGTTGGTGAACTTGCGCTTGCAGATGCACCCGACGCGGCGCAAAAGCCCCTCGCGCCCGATGAACCCGTCGATCGCCACGACGTAGTTTGCGCGATGCGGATAGATCGCCTTCGTCGCGGCCTTGAAATCCAGAAACGCGTTGTGGTTGCACAGCAAAAGATACGGCGGCTTTAACCCCTCCGTGCCGATCTTCCTGATGATCGCGCCGTGTTTTTTGACGTCCGACGCGCTCAAAAGCCACGTCAGCGGTCTCAAATACCACGCCGTGCGGTACGGCTTTTTCTGCATGTCGAACCGTTCAAGCTTGCTTTGATCCACAAGCCCCTCCTTTATTGCGTGTCCGAAGGACACATATCGTTTGCGCTCTGCACAAATATCGTATGCGAAGCATATCTCGTGCGTATAGCGCATAGCGCCGCTGCTTTTTAACGATATACTTGCTGCGCAAGTACGATATATCTGCGGTGCAGATTCGATATGCGAATGCTTCGCATCCGCACGATATGATACCCGTTCCCTGCGGGAGCGGGTATCACAGCAGTCTTAACCCCTTCGGATAATGATTTTTCAGCATCCCGTCGGATGCTTTGAAAATGCCCAGCGCATGCCCCATGTACGTCGCTGCGCCGTAGCCCTTTTCCGCTTCCTTCATCAGCGTTTCGCCCTTGAGATAGCGCATCGCCTCGTCAAACGACAGCGCGCAGGTGTTTAAAAACGGCGTTGTTTTTCCCGCCATCGCGAGCGCGTGCGCGGGCTCGAACCGATTCCCCTTCGCCTCGCCGAGCAGCAGTCCCGCCCGCACAAGCTTCACGCCCGAAAGCGTGAACGGCGTCGGCGGCAGCAGCAAAACGCGTCCGTCCTTCAACGCACACATCTGCCCCTCCGGCAGCTCTACCGTCTCCGAAAACGCCTCCAACGCGGGAACGCGGTCGCTTTTGCCGAGCGAAAAGACCGACGGAACACGATCGCCGTCGCGCACAAGATGCGCGTAAAACTGTCCTTCGCCCGCGCTCGTGTGCGGATAAAATCGCCGAATCGAAACAAGCGAAAAGTCCGTGTGCCGCTCCAAAAACCAATGCACGGTCTGTTCGTTCTCCTGCGGAGAAAACGAGCACGTCGCGTATACGAGCTGACCGCCGGGCTTGACCGTTTTCTCGGCGTCCTCCAGAATCGCGCGCTGCCGGACGGCGCACGTCTCCACATGTTCTGGCGACCAGTCGCGCACCGCCTGTTCGTCCTTTCGGAACATCGCCTCGCCCGCGCACGGCGCGTCGACCAGCACGACGTCGCATTGCCCCTTTACCTTTTCACACAGCGTGTGCGGATCGCTGTTTGTCACGATCGCGTTTGTCACGCCCATGCGCTCGATGTTGCCCAACAGCACGTTCGCGCGCGACGGCACGATCTCGTTTGCGATCAGGATCCCGCCGCGCATCCTTGCGGCAAGCTGCGTGCTTTTGCCGCCGGGCGCGGCGCAAAGGTCGAGCACGACCGCGTCGGTCGGGATTTCGGGGATCGCCGCGGGCGCCTGCGCCGTGGCTTCCTGCATATAGAACAGCCCTGCGGCGTGCAGCGGTGTCGCGTTCGGGCGAAAGTCCTCCGAAAGCGGCGCGCCGTCCGGGTTTTCACAAAGCGTTGAAAGCTTCTGACCGAGAAGCCTTTGAAGCTCCTCCCGATCGGTTTTCAGCGAATTGATGCGAAGCGCCTTACTCGGCGGCGACTGCAGCGCGCCGTAAAAGCGCGGATAGTCGTCCGAAAGCATCGTCTGCATGCGTGAAAGAAACGCTTCGGGATAGACGCGCTCGCTCATACCTCCACCTCCGTGTTCGCGCCGAGCAGCACGATGTGCCGCTCCTTTACCGGCATGCCGGATAGTTTCAAAAGCGCCTTTGCGTACAGGTCCACCTGCCGCGTATGCTTCTTGGCGTATTCCTTCGGATCGCCCTCAACGCGGTCCGTTTTATAATCGAGCAGCACCCACGCGCCGTCCTCCGTAAAGCACGCGTCGATCACGCCCTGTAAGAGGATCGGCTCGTCGGAATCCGTACCGGGCAGCAGCGTGCCTGCGGGCATCGGGCAAAGGAAGCTCCACTCGCGCTCGACGCGCTTGGACGCCGCCATGCGCTTGAACAGCGCGGAACCCGCAAACGCGCGGATCGCCTCCGCGTGGCGCGGCGTGACGTCCGGGATCTCCTTGAGATACGCTTCGCGCCGTTCAGGATCGAGCGGCATGCGTTCGAGCACGCGGTGTACCGCGCTGCCCTCCGAAAGCACGTCGTAGCCCGATTCGAACGCGGGCTCGTAAAAGTCCGGCGTTTCGTCGCGCTCAAGCCCCGTGACCGAGGTCTTGTCCGGCAGCGTGTCGACCGTCGGATGCGGATAGTCCCACGCGAACGCGCGCCGCAGGTCCTCCTGCTCCGTGCGCGTCGGCTGCGGGATCGCGAACCGATGCTCGCGCATGCCGGGACCCGCAAACTCGCTCTTTTTATGCAGCGGCATGGACATATGCCCGTTCAGCGACAGCATCAGAAGCGACAGCGCCGAATTGCATTTGCGGATCGAAAGCAGCGACGGCTCGGAAAGCGACGCGATGCGCTTCTCGCCGTTTTTCAGCGAGCCCAAAAGATACAGCTCCTGCTTTGCGCGGGTCATGCCCACGTACAGCACGCGCAGCTCCTCCGCCCATGCCGCGTCCGAAGCCGCGTGCGCCGCGTTTTCATGCGCGAGCGTTTCGTGCTTCACGCCGAACTCGTCCGCGTACCGGAGCCCCGCGCCGAACGGCTCGGACGGGATCAGGGACTTTTGCTCGTCCTGCCGGTTGAACATGCCGCCGAGCCCGCCGTAAAAGACGAACGGGAATTCGAGCCCCTTCGACGCATGCACGGTCATGATGCGCACGACGTCCGCCGTGACGGTCGCCGCCGCGCCGAGCTTTTGCGTCGCCCGGACGTTTTCCATGAACCGCAGAAAACCGTGTACGCCGCTGACGCCCGCCGCGTCGCACGACGCCGCCTCGCGCACGAGCGCGTCGAGGTTCGCAAGCCTTTGATCGCCGCCGACGAGCGCGCCTACCAGCTCGCGGTAATGCGTTTCGTCGAGGATCAGCCCGATGAGATCGCCGAGCGGGATGCGGCGCGAAAGCGCCTGCCAGTGCGCCAGCGTTTCGAAAAACGCCGCGACCTTCGGCTCGCGCTCCCTTGCGTCGATCAGGCTGTCGAGCAGTGCGCATTTTTTGCCGCCCATGCGGATGCGCGAAAGTTCTTCGTCCGTAAAGCCGAACAGCGGCGAGCGGAGCACCGCCAAAAGCGGAATGTCCTGTCTGCGGTTATCGAGCACCGCAAGAAGGCTCATCAGAAGCTTGACCTCGATCGAGTCGAAATACCCGCCCGAGGATTGCGTATAGCACGGAATGCCCGCCGCGGACAGCGTCTGCGCCCAGACCCTTGCGTGATTTTTGTTGCGCAGCAGCACGGCGAAGTCGTCGTACCGGCACGCGCGCTCGCTTCTGCCGTCGTCGACGGGCTGTGCCTTGCGTTCGAGGATCACGCGCGCGGCAAACCGCGCCTCCGCCTCGGCGTCCTCCAGCGTTTCCTCATCGTCGGCGTCGTTCTCCTTCGCGAACAGATGCAGTTCCGCTTTGCCGTCCGGCACGCTTGCGCCCTGCTTCAGCGCGGCGCGACTGTCATACTCGATGCCCGCGACCGGCTCGCGCATCAGCGTCGAGAACGCCGCGTTCACCGTGTCGATGACCGCCTTGCCGGAGCGGAAGTTGTGACCGAGATCGATCCGCGTGCCCGCCTCCCCGTGAAAATCGCGGCACTTTTCGAGAAACAGCCGCGGCTCCGCCATGCGGAACCGATAGATCGACTGCTTGACGTCGCCGACAAAGAACAGCCCGCCCTGCCGCGCGATGCGGTTTAAGATCGTTTCCTGCACGCGGTTACTGTCCTGATACTCGTCGACGATGATCGTAAGATACCGCTCGCGGTATTCCGCGGCGATCTCGTCGTCCTTTAAGATCTCGATGGTCATATGCTCGAGATCGGAAAAATCGATCGCGTTGCGCTCGCGCTTCAGGTCGGCAAACGCCGCAAGGTACGCGCGCATCAGCGCATAGAACGCCTTCAGGATCGGCGTCGCCTGCCGCTCGTCCGCGCGGATCGCGTCGAACGGGACCGCGTGCCGCTCCGCCTGCTCCTTGACAAGCTTACGAAGCGCCTGCTTCGCGTTCTTCACGCCCTCCCGCTCCTCCGCGGGGAAGTCCGCGGGGAAGCGCGCCTGGTCCTTGATGTCCGTGATCGCAGAAAGCGCTGCGGCATACCCTTCGCGCGTGTCCATGAGAAGCGCGCCGCGCGCCCGGCTCATGAGATCGTACAGCACGCTCAGCACCTTTTCGCACGACGGGGGAAGCTTATCCGCCTCCGCCTGCAGCTCGGAAATGTGGCTTAACAGCCGATTCCGGTCATACGCAAGCGAGCGCTCGATCTCAACGTGCAGCGCGTTGTCGTCGTCCAGCGCCGCCTCGCTTTGATCGAGCCAGGCGTTCGGGTCGGGCTGTGCGGACAGGTACAGGTCAAGGTCCTGCACCGTCTCGATCAGCGCAGGCTCGCTGCCGAACGCGACGATCAGAAGGCGGTAGTCCTCCGCCCGCTCGCGCGCAAACGCTTCGAGCGCGGCGTCGCGCGCCTCAGCTTTCAGCACGGCGGTCTCGGTCTCGTCGAGCGTCTTGCACGACGGCGTGAGCCCGACGCGGAAGAAATGGCGGAACACGACCTTCGCGCAGAACGCGTCGATCGTGGAAATGCTCGCGTTCGCCACCGCCGCCGCCTGCTCGCGATAGTACGCGGCCGTCCGTTCGGAGGCGTTCGCCGCGGCTTCGGAAAGGCGCTTTGAGATGCGCGTTTTCATTTCGCCAGCCGCCGCGCGCGTAAAGGTCAGTACCAGCATGCGGTCGATCGGCATGCCCTCGGAAACGAGCCGATACACGCGCTCGGTGAGCACGGTCGTTTTGCCCGCGCCCGCCGCCGCGGACACGATCAGATTGCCGTCCTTTAAGATGGCGTCCTGCTGTTCGGGCGTAAAGCTCATTTCGTTTCACCTCCTTCGTTCAGAAGGTCGTCAAGCTCCAGCGTCGGCACGACGCGCGTGCGGCAGCCGAGCTGCCGGTCGAAGCGGCAGACCGCCGAGAACGGGCAGAACGTGCACGCGCTCTTGGTCGGATAGATGTCCGCTTCGCCGTTTAAGATGCGCTCCGCGGCGCTTGCCGCCGTATGAAGCGCCTGATCCTTCAAATCTTCAAGCTGCTCGCGCGTGGCGAGATCGCCCGCGTACTCGCCGGTCTTTTTCAGCGTGAGCTTTCGGATCAGCGCGGACTTGCGGTCGAACGCGGCGTCGCCCGCTTCGATCGCCTCGGCGTCGCTCGCGGTCACGCCGGACAGCGGGTTCATCGGCGTCTCGTCGGCGCTCTCCGGCGCGTCGGCGGTCAACGGCATGTAGTACATGCCGACCGCTTCGCCGCCGAGCTGCTTTGCGGCTTCGAGATACAGCGGGAGCTGGATCGTCTCGCCGCTTTTGAACTTCGTCGGGTCGAAATTGTGGTTTCTGCCCGTCTTATAATCCACGATGCGGAACAGCCTTCCATCCGGCGTTTTGTCGATGCGGTCGATCTTGCCGTACACGCCGATGCGCGTTCCGTCCGACAGCACGAGCGAAACGGGCTTCAATCCCTCGCCCATGCCGAAGCTCGCCTCCGTCGCCGCGACGGTGAACTTCCCGCCGCGGATCTGCCGAAGCACCGAGTACGCGCACCAGCGGATCATGCGGATGCGCACGATCAGCGCCTCGCGGCTGCGGACGTTGCGCTCGAAGATCCCGTCGTTGTGCGACGCGATCAGCGGGGGCAGGATGCGGTCGAGGATCGCGTCCGCGTCCGCCTCGGTCATCGCGCGAAGGTCCCTGCCGTCCGCCTGCGCGGTCTTGACGAACGCGTCGAGCGCGTCGTGCAGGAACGTGCCGACGTTGTCCGCGCGCTCCGTCGCCTCCTTGCGCTCCTCGGCGCGCAGTCCGTATTTGAGATACTGCGCAAACGGGCATCTGTAGAACTGTTCGAGCCGGCTTGCGCTCATCAGCGGCGCTTCCCGATACAGCGCGCGGGCAAGCGTCCTCCCAAGCTGCACCTCCGGCCGCGTTCCCGCGCGTCCGTCCAAAAGCGCCTCGGTCGTTTCGCGGTAGTCCGGATCGTTCCGATAATAGTCTAAAAGCGGCGGGAGCTGTTTTCCGATGTACCCGTCCGTCGTGTAGTCGCGCAGCAGCGCGGACAGCTTCAAAAACCCGACCTCCTCGTTTGCCGGGATGCGGTCGCCCTCCGAAAGCAGCATTGGAACGTTGAGCTTCGGAAACAGCCGTTCGACCGTGGAAAGGATCGGCGACGCGACCAGATCGCCTCCCGCGCCCGACGAAGGGTACGAAAAATACACGCGCTCGGTCGCCTTGCTCAAAAGCGTGTACAGCTGCAGCCGATCCGCCGCGCTCAAAAGCGCCGTGTTGCCCCACACCGAAAGCCCGCTCGCCTCCATGCGCTTCAGCTCCGCGTCGTTTAAGAGCGCGTCGTCGCTTCTCGACGGCGGGAACACGCCCTCCGTGCAGCCAAGCAAAAACAGCACCCTGCTGCGGTTTAAGCGCGTGCGCACGAGATCACCGAGCACGACCTGATCCGAGCTTCCCGGCAGCACGCCGATCTGATAGCTCGAAAGTCCCTCCTCCAGAAGCGCGCAGAATTCCTTCTGTCCCATCTGCACGTCGCCCATGATCGCGTCCAGCTGCGAGAACAGCGTCATCAGCGTGTTCCACATCTGCGCATAGGTCTGCGCGCTCTCGTGATCGCCCATGCGAAGCATCTCCTCCGCCTCGGCGGAAAGCCGGTCCTTTAACCCCGTCTCACGAAGATACGCGTAAACGCCGCGCACCTTTTCCCCGGCGGTTTTGCCTTGGAGCGCGTCCTTTAACGCAAGCAGTCCCGGCACGACGGCGGCGCGTACGCGCTCGGCTTCCTCCGGCACCTCGCCGACGGTCAGCGGCTCCTTCAAGCTGCTTCCGAAAAGCCCGTAGCGGAGCAGATAGTTTTCAAAGATCTCCGTATCGAAGGCGCTTACGTTCGCGTAGCCGCTTTTCAGAACATGCAAAAGGTCGTCGACGTTCAGCGATTTTACCGCCGCGCGCACCGAGGACAGCACAAAATCGGTCGCCGCGTGCCCGAGGATCGGACGGGACGCGTCGAAAAACAGCGGGATCCTGCGAAGCCGGAACGCGCGCCGAAGGAGCGGCGCGTAGGTATCGAGCGAGGAAACGACGATCGCGATATCGGAATAGCGCAGCGTTTCGTCCGCCTTGACAAGCTCTAAGATGCGGTCGGCGGTCATATCCGCTTCGAGCGTCTGTGTGGCGTAGCCCGTGACGCGGACCGCGTCGGTCTCCGCCCCGTAGGGTCTTTGGTTTTCGGAGAACAGCTCGCGGCAAAGGTGGTTCAGCGCGGGATCGACCGGCGCGCTCTGCTCCGTAAACGTGCGCTCGGAAAACGGGATGCCGCGCTCGGCGCAGAACGCGAACAGCGCGTCCTCCCTCGCCTGTTCGGGCGCGAACAGCGCAGTCAACGCGGGATCGGGCTCGGCGCGCATGGTGACGGTGACGCTCTTTGCGTGCGCGATAATGCCTTTTAAAAGCCTTAATACCTGCTCGCGCGAGCGGTCGAGATCGTCGACGAACACGTCGACGTCGGAAAGCTCCGCGTCCTTCAAAACCCCAAGCGCCTCGGTCAAAAGATCCTGCGCGGTCAGATACCGCTCGGCAAGGAACGATTCGCTTTCGCGATAGATGAGATGGATGTCATGCAGCTTTCGATAAAGAAGCGTGTTCGGATCGAGCGTGGAAAGCGCCCGTTCAAGGTCCTCGGGCGTGATGCAGCTTTGCTTGAACCGACCGATCCACCCGTCCATTTCCTCGGCAAACCCGCGCGACTGCGACACGCGCGAAAAGACGGTGAGCTCGCCGCGCGTCCTGTACGCCGCCCGACGCAGAACCATGTGCCTGCCCTCGACGGACAGAAACGGTCGCACCTTTCCGAGCCGCGAAAGAAGCCGCTCGGAGAAGCGCTCAAAGCTGTATACCTCCACGCCGAGAAGCCCGCCGAGCCGCTCGCACAGCTTTTGCTCGGCGGCATACGTCGCCTGCTCCGGAACGAGCAGGATCGCGTGCTCCCCCGCCTCCCTGTGCAGGCGTATGCTTTCGTATAAAGCGGTGCTCTTTCCGGTGTGCGCACCGCCCTTAAAGACCGTCAAAGATGCCATAAAGCCTCCGGATCGATGTCAATGCAGAATGTAGAACGCAGAATGCAGAATGAAACGTAGAATGATGGGATGGTTTTCCGGCGGAAAACCTTCCCGATCTCTTCACTCTTCCCTCTTCACTCTTCTCTCTTCTCTCTTTTCTAAAACGTCTCCGTATGCACGGGCGTATAGACCATGCGCCCGTTTTCGTTGGCGCTTTCAAAGAGCACGATCGAGCGCGCGGTAAACGCCGCGTTCGGAACGGTGACCGCTGAAAGATCCCCGTGCTCGACCGCGCGCGCAAGCGTGATGTGCGGCGTAAAGCGCACCTTGCCGCCCGCGAAGCCGTACTCGTAAAGCGCCGCTTCGAGCGTTTCGTGGATGCGATTGAGCTCGTCGAGATCGCCGCCGACGGAAAGATAGCTCGTCCGCGCGCCGCCGTGCGTGAACGAACCGAGCGCGCCGAGCCGCAGAAGGAACGGACGCGCGTCCTTCACCGCCTCGTGCATGGCGGATGCGATATCCGCAAGCGCGCTGCTCTCGCCCAAGAACCGCAGGGTGATGTGGTGGTTCCCCGCGGGGACGAAGCGTCCCGCGGTGCTGACGGAGCGAAGCCCCTCCTGTGCGGTGAGGACGGCGCGCTGCACATCCTTGGGCAGCGGTATGGCGATAAACAAGCGCATGATGCGTCTCCTTTCGGATGATTGTCTACATTATACGATTTTTTTGCCGGTTTGTATAGCTTTCTTCTTTTCTATTTATAAAAACTTTGCTATAATATCATTGGGATAGGATGGTGAGATACCTCATCCGTCAGCTTTGCTGACAGATTCCCCGCAAGGGGAAGCCTCTTATTCCGCAATTTTTCAGACGGTCAGAGCAGACGGCGTGGAAACAAAATTTAACGAAACCATACAACAGAAAAAGAAGCGGGGACCGAGACCCGGCTGGCAGGAGCGGCTGCCGATCAAGCCGGTCCTGGTTGCCGCGCTGATCGTGCTGCTTCTGGCGGTGCTGGTTTTGATCAACCGTCCGACCGCGACGGTGCTGTCGGGCGCGGAGCTCGACGTCATCCGGAGCACGGGCGTGCTGCGCGTGGGCGTGGACGCCGACCTTGCGGGCATGTATCAGAACGGCGCGGGCTATGAGCGCTCGGTTGCGGAGGGGCTTTCGACGCTGATCTTCGGGAGCACGGAGGGGCTGTCGCTCGTCGAGGTCGACCGCTATTCCGCGCCGTGGCGCATGAACGATGGCGAGCTCGATCTCGTGCTGATGAGCATGCAGGAGTTCCCGCAGGAGGCGTTCGCGCGGTCCGAAGCGCCGTTCTTCACCGATCGGTGCGTGATCCTCGCGTACGAGTCCTTCGACACGCTCGCGGGCAAGACGGTCGCGGTGCTCGAAAGCACGCCCTCGGAAACGCTGCTGTACCACTACCTCGACACGGTCGAGCCGGAGCTTGTGGTGCGTCCCGCAGCGGACTACTATTCGATGCGGGTGCAGCTTCGCGCGGGCACGGTGGACGCCGTTTGCCTGCCGCGCACGGTTGCGGCGTCATGGCACGAGTCGCGCACGCGCATCCTCGATTTCCAGATCGGCAAGATCCCCTACTACGCGATCGCAAAAAAGGACTCCGTTCTGCTCGAGCTGTGCAACGAGGTCTTCTATGACTGGCAGCGCGACGGAACGTTTACCGAATGGGGCCGCGCATTCGGCGTCGATTGGGGTACAAACGGTTGACGGGAGACGGAAAATCCGCTAAACTAAATAGAAAGCTTTTTGTTTTGATCTAAACATCGAAGGAACGGTGATTATGAATTCTTTTTACAGCATCCACGGCGGCAGACGGCTTGAAGGAACGGTGACGATCAGCGGCGCGAAGAACGCGGCGGTCGCGATCATTCCCGCGGCGATCCTTGCGGGGGAACCCTGCGTGCTGGAGAACCTGCCGAACATTGCGGACGTCGAGAGCCTCAAAGAGATTTTGGAAGGGCTCGGCGCGAAGGTCGACATGACGGAGGGCGGCTGCATGCGCATCGACCCGTCCTCGATCAACACGCACGACGCGACAAGCGATCGCGTCAGCTCCATGCGCGCGTCGTACTACCTGCTCGGCGCGATGCTCGGCGCGTGCGGCGAGATCGAGCTGGCGCTGCCCGGCGGCTGCGTCATCGGTCCACGGCCCATCGATCAGCACGTCAAGGGCATGCGCGCGCTCGGCGCGAAGATCTACATGGACGAGAGTCGAAACGTCCTTCGCGCGCAGGCGACGAAGCTCAAGGGCGCGGAGATCTTTTTCGACGTCGTTTCCGTCGGCGCGACGATCAACGTCATGCTCGCCGCGTGCAGGGCGGAGGGCACGACGGTGCTTCAGAACGTCGCAAAGGAGCCGCATGTGGTCGACGTGGCGAACTTCTTGAACATGATGGGCGCATCGGTCCGCGGCGCTGGCACCGACGTGATCCGTATTCAGGGGCGCAAAAAGCTTCATGGCTGTTCGTACTCGATCATTCCGGATCAGATCGAAACCGGCACGTACATGATCGCCGCCGCAGCGACGCGCGGGGACGTGGTCATTAAAAACGTGATCCCCACGCACATGGAGGCGATCTCCGCAAAGCTCATGGAGAGCGGAGCGCGCGTCATCGAGGGCGACGACGGACGCGACTTTTATCTGCGCGTGACGATGAACGACCGTCCGCGCGCGGTCAGCTTCCGCACGATGGTCTACCCCGGCTTCCCGACCGATCTGCAGCAGCCGATGATGGCGTATCTCACCACCGCCTCCGGCACGAGCGTGATCACGGAAAACATCTTCGAGAACCGCTTTAACCACGTCAAGGAGCTTCGAAAGCTCGGCGCGAGCATTTCGATCGCAAAGCGCGTCGCGCGCGTCAAGGGCGTGGAAGCGCTTCGCGGCACCGACATCTCGGCGAGCGATCTTCGCGCCGGCGCGGCTCTGATCATCGCGGGGCTGATCGCAGGCGGCGAAACCCGCGTGCACAACATCGGCTATATCGACCGCGGGTACGAGTATCTGGACAGCAAGTTTAAGGCGATCGGCGCGGAGATTTTACGCATCGAAGAGGAGTAGCCTCCCCCTTGCCCTCCCTGTGTAAGGGAGGGTGGCCGCGAAGCGGTCGGGAGGGTTGTTCCTCTTGACAACCCCTCAGTCACCTTCGGTGCCAGCTCCCCTTGCACAGGGGAGCCGAGAAATGTGCGTACGGCATGTAGGGGCGGATATCATCCGCCCGGCGCAACAGCCCCTCAGTCTTTGCCTGACAGCAAAGCCACCAATGGTCTCATATGGTCGCAGTGCGTCGCTATTCGCTTCCTACTGCTCCCTATTCGACCCGCGCTTCCGCCTCGCTTCTCCCCGCACTGCGGGCGCTCGGCTCCGCGCCCCCTTGCACAGGGGAGGCAAGAAAAAGCGCATCAAGTTTTGAAGGAGAAATCTATGTATCTTGCTTCCGGTTGGAAGGACTACGCGATCCTTGACGCGGGCAACGGCGATAAGTTTGAACGCTGGGCGGGCGTGACTTTGCTGCGCCCCGATCCGCAGGCGGTGTGGACGATGGACGCGCGCGTTTTTGAACGCGCCGACGCGGTGTATCATCGAAGCGCCAGCGGCGGCGGTCATTGGGAGTACAAGCGCACGCTTCCCGAGCAATGGACGGTCGCGTACCGCGATCTCAGATTCATCGTGCGTCCGACCGGCTTCAAGCACACGGGGCTGTTCCCCGAGCAGGCGGTCAACTGGGACTGGATGCGCGAGCGCATCGAAGCGTTCTCAAAGCGCACCGGTCGCCGGGCGCGTGTGCTGAACCTATTTGCCTACACCGGCGGCGCGACCTGTGCCTGCGCGAAGGCGGGCGCGGAGGTCGTGCATGTCGACGCAGCGAAGGGCATGGTCGCATGGGCAAAGGACAACGCCGCGGCTTCCGGTCTTTCGGACGCCCCGATCCGCTATCTCGTTGACGACTGCGTAAAGTTTGTGAAGCGTGAGATCCGCCGCGGGAACCGCTACGACGGCATTTTGATGGACCCGCCGAGCTACGGCAGAGGTCCGACGGGCGAGATGTGGAAGATCGAGGACAATCTTTACCCGCTCGTGGAGCTGTGCGCGTCGCTTCTCGGCGACGACCCCTGTTTCTTTTTGATCAATTCCTACACGACCGGCCTTGCGCCGACCGTGCTCAGCAATGTATTGAAGCTTGCGATCCCGTTTGGGCACGCCGAAGCGGACGAGATCGGACTGCCGATCGCGCGCGGCGATCTTGTGCTCCCCTGCGGCGCAAGCGGAAGATGGACAAACCCATGACGGCGCCGCACGTTTTATTCGAGGACAACCACCTCCTGGTGGTCGAGAAGCCCGAAAACCTGCCCGTGCAGGCGGACGCGTCCGGCGACGCGGACCTTCTGACGCTTTTAAAGGCGTACGTCAAGGAGAAGTATCAAAAGCCCGGCGAGGTCTATCTCGGGCTCGTGCACCGGCTTGACCGCCCCGTCGGCGGGGTCATGGTCTTTGCGCGCACGAGCAAGGCGGCGGGACGGCTCACCGCGCAGTTCAAGGACCGCCGCGCGCATAAGCGCTACGTCGCGATCGTCGACGGCGACGCGCCCGCGAGCGCGGAATGCGTCGATTGGCTCTTAAAGGACGAATCGACGAACACCACCCGCGTCGTGCCGGAGGGCACGGACGGCGCGAAAAAGGCGATCCTGCGCTTTCGCACCCTCGCGCGTGAAAACGGCACGTCGCTTCTGGACGTCGAGCTTCTGACCGGACGCCCGCATCAGATCCGCGTGCAGCTATCGAGCAGAGGGCTTCCGATCGTCGGCGACATGCGCTATCATCCGAACGCCCGCCCCGGCACGCAGATCCGGCTTTGGGCGTACATGCTGACGGTGCAGCACCCGACGCTCAACGAGCCCATGACGTTTTACTCGATCCCGCGCTGGCGCGAGTATCCCGCCGCGCTGAAGCTTCTGCCCGCGCACGAGGTGTGCAGCGGCGTGTACTTCGACGACGACCTTTTGATTGTCGACAAGAACGCGGGCGCGGAGGTCGAAGGCGAGCTCTTTGGCGAGCTTTCCGCGATCTTTGATCCGCTCTATCCGGTGCACCGGCTCGACGCGAACACCGAAGGGCTCGTATGCTTTGCGCGGACCGAGCCGATGCGCGACCGGCTTCTCGACGCGTTCTACCGCCACGAGACCGAAAAGGTCTATCACGCGATCCTCGTGGGACGCCCGAAGGACGGCACGTACACGCACTACGCGAAAAAGGACGCCGACGGCGCGCTGATGCGGCTTTGCCGTGAGAGCGATCCCGACGCGCTCCGAATGGAGCTGGCGCTTCGCGTGCTCGAAACGCGACGCGGGCTTTCGCTCTGCGAGATCCGGCTCATGACGGGGCGCACGCATCAGATCCGCGTGCAGACGTCGGCGCTCGGCTGTCCCGTGCTCGGCGACGACAAGTACGGCGACCGCGAAGCGAACAAACGGTACAAACGCCGCCGTCAGGCTTTGCTCGCAAAGCGGCTGACGGTGTTGAAGAAAACCTTTGAAAGCACAAAAGAACTGAAACTGAATGATTTTACGGAGGAGAAACGATGAACGCTATTGAACGCTATGCACTTTGGATGAACAGTCCCGACATCGATGAACAGACCAAGGCGGAGCTTGCCGCGATCCGCGACGACGCGCACGAGATCGAAGAGCGGTTCTACACCGAGCTTGAATTCGGCACGGCGGGTCTCAGAGGGATCTTAGGCGCGGGCGACAACCGCATGAACATTTACAACGTCCGCAAGGCGACGGAAGGACTTTCGCGCTACCTCGACGAGAACGTGAACGGCACGGCGCGCGTGTGCATCGCGTACGATTCGCGGCACTGCTCCGACCTGTTCGCTAAAGAAAGCGCGTGCGTGCTGGCGGCGCACGGCGTACAGGTATTCCTGTATTCCACGCTGCATTCCGTTCCGCAGCTTTCGTTCACGATCCGCGAGCTCAACTGCGACGCGGGCATCGTGATCACCGCAAGCCACAACCCGCCCAAGTACAACGGCTACAAGGTCTACGGTCCCTCCGCGGGACAGGCGGCGCCGGACCTCGCGAACGAGATCACGCGGCACATCCGCGCGGTCGAGGGCTTCAAGACCGCATATAAGCCCTACGACGAAGCGATCGCGGACGGCACGATTCAGCTCATCGGCAAGGAGGTCGACGAGATCTACTACGCGAAGACGATGACGCTTCTGACGCAGCCGGAGCTGGTCAGGGAAAAGGGCAAGGATCTGAAGCTCGTCTACACGCCGCTGCACGGATCCGGCAACGTCCCCGTGCGCGAGGTGTTAAAGCGCATCGGCGTCACGAACGTGACGGTCGTCAAGGAGCAGGAAGCGCCGGACGGCGATTTCCCGACGGTGAAGGCGCCGAACCCCGAGGATCCGAACGCGTTCACGCTGGCGTTCCGCTATGCGGAGGAGAACGGCGCGACGGTCATCATCGGCACCGACCCGGATTCCGACCGCTTGGGGCTCGCGGTCAAAAAGACCGACGGCGACTGGGCGGTTCTCACCGGCAATCAGATCGGCGCGATCCTCATTCACTCTTTGCTCAGCAGCTACAAGGCGACGGGCAAGCTTCCCGAAAACGGGCTTGTCGTGCGCTCGATCGTTTCCACGCAGCTTGCCGACGCGATCTGCAAAAAGTTCGGCGTCGCGCTGAAAGAAGTTCTGACCGGCTTCCGCTTCATCGCGGAGCAGATTGCGGAGTGCGAAGAGACGCACGAGCATTCGTTCCTGTTCGGCTTTGAGGAAAGCTTCGGCTTTTTAGCGGGCAGCTTTGCGCGCGACAAGGACGCGATCTGCGCGGCGATGCTCGTTGCGGAGGCGTGCGTGGTCTATAAGGAACGCGGCATGACGCTGTACGACGCGCTCATGGAGATCTACGAGACCTACGGCTTCTACCGCGAAAAGGTCAAGTCCTACACGCTCGAGGGCAAGGAAGGCATCGAGGCGATCAAAAACGCGATGGTGCTGCTCCGCGAAAGCCCGCTCAAGGCGGTTGCGAATACCGCGGTCGTAAAGACCGAGGACTTCAAAAAGCCCGAAGAGACCGGCCTTCCGGCGTCCGACGTGCTGCGCTTCACGCTCAGTGACGGCGCATGGATCACGGTGCGCCCCTCCGGCACGGAGCCGAAGCTCAAGCTGTACATCGGCGCGCATGCGGAGACCGACGAAAAGGTGCAGGCGCGGCTTGACGGTCTCATGAACGACATGGATGAAAAGCTTACTTCGCTTCTGGGAATCAAGTAATGAATACTGAAAACTTAGAAGTGAAAATAAACGAGGGTTTTCCTCCGGAAAACCTTCCTGAACTTTTCACTTTTCACTCTTCATTCTTCACTATCCAAGGAGGAACACCATGGCATTAACACCTCACAACGGCGCAAACAAGGGCGATTTTGCAAAGACGGTTCTGATGCCGGGCGACCCTTTGCGCGCAAAGTTCATTGCGGAAACGTATCTGAAGGACCCGAAGCTCGTTACGGGCATCCGCAACGTTTACGGCTACACGGGCACCTACGAGGGCAAGCGCGTGTCGGTCATGGCAAGCGGCATGGGCAACCCCAGCATCGGCATCTATTCCTACGAGCTGTACCACTTCTATGATGTGGAAAGCATCATCCGCGTCGGGTCCGCGGGCGCGTACCATCCCGATCTCAAGCTCTTTGACATCGTCATCGGCATGGGCGCGTGCACGAACTCGAACTACGCCGCGCAGTTCAACCTGCCCGGCACGTTCGCACCGATCGCGGATTTCGGTCTCGTCAAAAAAGCGGTCGACGCGTGCGAGGCGATCGGCGCGCGGTACATGGTCGGAAATCTCATGAGCTCCGACGTGTTCTATGACGACGACCCCGAGGCGTGGAAAAAGTGGCGCGGCATGGGCGTGCTCGCCGCGGAGATGGAAGCGGCGGCGCTGTACATGAACGCGGCGCGGTGCGGCAAAAAGGCGCTTTCGATCGACACGATCAGCGACATCATGGGCACGCACGAGGAAACGACGCCCGAGCAGCGCGAGACCGCGTTCGATCAGATGATCCGCGTGGCTCTGTCCATTGCGGAATAACAGGCATTTACCTGTAGGGACGGGCATTGCCCGTCCGTCAAACAGCGGTACGGACGACCGATGGTCGTCCCTACGGTTATCACATCCCCGTCTGTCATCCTGAACCGCAAAGCGGTGAAGGATCTCCGAAAAATGTTGAAAGTTATAAAAGGAGATTTTTCTATGGTTCGTCACATCGTATTTTTCAAGTTTGAAGACCCCGAGGTCAACATTCCGGTCGTGCGCGATTCGCTGTACGCGCTCGTCGACAAGATCCCCGAGATCGTGCATATGCAGATCGGCGCGGATTTCATGCATTCCGAGCGCAGCTCCGACATGGTGCTGATCGTCGATTTCAAAAACCGCGAGGATCTCGAAACGTACGACAAGCATCCCGATCACGCGAAGGCGCGCGTCTATATCCACGCGCACCGCACCGAGTCGCGGACCGTCGATTTTGAGTATTGATGGGAACCTTTAAGGTCGTTTCCCCGTACGAGCCGCAGGGCGATCAGCCGCAGGCGATCGACGATCTTGCGAAAAGCATCGAAGCCGGCAATCCGATGTCGGTGCTTTTAGGCGTTACGGGAAGCGGAAAAACCTATACCATGGCAAAGGTCATCGAGCGTGTGCAAAAGCCCACGCTCGTCCTTGCGCACAACAAAACGCTCGCCGCGCAGCTTTGCTCCGAGTTTAAGGAGCTGTTCCCGGACTCCGCGGTCGAGTTCTTCGTGTCGTACTACGATTACTATCAGCCGGAAGCATACCTGCCCGCATCCGATACCTACATCGAGAAGACGATCGAGGTCAACGACGAGATCGACAAGCTGCGCCACTCAGCAACCTGCGCGTTGAACGAGCGGAACGACGTCATCATCGTCGCGTCGGTGTCGTGCATCTACGGGCTCGGCGATCCGGAGGAATATCTGAAGCTGTCGATCTCGCTTCGCGAAGGCATGGAGGTCGACCGCCGCGACGTCATGCACCGGCTGATTGAAAACCAGTATCAGCGCAACGACATGGATTTCTCGCGCGGAACGTTCCGCTCGCACGGCGACACGCTCGACATCTACCCCGTCAACTGGACGGACCAGGCGATCCGCGTCAGCTTCTTCGGCGACGAGATCGAGCGCATTTCGGAGATCAACGTGCTGACCGGCGAGGTCATTTCCCGCCGCAGCCACGTCGCGATCTTCCCCGCCTCGCACTATGCGACCGGGCACGACAAGATGGTCGAGGCGCTTCGCGAGATCGAGGCGGACATGGAGGTGCAGGAAAGGATGTTCCTCGACACCAACCGCCCCTTGGAAGCCGAGCGCATCCGCTCGCGCGTGCTGCACGACATCGAGATGATGCAGGA
>CALGGM010000178.1 GCA_937915925.1 uncultured Clostridia bacterium | reverse complement strand
CCCTATCTTTCAGCAAATGAACAGGAGCCGTCAAGTCCCTCTTTCGAGTTTCTTAACGGCTCCTTTCGTATTATGGGATTGATAATCCGTTTATCGTCTTAAAGCAAATCGAAGGGCGGATCGCATCCGCCGGCGCAAGTATCGTGCGATTCAAAAGACAATCCTCCCGACTTTTGCTTCGCAAAACCCACCTCCCTTGCACAGGGAGGGCAAGATGGATGTCAACGGCTTGTAGGGGCGGATATCATCCGCCCGTCGTAACGATCGTACCGATCCCGTATGGGGCGACGACCTCGGCGCCCCGCAAAGCAGGAAACGAATCAAGCAACTTCAGCGTTATTACAAATCAAATCTCAGACCAGATAGATCGCCTTTTCATGCTGTTCAATGATTGTTCCGATCCGCTGTGCGCAGGGAACGTTTCCTTCAAGCGCGTTCAAAACCCGTTCCGCTTCGTCCTTCGGAACTGCTACAAGCAAGCCGCCGGAGGTCTGCGGGTCGAACAGAAGATCGCAAACCGCGAGCTCGACGTCGCCGCAGTCGACCGCATGCTCGGCGTACGTTCTGTTTCGATACATGCCCTCGGGCAGGATCCCAATGCGCGCAAATTCCAAAGCCTCCGAAATGAGCGACACCTTCGACGTGTCGAGCCTTGCGGAGACGTCGGACCCGCTGCACATCTCATAGAGGTGTCCGAGCAGCGAAAATCCGGTCACGTCCGTACAGGCATGCACGGTAAAGCCGGACAGAATATCGCGCGCGTTTCGGTTCAGCGTCGTCATCAGCGAAATCATCCGTTCCTGCGTTTCCGGTTCGAGCAATTCGCCGCGCTGCGCCGCCGTCAGAACGCCGATGCCGATCGGCTTAGTCAGGATCAGCACGTCGCCGACCCTTGCGCCGCAGTTTTTCCACATGCGATTCGGATCGACAAACCCCGTCACCGAAAGTCCGTACTTCGGTTCCTCGTCAAAAATGCTGTGTCCGCCGCAGATAATCGCACCCGCCTCGGCGCACTTTTCATAACCGCCGCGCAAGATCTCATGCACCGCTTCCTTCGGCATGGATTTAGGCACGCACATGATGTTCAGCGCGAGCTTCGGTTCGCCGCCCATGGCGTAGATATCGGAGAGCGCGTTGGTCGCCGCGATCTGCCCGAAGGTATACGGATCGTCCGCAATGGGAGGGAAGAAGTCGAGCGTCTGTACGATCGCGCGATCCTCCGAAAGCTTGTAAACAGCGGCGTCGTCGCTTTTGTCGAAACCGACCAAAAGGTTCTCGTCTCGGAGCGTCGGCAGATCGGACAGCAGCTTTTGAAGCACGCCCGCGCCGACCTTTGCGCCGCAGCCCGCGCAGGTAGATAGCTTTGTCAGTTTGATATCCTCGCTCATAATTCCTCCACGGTCTGAATCAGAATGTCGATCACGCCGCCGCAAATCATGCCTTTTTCGCCTGCGTCGCGGTTGTTCATCTTGCATGTATAGCGCTTGACCTTCGGTCCGTTTTCCAGCATCTGTTTTGCGTAGCCTGCCGCCTCAAATTCGCCGAATCCGCCGCCGATCGAGGAAATGATCGTCCCGTCCTTTTTGACGATCATACGCGCGCCTGTGGATCTTGGCGCGCTGCCTTTTTTATCGATCAGAGTGACCATGGCATAGGGCTCGGTCGCCGTTGCGATCGCACCGCAAAGCGCATCGTCCCATTCGCTGCCGTGTGCCGCACTGTTCTTCACTTGGATCATTTCAGCGACAATACACACCGCGATTTCCTCGGGCGTGTTCGCCCCGATGCGCAGTCCGATCGGCGCATGCACGGTATCGAGCCGTTCCTTCGGATGTCCCTCCTCGATCATCTTTTCAAACACAAGCGAGATCTTCGAACGGCTGCCGATCATGCCGCAGTAGGTGTAGGGCTTATGAACGATCGTTTCAAGGCATTGCCGATCGTCCCTGTGTCCGCGCGTCACAATGACGTAATACGCGTTCGGATCGTCGATCGTTTTCAGCGCAGCGTCGAACGGAAGATTGACGATCTCGTCGGCGTCGAGGAACCGATCACGGTTTGCGAAATCCTCGCGCTCGTCGATGACCGTCACCTTGAAGCCGACCATCTTCGCGACTTTTGCGGTATATACGGACACATGTCCCGCGCCGCACAGGATCAGATGCGGATGCGTGGTGATCCGCTCGACCAAGACGTCTCCGACAACGCAGGGGAGGGGCGCATCCGTTTCGAGCGCGGTTACGATCGATGCGTCGCCGTACACGTCGGTTCCGTCCTTCACGGCGATACTTCCCATGCGCTCGCCGGCAATCGCGGTATACAGATAAGGCGAACGTCCGCTTTGGATGGATGTAATGATTTTTTTATACATGTGCGTTTCTCCTTTGCAGCATCAGGATCGCTTCGAGCACGCCGCCGCCGATCGCGCGCGCTTTGTCGGAAACCGTGTAGCAGTGCTGCAGCACGGGACGCGGGTCGATGTCTCCGCTCTTCATGCCGCAGAATACGGGCGTATCGCTCGGCAAAAGCCCGCGAATCACGCCGTCAAGCGGCGCAAGGATCGGCTCGCCGTCGACCTCTGCGACGGGATCGCCCTTTGAAACCACGTCGCCGATGTGATGGACCTCCGTAAACGTTCCGTCCTTCGGCGCGCGCAGAACACGTTCCGTGGTAAAGCCTGCAATGTTTCCCGGGATCCCCGTGTTCGGTGCAGCAGCGCCCTCGAGGATCACGCGTCCGAGGTTGTGTCCGCGCATCGTTTCGATCACCGCATGACAATCGACGCCCGCCGAAAAGCCGGGACCGAGCGCGACCACGACCGGCGCGTCGGTGATGCGCGTGCCGAGATTCCGCTTTGCAAGAATCGCGTCGACCACGGCTTCCGGATGCAGGCTCTTGACGCAGGCCGCGTTCGGATCCGAAAGAACGGCGATATGCCCGCGATCTAAGATCGGGTCGATCTCTTCGATCGAATCGGCGCGTTCGGCGGTTACATCCTCAACCGTAAAGACGCTGCGAATGATCGCTTCCGAGAAGCAGACGGTTCGACGAATGGATGTGGGATGGGGGAGGTCCGTCATCACGATCGGGAAGCCGCAATGCGCAAGTCGCACGGCGACGCCGCTCGCAAGATCTCCCGCGCCTTTGATAATGATCATATGTTTGTCCTCCGTAATGCTTTGATGGGGTGTTCCGTCCGCCACGCCGTGATTGCGACAGGAACGGAAAACAGAGATGCGAGACGCTCGGCTTTTTCGATCAGCCTTTCGTCATCCGCTTTGTTGATGAGTACGCCGTCGCACCGCGGGTAGGTCGCTACGACCTTTGCGATCATCTCCTCAGTGACGACAGCATCCGGCGTCGTCCCGCAGATCTTTGCGTACAGCTCCGGACGGTGCGCAACATTGGAAATCGGCTTTCCAAGCCCGTCCACGCCGATCACGACAAGCACCGTATTCGCTTCCTTTGGAATCACCGGCTCGTGCGCCGCATGCGCTTTTAAGGGAAGCTGTCTTGATCCGTCCGCTTCCACAAGCACGTAATCGGCAAAACGGATCAGTTCGGAAATCGGCTGTTCCGGCATGGACAGCTTTTGCCCGTCGACCGTGCCGGTTGAAACGACCTCGCCGGATTGGAGAGGTTTTTCGAGATGCGGCACAAACGGGTATTGCGGCGGGCGCAGAATGTGCGTGGAGGTGCAGACGATAACGGAGCCGTTTCGCCGCAGCTCTTCTGCAAGGGCATACATCGTCGACGTTTTCCCACCGCCGCCGATCAGCGCCGTTACGCCCGGTCTGATCCCGAAAAATGTGCTTAATTGCTCCATAATCGATCCTCGCTATTCTTTAAAAAGAATAACACATTCTGTGCCAAAAGTAAAGAAAGGGACGCAGTCTCAGACTGTCGTAAAAGGGGTCAGACCGTTTGCGGCGAGCAGATTCAAATGAACACTTGCAGGATGAAAGGGCGCGAGAACGCCCTTTCTTTTTATGATTTCGCCGCAAACTATCCGCGTTTTCTCTCGGTCACATACGTTAGTATAGTTCCCTCGCGAAAACGTGGATTCTGCCTCCCTTCCCAACAGTCTGTTCAGCATGCCAAAATTCAATATCCCTCATTGATATCGATCACACTGCCGTCGATCGCGTTGATCGCAAACAGGATCGAAGTTTCGTAATTGTCGGTCGAAACCGGATGATGCTCAAAATACTGCTCATCAAGCGTGCCGTAAAAGATCCATGCGGGCACATACAGTCCCGTAACAGCGTCGCCGTTTCGCTCGCGCACGCGCAGCATCGAAAGCTCGATCGAGCGAACGTTGAGTCCGTAATAGACTTGGGTTCCTTCTCCGATCTTCGTGCGTCCCTCATAGGTAATTACGCACATCTGTTCGAACAGCCTTAATGCGTCCTCGTACAAGATCGTCTTAACGTCGGTCGAAACGATCTCCGTAACCTCGGTAGGATTTGTCCATATACACCGCAATATGCCCGTATCGTCAACAATGAATTCGATCTCCTCATACGGCCACGGGGAAGCGGTTTTGCTGCCGCCGTATGATTGCAGCGACGGGACATATGCGGTCGCCGACCCTGCGGCGGTGCGGACAAAATGCAGGATGTACAGCGTTTTGACTTCATCTCCGCTTTTTGCAAGATACATGCTGCATTCGCGATACGGGATCATATCGGTGACGTCGAGCGATTTCAAAAACTCGGTGCAGACGTCTACGGCGGCGGCAGGGGAGAAGGATTGTCCGAGACTACATTCCGTGTCGTATGCAGAGGTCCTGTACGTTTGATACCGGCTGTACCAGTTCACGATCGAATAGCCGTCCATGCCGCCGGAATACCCGACTGCCGAATCGCTCGTTCCGGGATAGTAGAGATAGCTATCAAACATTGGCGTGCCGTCCATGGATTCCGTGCTGTAGATCCAAAGAGAACCGGAATCGTTATACGCGTTGAGGCTCATTGTCACCACCGTGCCGAGGCCGGTATCGACCGTTTCTGTTTGGACCGATCCGTCCGAGACAAGCGGCGGTTGTATAATCGGCTCGTCCGGCGCGGTCTTGAATTGCTCTTTTAATTCCTCAATGTACGCGAGCGCTTCGTCCTCGGTCATGTCCTTTTCCCAGGTGCGTCCTGAATCGATCAGTTCCTGATAACCCGCAATATCCGTTGCGATCTCCTCCTTGGACGGGACATAGACCTCGGAATTTCTGACATACGCCGTCTCGCCGCCAAATGCGACGCCGAACGCCTTCTTCATGAAATCCTCGGTGAAGTTTCTGTGTTCGACATGCGCCATCGAGATTTTTCCTCTCTCCGGAAGATACACGTCCGCGTCCGCATGAATCACGAGACAGCCGTTGTCGCTCTCATAATCGAACGTATAATGCTTGTCCGATTTCGAAAGACCGGCGTTGTCCGTGTCAAAGTCTAAGCTCGGTTCCGATTCCGGGCTCTGTTGACGCACGGTTTCGATCAGCCTGTCGCTGTCCTTCTGCACCACGACAGGCGCTTCCGGGGTCGGTTGACAGGCGAGCATCAGCACCGAAAGGAAGAGCAGCAAATTCCGTTTCATAGTGCTTTTTCTCAATAGCCCTTGTCCAGATCGATCACGCTGCCGTCGATCGCATTGATCGCAAACAGGACTTGCGTAAACGGCTTTGTAAGATCCGGTTCCGCATATTCGCCGAACTGCATGACCTCCTTGCCGTAGAAGATCCATGCGGGTACGTACAGTCCGACTTGTTCGTCCGCGTTCCGTTCCCGAACGCGAATAAGATTCAATTCCACATGCTCGATGGATAAATCGATATGTATTTCGCGTTCATATGCGGTCGTATACGGCTCATAAACAACGGCGCACATCGATTGAAAGACGCCGATCGCATCCTCGTAGGACATGACCTGCACATGATCGGACACGACGTCCGTGACATCGATCGGATCACGCCAGCTCATGGATTTCAGCCCTTCATCGTCGACCATCGCATAGATCATTTCATACGACCACGGAAGCTCGACGGATTCCGAATCGGTGAACTCCTGTGAGAAGGGGATGAATGCAACCGGGTTTCCGTCGACCGTGCGAACGTATTCGATCATGTACAACGATTTCGTCACGCCGTTCGGATGCGCGACATAGAGATACGACACATTGCGCGGCGCGACGTCTTCGACGCCGATGTCACGGAAGAACTTAAGCCCGAGCTCCGCAGCCGCCTTCGGGGAATAGGTCTGCCCGTAAGCGCAGGTATCGTCTGCTGTGTCGACAAGATAAGTGTCGTACTCGGGATACCAGTTTTGAAAGGAGCGCAGACCTTCGCTCGTGCTTTCCTCGAATCCGTAGGCTTCATCCAGAATGCCGCGGGTATAGTAGAGCGTAGCGCCCGTCTTCATATGGTTGCGGTTCGGAAGTTCACTTCTTGTAATGTAAAGATAGGCGGACTCGTCCTCGATTTCCAGCTTGTGCGTATCGATGCCGTAATAGCTTTCCACGATCATGGATCCGTCAGCAGGCTCCTTTTTGATCGGCTCAAGCTCGTCCGGCGCATCCGCGTAAAGCCCTTTCAAAAACTCAATGAGTTCATCGACCTCCTGTGCGTCCACAAATCCGTTTTCTTCCCAGGTTCCGTTGTTGGCGATTTCTTGATAGGTTTTCAGTTCTTCCGAGATCATTGCTTTTGTGCGGGGGCTGTTCACGCGCATATAGACCTCTTTGTTCTGAAAGACATAGTCGAATATGCGCTTTGCGAACTCGTCGGAAAAACCGTTCATTTTCACATGCGTCATCGGGATTGTTCCACTGTCCGGCACTTGAACGTCCGCGTTTGCATGGATACGAAACAGCCCGTTATCGCTGATATACTCATACATGTATCGCTCGTTCACCGGCAAAATACGCGCGAACTCCTCCGGATCCGCTTCCGGCTCGGGTGTTTGCTGCGTCACGGTGTCCACAAGCCTCTCCGTGTCCTTTTGAATCACAACCGGCTCCGACGGCGTCGGCTGACAGGCAAGCAGCAGAATAGAGAAAATGAGCAGGATCGATAATAGTTTGATTTTCATAACGCACCTCCTTTGTACGGCTACAGCATACCGCATTCTGATGTGAAAGTCGTTATCGGGTTGTTTCCTTTATGTTATCATTTGCAGTTTGAAACAGGATCGTCATGCTTGTGCCGACGTGCTCCTCGCTCTCGATCGAAAGCGTTGCGCCGTGCGCTCTGACGATCTCCTTCACCAGCGCAAGCCCGAGCCCGCTCCCACCGAGCTTTTTGGAGCGCGAGCGGTCGACCATATAGAACGGCTCCGTGATGCGTTCGATCTCCGCTTTCGGAATGCCGCGCCCGTGATCGCGGACGGTGATGCGATCCTCGTTTGCGATCAGCTCGACCGTGCTGTTCGGTTCGGACGCCTTGATCGCGTTCTCGATCAGATTCACAAGCGCGGAACGAAAGAGATCAAAGTCGATCGAATAGGTTTCTCCGTGCGCTTCGGTTTTTAAGGTGACGAAGGATCGGTTCAGAGAATCCAAAACGGTTTCACGGACCGCATCAAAGAGATCGGCGGCGGGAACGGGGGAGCGGTCGACGTCGCTTTGCAGCAGTACAAGCTGCATCAGCTTTTGCGAAAGGCGTTCGATCCATTGCGCCTGCTCGTGGATCCGATTTGCCATGCGGCGCATGTCCTCCATGGAAACGGTTCGTAAAGCCATCGTTTCGCTGTTGATCAAAAGCGACGTGACCGGCGTTTTCATTTCATGGCTCAGGTCGTTGATAAACTGCTGTTTGCGTTCGTTTTGCTCGCAAAGCGCGTCCATGTTCCGTTCGATCGCGTCCGCCATCAGGTTGAAATCCTTCGCCAGCGCGCCGATTTCGTCCGTTTGTCGGATATCGATCCTCGTGTGCATCTGCCCCGTTGCAAGGGCGTTTGCACCGTCTGAGAGCTTTTTAACACCCTTCAGCGAGAGCGTGCAGAACAGATAGGTAAGGGCGAGGGAGAGGACGGAGACGGCGGCGCCGATGGCGATGCTTTTGTTGGTCAATGCGTTCATGGACGAATCGAGCTCTGATAGGCTTCTTACCAGACAGATCGAGATTTCGGTGGGATAGACCTCTGCACGTTTGCCGACAATCAGATAGGAGGTTCCTTCAAAACGCATCAGCGCATACGTGTATAGTTCCTCGGACGCGTCCGCGGAAGCATCAAGATACGGATCCGGGGCAAAGCCACAGTTGTTGATGAGATAATCACCGTTTGCGTAAAGCGTATATTCGGAGGTGTTGGCGATCGAGGACATGCGCTGTTTCAAAAAGCTTCTTTCGATCAAGGGATCCTCAGGAAGCGACATCCAGCCGTAAAACTTGTTCCAAACGTTCTGATACTCCGAAAGCGCGGTTTCAACCGCCTTTTCTTCAAGCTGCTCGCGCGTAAAGCACAGAAACATGATGCAGCAGAGCGCAACCGCCGCAAGCAGAAATACGGACGTCCCGAGGACGATTTTTGCTTTCAGCCGCATTTAGTCCTCCAAACGGTATCCGAGCTTCATGACCGAAACGATGGAACGCTCCAATCCGAGCTTCTTTCGAAGATGCGCGATATGAATATCAACGGTTCTTGTACCGCCCGCAAAGTCGTATCCCCAGATCTCGTTTAGGATCCGGTCGCGCGAAAGCGTGCAGTTTTTGAATCGGATCAGCATGGCAAGTAGATCGAATTCCAAAGGCTGCAGCGAGACCGGCTCGCCGGATTTTGTCACGGTGCGGTTTGTGCAATCGAGCACGACGTCGTGATAGCGTAAGATGCGATCAAGCTTTCCCGTTCTTGCAAGGATCTTTTCCATGCGCACCAAGAGCTCAAGCATTTCAAACGGCTTTACGATATAGTCCTCAGCGCCGAGCCGCAGGCCCTTGATCTTTGACGCAAGATCGATCTTAGCCGTCAGATAAAGAACCGGGATCCCGTAGCGCTCCATGTGCTCCATCAACGAGAACCCATCAAGCCCCGGCAGCATGACGTCCAAGAGTGCGAGGTCAAAGGAATGATCCTCCGATAGATACGCCGCCGCGTCGGCGCCGTCGTGAAACACCTTGCACGCATACTCCGACAGCGTAAGATTGAGTTCGATCGCCTCCGCGATCGCAAGATCGTCCTCCACAACCAAGATTCGATTTTTCATGATATGCCCCTCAATATGTTGATAGCTTCATTGTACCATGAAAATGCGACAGAATTGTCATCAATTCGTTTCAGAGTTGTAATTCTTTTGTTATCAACTGTTCTTAAATAAAAAAGAAGGGATGTTTTTTCATCCCTTCCAATCAATCGTTTGATATTTACTTCTGGCGCGGGGGCTTTGCCTTGATCTTCTTAAGATTCGCAAAGCGGGGAAGACCGTTCTGCAGCGGGATCTTCGGATCGCCCTGGATCAGAGGCAGCAGATAGTCGATGTACGGCTTGCGAAGCCCGTTGCCGCGGGAGTTGATCCACTCGCGCGGGACCTTGCGCTCGGTGTTCGCGCATGCGTCGAGGTCGATCAGCTTGATCTCGCACTTGTAGTTGCCCTCATCGTCGGTCTTGCGGCGGAAGCCGACCATCTTGTCGGTGATGCCGTGAACCGCGTATTCAACCGCCATGCGGCCCGCTTCGAAGGACTCGGAAATATCGGTCTGCGAAGCCGCGTGAGACGCGCAGCGCTGCAGCAGGGAGAACTCGATGCCGCGGATCTTGGTGTCCTTGAAATGCTGCTTTAAGATGCTCACAAGCGTCTGCGCAAGTCCGCCGAGCTGCTTATGACCGAACGAATCGGTCGCGATATCGTCGGAGCCGTACTCGGAGATCAGCTTGCCGGTCTTGTCATGAATGCCTTCGGAAACGGCGATAAAGACCTTGCCGCCGTCCTCATAGACCTCGCGTACATCTGCGATAAATTCATCGACATCGAAGTCCGTCTCGGGCAGATAAATAAGGTCCGGCCCGAAGCCTGTGTACGTTGCGGCGGCTGCGCTTGCGGCGAGCCAACCCGCGTGACGGCCCATGATCTCAACGACGCAGATCATCGGCGTGTCATACACGCGCGCGTCGAGGTACAGCTCCATGCAGGTGCTGACAATGTAGCGCGCAGCGGACGGGAAGCCGGGGCAGTGGTCGGTGCCGTAGAGGTCGTTGTCGATCGTCTTCGGAACGCCCATAACGCGGCAGTCATAGCCGACATGCTGGAAGTACTTGCTGATCTTGTTGCAGGTATCCATGGAGTCGTTGCCGCCGTTGTAGAAGAAGTAACGGACGTCGTACTTCTGGAAGATCTCCAGAATGCGGATATAGTCCGTCTCATCCTCTTCATAGTCCTTCAGCTTATAACGGCAGGAGCCGAGCGCAGAGGACGGGGTATTCAGAAGCAGGGAGAGTTCATACGGAGCTTCCTTGCCCATGTCATACAGGACGTCGTCCAGGATGCCGCGGATGCCGTGCGCAGCGCCGTAGACCTTGTTGATATGCGGGTCATCGAGCGCGGTACGAATAACGCCGTAAATGCTCGCGTTGATAACGGAAGTCGGTCCGCCCGACTGTCCGACGATGCAGTTGCCAATCAGTTCGTTGTTCATAGTTTCCTCCAAATCAAAATGCGCATATATTATAGCGAATAACGCCGACGATTGCAAGAGAAAAGATTGCAGGATCGGAACATGATTTTTCGCGACGCGTTCTTGACTTTCCTAAGACGTTGATATAGAATGAGTTCGAAAACAAAACGGAGGTTATCATTATGGCATTTTGCACCAATTGCGGGGCACAAATCCCGGAAGGAAACAAATTCTGTTCCAACTGCGGCGCGCCCGTTGCGGGTTCCGATACGCAGAATCAAAACAGCGGCTATCAGCAGGCCAATACCGGCGCCAATCAGACCGTTTACACCGCGCCGAACCGCACCGCCGGCGGCTATCGTGCAAATATCAAAAAGCGCGACATCGCGATCTCGGTCATTCTTTCGATCGTCACCTGCGGCATCTACGGACTGGTTTGGTTCATCTATCTGATCAACGACCTGAATGCAGCCGCGCAGACGCCCGAAGACAAGAGCGCGGGCATGATCATCCTGCTGACGATCGTCACGTTCGGCATCTACGGTTGGATCTGGCTGTATCATGCAGGTGAAAAGGTCGACAAAATCCGTCAGCTCAACGGAGAAGCGCCTGCAAATTCCAGTCTCCTATACCTGCTTCTGTCCATCTTCGGGCTCAGCATCGTCGTGTACTGCCTCATTCAGCTTGAGCTGAACAAGGTTGCGATCGACGCATAATGCAAGAACGCGCAAGAAAAAGTCTCATCGTTGGCGCAGCCGTCTTTCTTCTCGGCTGCGCTTATTTGGCTTTGTATCGCTTCGCAGGCTTTGGAATCCCTTGCATCTTTCATCTGATCACCGGGCTGAACTGTCCCGGCTGCGGCGTTACGCGCATGATGCATAGCCTTGTACATCTCGACTTTGTATCCGCCTTTCATCATAACGCGGCGCTCTTGTGCCTCAGCCCGATCCTGTTTATTCTGTTCGCATCGAGGGCATACCGCTATATTCGATACGGATCTGTTAAAACAACCCGCCTTGAGCAGATTTCCTGTTGGGCGCTCGTCGCGATCCTTCTTTTATGGGGCGTTGTGCGAAACGTAATCGGAATGTAAACCGAAATCAAAGTGTCCGTTCCGCAAGCAAAATCGTTCCGACATCCTGCTTGATCTCTTTGATCACGCGAAATCCGTTCTTGCCCCAAAAGTGCGTGGACTGCGGATTCCCTTTGTCGATCCCTAAACGGACGGTTGAAAAGCCGATTTCTTTTGCATACTGTAAAAGCTCACCAATCATACCGGTTCCGATCTCCTTACCCTGAAATTTTCGATCCATCATAAAGAAGCCGATGAAAAGGCAATCGGGGCTCGGATATCCCTCGATCAGATCCATGACCGCGACCAACGTTTCATGATCGTAAAACCCAACGTAATATTTTGCGTCCGCCGAAATATTTGGCGGCGTGATTGTGAGATCGATCAGAATTTCTTCTTTGGACGGTGATTTGCCGCAATATTGACAGTACTGCGGATTGCCTTCCAAAATCGCAAGGATCGCGTCCGCATCGGACTCGCGCATTCTGCGAACGCTGTAGGTACGGCTGAACTTTGTAATATCAAGCACGGTTTCTTCTCCATAAAAGTTTATCAGAGAAAGTATACCACAACAGGGGGAGAAGAACAACTAAAAGAGGTTTTCGCGATATATAATGATGTTTGCGCCCGCGGCGCCAGTGATGCAGTTTGCTTTGCAAACTGTGATGTATTGCGGCTTTGCCGCAAAGTGATGCGATGTGTTCCGCTTAGACGGAACACATCATTCCGCCAATGAAAAAACCGCCTTGCGGCGGCTTTTTCATTGGCGGAGACGGTGGGATTCGAACCCACGGACCGGCTCATCACCAGTCAAACGATTTCGAGTCGTTCTCGTTATGACCACTTCGATACGTCTCCATGTATCTGAGGCACGATTGATAGTATAACGCAAACCTTTCAAAATTGCAACAAAAATTATTCGTTTCTTAAAGTTTTGAAGAAGTTTTTTAACAGCGCGGCGCATTCTTCCTCACAAATCCCGCCGACCGTTTCGACTGAATGGTCGAACCAATGATCGCCGAAATCAACCTTAGACCCACAGCAGCCGCAAGCCGGATCGAACGCGCCGTAGACAAGTCGGGGGAGGTGCAGGTGGATCATCGCGCCGGTACACATGGCACAGGGCTCCAGCGTTACATAAAGCGTACAGCCTTCGAGCGAGCCAAGCGTTTCATGCGCTTCGTGCAGCGCAAGCACCTCCGCATGCAGCAAAGGATCGTTTTCGGCAACGCAACGGTTATGCGCATGCGAAACGATTTTACCGTCCTTTACGACGATCGCGCCGACGGGAACCTCGTTCTCCGACAGTGCGAGCTGCGCTTCCCTGATTGCTTCCCGCATCCATTCACGGTCGTTCACGGCGTAAAACCTCCTCGGTATCGAAGTCCGGATAGATCACGCGCATCAGGCAAAGCCCGTGCGCGGGTGCGGTCGCGCCCGCATCGGTGCGTTTGCCGCTGTCGATCGCCTTTTGCATGTCGCTTTCCGGTCGCTTGCCGCTTCCGATCTCCAGCATCGTTCCGACAAGGATGCGAACCATGTTATAGAGGAATCCGTTCCCCTCAACCGTATACGTAAGATATTGCCCGTTTCGGGTCCATTCGGAGCGCGTGACGGTGCGTACCGTATTTTCCATTGAACTGCCTGAACATTTGAACGCATTGAAATCGTGTGTACCGATCACAGCGGCAGCCGCGTTCTGCATCGCTTCAACGTTCGGCATATAGTGAAGATGCAGCGCCGTCATTCGGGTGAACACGTCGGCATGCGCGCCGAGCTGCACGGTATAGCTGTATTGCTTGGTTTTCGCGGAAAACCTTGCGTGAAAGGCGGGATCGCATTCCTCGGTATACAGCACGCGGATGTCAGGCGGGAGATGCATGTTCATGGCGATCGCGAACTTGTCCGCCGCCATACGAGCGTTCGTATCGAAGTGCGCGACCTGCGCTCTTGCGTGGACGCCGCTGTCCGTTCTTCCGGAGCCCTCGACCCGGATCGTCTCGCCGGTCAGCTCGAACAGCGCTTTTTCCAAAAGCTCCTGCACGGAAACGCCGTTCGGCTGAACCTGCCAGCCGACGTAATTCGTGCCGTCATAGGAGATGATCGATCGAATGCGTCTCATGAGAATAACACCAGCGTCACGATCAGCACCGCGACGAACAGAAGCGTGATCAGGATCGCAAAGAGATCCGTCTTTTGAAACCGAAGCTGATGCAGGCGCGTTCTTCCGTCGCCGCCGTGATAGCAGCGAGATTCCATCGCCGTCGCCAGTTCGTCCGCCTTGCGGAAGGAGGACACGAACAGTGGGATCAGAATCGGGATCATGCTTTTCACGCGCTTAAAGATGTTGCCGCTTTCAAAGTCCGCGCCGCGCGACATCTGTGCGTTTCGAATCTTTTCGGATTCGTCCATCAGCGTCGGCACAAACCGCAGCGCGATCGTCATCATCATTGCAAGCTCGTGGGCGGGGAAGTGGAACACTTTGAGCGGCATGAACAGCCGTTCGATGCCGTCGGTCAGCGCGATGGGCGAGGTTGTCAGCGTCAGCATCGATGCGCCCGCAACGAGCAGAATGATGCGAACGGAAAGGAAGCACGACTGCATAACCGCTTCACCGGTCAGCTTCCAGAACCCGAGATCGAGCCACACATGCTCGCCGCTCGTGAAAAACAGATTCAAAAGGAACATGAAGATCAGCAGAAACCGAATCGGTTTCAGCGAATTCACGATATACCGAAGCGAGATCCCGGAAAGGATCAGTTCCAGCACCAGATACGCAAACGGGATCGCCATAAACCAGATCTTTTTGACCAGGAACGTCATGACGATATAAAGGATCATCATAGCGATCTTCGTTCTGGGGTCGAGCTTATGGATCACCGAATTGCCGGCAACGTATTGACCGAGGGTAATGTCACGCATGGAAATTGCCCTCCTTAAACCAATCGATCAGCGCTTGCTCCGTGCAGATCGATGCGGGAATCTGTACGCCCTTTTTCTGCAGCGCGATACAGATCTTGGTAACGCTCGGAACGGACAGACCGATCCTTTGCAGCTCTTCCGCGCGCAAAAATACAGCCCGCGGCGTGTCGTACGCGAATACGCTGCCCTGTTCGAGCACGAGGACCTTTGTCGCATGGTTTGCGATATCGTCCATGGAATGCGAGATCATAATGACCGTGCAGCCGGATTCGGTGCGAAGCTTCTCCAACAGCGTGAGGATCTCTTTTCTGCCGAGCGGATCGAGGCCCGCCATCGGTTCGTCGAGCACCAGGTACTTCGGCTGCATCGCAAGCACGCCGGCGATCGCGGCGCGTCTGCGTTCGCCGCCGGACAGCTCAAACGGCGAGCGGGCAGAGAAGCGCTCGGGTTCCAATCCTACCAGCTCCATTGCGTGCTCGACGCGCTTCTTGACCTCGTCCGCGTCCAGCTTCATGTTGCGCGGACCGAATGCGACGTCCTCGAATACGGATTCGGCAAACAGCTGATACTCGGGATACTGGAACACCATGCCGACCAAGGAGCGGACGATCCTGCGTTCCGCCTTGTCGGAAAGATCATGTCCGTCGACGGTGACCGTTCCTTTTTCACACGGAATCAAGCCGTTCAGATGCTTCACAAAGGTGGACTTGCCGCTGCCGGTGTGTCCGATGATACCCAAAAAAGAACCTTCTTCGATCGTGAAGGTCAGATCCTTCAGGGTCGGCTCGAGCTTTTTGCCGCCCTCCGTATATGCAAACGTAAGATGATCGATTACGATGGACATAATTCCTCCGCTAACTGCTCCGCAGTCAGTACCCGGTCCGAAAGCGTGAATCCTATGGTGCGCAGCGTGTCGCGGATGCGCACGGTTTCGGGCGGTACGAGGTTGCTTTCGGCGAGCAGTTCAGGCTGCTGAAACACCTCGGTCGGCGTTCCGGTCAGGACGATCCTGCCGCCGTTCATCACGACGACGCGATCGCAGCCGACCGTCTCTTCCATGTACTGCGTGACCATGACGACGGTCATTCCTTCGTCATGCAGTTTGGAAACGGTTTCCAAAAGCTCCGCGCGTCCGCTCGGATCGAGCATGGCGCTCGCTTCGTCGAGCACGAGGATCTCCGGTTTCAGCGCAAGAATGCCTGCGATCGCGATCCGCTGCTTCTGACCGCCGGAGAGGTGGTGGACCGCAAACGTCGCGTAATCGCTCATGCCGACCGCGGCAAGCGCTTCGTCGACGCGCACGCGGATCTCGTTCGGCGCGATCCCGAGGTTTTCCGGTCCGAACGCGACGTCCTCTTCCACGACGGTCGTCACAAGCTGATTGTCGGGATTCTGAAACGCCATGCCGACCTTTTGGCGGATCGCAAGCGTGTCCTCCTCGTGATCGGTGCGCATGCCGCAGACCGTTACGACGCCCTCAGTCGGCAGAAGGAGACCGTTGATATGCTTTGCGAGCGTACTTTTGCCGCTGCCGTTATGCCCGACGATCGTGACAAACTCGCCCTGTTCAATGACAAGGCTGACGTCCGTAAGCGCGGGCGTTTCGGCTTTTTCGTATTGGAATGTAACGTGATCGAATTGTATCATGCTGAGCTCCGAAAAATTTTCATGTAACAGTATACATGACGCTTTCGGTTTTTTCAAGGAATTTATCGGATTCTCTTAGAGAATACCGTATACCGGGCAAGGGTATACGGTACGTTCATAAAAGCGAGATTTCTCCGCGGTCAAGTGCTTCCTCCGACCCATCCGGAAAGCGTACCAGAAGCCGGAACGAGCGATCGACGCCGACGGTTGTTCCGAACCGCACGCCGTCCGCTCCCGATACCATGACCTCTTTTCCGATCCCGATCAGGTTTTCGCGGTACGCATCGAAAAAATCGATCTCCGGAAGGCGATCGTAATGCTGCTTAAACCGGAGGAGCAGCTTTTTTAGAAACTGCTTTCTCACTTCCTCATCCGGCGGATCGGAAAACAGCGCGGTTGCGGTGTTCTCGATGTTCTGCGGGAACCCGCCCTCCGGCAGAAACAGATTGACGCCGATGCCGACGACAGCATAGAGAAACCCGCCGTCGCGATCCAATGCGCTTTCGACTAAGATCCCCGCGGCCTTTTTCCCGTTCACGTAGAGATCGTTGACCCACTTGATGCTGCACGGGACGTTGAATTCCGCAGCCGTCTCACGCAGTGCGACCGCCGCCATGCAGGTGAGCGCATAAGGCGGCAGAGGACAAGTCGGTCTTAGCAGGATCGAAACGTATAAACCGGTCCCCTTTGGGGAAAAGAACACGCGGTTCAGCCTGCCGCGTCCGTTCGTCTGCAAGGACGCGACGAGCACATAGCCCTCCGGCGCGCCTTCCTTGGCAAGCGCTTTGACCGTCGTGTTCGTGGATTTGACGGATTCGACCGAATGCACCTTATAGTGAAGCGTGCTCAAAGTCCGACGACCTCCTTACGGACGTAGGCGCTCGTGCTCGCCGAAAGCAGCGCTCCGTAATCGACGCCGAAGGAAACCGTGTCGCCGACGCGATAGTCGCATTTCGTAAGATCGAGCAAAAGATGATCGGAACTTGCGCCGAGGATCTCGACGTTCGGATCGAGCGGGGTCAGCCCGTCTATGCGCACGTCCTGTCTGCCGATCGCCGCAATGCCGCGTTTCATCATGCCCTTGTCGATGTACGTAACCGTTTCGCCGAACGCGTTTTTGCTGAGCGTGCCGATGGGATACGACGGTTTTTCCTTGCATTCCACAATCGTCGCGTCGAGTCGAAACGCATCCTGATAACAGCCGGGAATCGGCGTATACGTGCCGGGGATCATGCCGCACATGACGGATTCGCCGAGGCGCAGATGGTTGACACCCTTCGGAAGCGTGCCGTCGAGCAAGAGCTGAACGGACGTGCTGTTTCCGCCCGAAATGATGGGGATGGGGAGGTCAAGCTTCTTTCGAAGCCGCTCCGTGATCTGCACAAGGATGCCGAGATTTTCCCGGTCCGGCAGGACCGAGCCATAGCAGGTGAGGTTGGTCCCCGTGCCGTACAGCTCAAGGTTCGGACAAGCCTTGACCGTCTTTGCAAACGCAAGGATCTCGTCCCAATTGCGGAAGAAAATTCCTTCGCGAAGGTCTCCGAGGTCGATCATCAGGATCACGCGATGCACCTTGTTCTGGCGTGCGGCGGCGTCCTGCAGCGCAAGGACCGTTGCCTTCTCGCTTTCGAGGCTCACGTCAGACGCGCGGACGATCTCATCCGCCGCCTCCGGCATGCCCACGCGAAGCATCAGCTTCGGAAGGCTTGTTTCGGAACGCAGAAGATTTTCCGCACGCGAATCCGCAAGCATGTCGGCTCTGCTGTGATTGATGCAGTCGATCACAGCCGGATGCGCGCAAACGACTTTTGAAACGAGAGCGATCCGAACGCCTTCCTCATGCGCCATGCTCACCAGCAGCCGCATATTGTGAAGCAGTTTTTTTCTGTCAATGATCAGTGTTGGATTGTGTCCCATCGAATGCTCTCCTTCAAAAGGCGAAGCGCCGCGTCAGGATCCTCCTTCGAGAGGACGCCGATCGACGCCATGATGTAATCGTTATCCACGAGCGTACGAACCGTTCCCGGGGAAGGGAACAACTGCATACGGCTCTTGTTGCAGTCCGCGATCGCCCGTAACAGCGCGGTGTGATGCGGAAGCCTTGTCAGCGCGCCGCCGGTTCCCACGAGCCAGCGAATCGCCGTCAGGTCCTTGCCCTCGGCGATTGTGCGTCTGCCCTGCGGCGTATACAGATGCCGAAGCTTTCCCGCGTGCCGATCGAGCGCGACCAACCCCGCTTCGAGGCAAAGCCGTTCCGTCAGCTTGAACTGGTTCTCGGTCTTGGGGATCGGAAGATATTCGCGCATGACAGACGCAGTGTCGATCATCAGCTCACGATCGAGCACATCGACGCCGATCCGATCGACCAGATTGTGCGCGTTGATGTAAAGGCCGAGATCGCCCTCCACGGTGCGCTTTGCCTTCGGCTCCGGCGTGGTCATCATCGAAACGATGTCGACCGATCCGTCCGTAACCGAATGCACATCCGTCGTTGCGCCGCCGATGTCGATGACCGCAAGATCGCCGATCTCATCGTACAGAAGCTGCGCGGCGAGCATGACGCTGCCGGGCGTCGGGAGAATTGAGCCGTTCACCATGTCGCGGATGTGTTCCATGCCGGGCGCGTTCACGATGTGCTTTTCGAACATCGCGTGAATGACCCTGCGCACGGATTCGACGTTCAGCTCGTCAAGCTTCGGATAAACGTTGTCCGCGATCGAGAGCGGGATCCCGTTTTCCCCGGCGATATGCGAAATGACCGTGCGGTTCTGTACATTGCCGCAATAAATCACCGGCGTCTTCAGACCGCTGTTTGCGATCATACGCATGTTGTAAACCGCCGTCTCGCGCTCGCCGTAATCCGTACCGCCCGCAAGCAGGATCAGATTCGGACGCGCGGCATTGAGGTCCTCGACGTCGAATTCGTTCATCTTGCCCGCGGTCGTCTGTACAATGATTGCGCCTGCGCCGAGCGCCGCCGCTTCCGCCGCTCGAACCGTCATATCGCGGACCAGTCCGTGGACCGTCATCTTGAGTCCGCCTGCCGCCGACCCGGACGCAAGCATGCGATCGTAGGTCAGCGCATGTTCATCGGTATGCGAAAGAAGATCGTCAACCGCGTTCTGAAGCCCGATCCGCACGTCCCCGTCCAAAACCGTCGTGGGCGCCTTGCCCTGCGCGACGAAGGAAGGGGCCGTTGAACCGAGACCGTCAAACGCGTTGACGATCGTCGTAGTCGATCCGATTTCTGCTACCAGTACGTTAACGTGCATTCTGTTCTCTTCTTGCGCGCTCCTTGACAAGGAACGTCGCGACATGATTTCCGTGTGATCCGCGTCCGAAGCCGACGTCCGCGCCCGCTTCACGCGCGCCCTCATCGGTGACCTGCGTGCCGCCCGCAACGAACATCAGCTTGTCGCGAACGCCCATTTCACGCGCGATACGGTCGACCTTTGCGATATTCTTATAATGGATATCGTCGTGCGAAATGATGCAGGACGCCAGCATCGCGTCCGCGTTCGTTTCGATCGCCGCCTGCACGAGCTTTTCGGGCGGGACGGAGGTTCCGAGATAAATGCACTCGATGCCGTACTTTTCGATGCCGCCGTGCTTGATGTTCAGAATCTCACGAAGACCGACGGAATGCTCGTCGTCGCCGATTGTGCCCGCTACGATGCGCATGGGCTTCTTGTCGATCGCTTCCCAAAGTTCGTCGTCGCTCAGCACGTCAGGAACGGTGGGCAGCTGCAGCTCGTCCATGTTGATCGCAAAGTTGACCTTGCCCTTCATCTCGATGCGCGTACCTTCGGCACGGTGCATGATCTCGCGGTTGATGACCTCGCAGTCGACAAGGTTCATCCTTTTACCGATCTCCAGCGCCGCCGCTTCCGCGTGCCGCACGTCGGTGGGGAAGAACATTGTCAGCATGACGGTGCCATCCGCAAGCCATTCCATTTCCGGCTTGATGAGCTTCGCGTCAGGACCGGCAAAGTCCTTGACCTCGTCCATACGGAGATAGACGTTGTCGGTCTCGTCGAGCTCGTCGATATATTGGATCTTTTCGGGGCATTCAAAGGTGCAGCCGCCGATGAGCTTAGCGGGATCGTCGACTGCGTCCGGATCGTACTGCGCAACGTTGTTGTAGCCGTAGTGCGCGGTGACCGGCGCGCAGTAATCCGCCGCGCGCTTGATGACCGTACCGACGCCGATGCCGCCGTCGATCTTGCGGGAGATGCCGTCGCCGTTGCGCTCGGGGAACATGCCGGAGTCGACGAAGAAGCCTTCCTCGACGGAGTTGAAGTAACCGCCGAGCTCGATCATGTTTTCGAGGAACAGCACTGCGCGTTCCTTGAGCTCGCGCGCCTTCTCGCGAAGATAGCCGTCCTTTTTGAGCTCAACCATATCCATCAGTCCGTCCATACCGATCAGCGCCTGCTTTGCGGTGTCGCACGCTTCGATGTTGTAGATATGCCACGGCACGTTGCGTCCCTCGTCCGGAGTGATCGTGCTCTGGATATCCGCGCTCGTGAGCTTCGAAATGACCATGTTCAGCACATGGGTAACCGTCGCTTCGCGCGTGGACGCTTCGATATACTTGGTGTTCATCTGCGCGCGCATGCGGTACTCATGGAACAGATCGCGAAGCGCGACCGCATAGGGCAGGTCCATATGGATGCACGGACCCGGCGTTGCTGTCGGAGGAACGGTGGAGAGGCAGATGTTTTTCTTCTTCATGCCGACCTTTGCGGAGATCAGCGCGTTGATGCCGTGCTGTACCATCAGCTCCGGCATGACCTTCCACGCGTCGCGCGCGGTTGCGTTCGCGTTGTGCGCGCCGTCGATCTGCGCCATATCCGCCCACGCCATGACCTTTTTCGATTCGCATGCGTCGACGAACGAACGCACCATATTGATGTTGCGGTAGATGACGTTGTACTGCGGGTCCTGATGCGCGCCGTTCACGCCTTCCTCGGCGAACATGACCGCGATGTCCGGGCCTGCAACGCCGGAAACATAGCTGTGATAGTTGATCGGACGGCCGACCTCATCCTCGATCATATCGAGCGCCTTGCGCTGTGCGCGGACCTGCTTGCGCGTGACCGGAACGCCGCCGATACCCTGCGGCGTGCCCTCGATCAGTCCGTCGAAGTGGCTCTGACCCGCGGTACGGATGACCATAATGTGATCCGCGCCGTGGTGCGCCGCCATACGCATACGGCGGATGTCGTCCTCAAATCTGCCGGAAGCGATCTCCGTCGTGATGACGGGGAGCGGCTGCGGGTCGATGTCGCCGAAATAGTGGGCAGGGGGAAGTCCGACGCTGTCCTTTAAGGGCTTGCTTGCGTCCTGATAGGTGAACGGACCCATTTCAAGACCGGGCTGCGGCTCGCGCCATGTCCAGCCGCGGCGGCGCGGATGATAATGCTCGAGGTCTTCAAGAACCTTTGCGACGTCGATCTTGGTGTCCTTATCGAGTTTATATTCGCTCATGCGTTTTCACCTCCGAACAATGCTTCCGCTTCCTCCCACGCCGCGGTTTCAATCAGCTTGAGACCCGCCGTACGAACGTCCGTGCCGTCCTTTTTCGAGAGGCGGTAGACGACGTTGCCCGCGCCGTGCTCCATCAGGTTATGCTCCATGCAGCCCTCGACAAGCGCCTTTGCTTCGAGCGAAGAAAAGCCCATGCGCAGCAGCACGCTGCGCTCAATGGCGGGCGTCGTGTTCTCATAGCCGAGCTTCAGAAGCGGCGAGGTCAGCTCGTCGATCAGCGACCAGAAGCGGTTTTCCAGCTCCGCGTCGGAGAGCCCCTTCAAATGCTCTCTTCTTGTTTCAAAGTCGTCGTTGCGTTTCATGCTAGATGCTCCTTTACAAATGTTCTGTCCGTCTTGGTTTCCTCTGCAAGGAAGTCGATGTCCGCGTCGGTCGGTTCCTTGCCGGTCATCTTCAGGGCGTTGCGGATCAGCGACGCGCGAAGATGCGTCATATCGGCGGGACGCGCCTTGATCATCGAGGGATGGGAGGGGAGAATGATGCTCTTTCCGGGAACCTCATCCTCGGGATTGCCGAAATGAATATCGATGCCGTTGCTTCTTGCAAAGCTGAGCTGTGCGTTGACATGCTTGCCCGCGCCGGTATACTCGGTCTCCTGCACGACGATGATCTTATCCTTCGGCATGGTCTGCGAAAGCGCAAATGCAGCCGCAAGCGACGTGTTGCCGGCGGGACCCTTTTCCATACCTTCGAGCGCAGCGAGCATCTCGGTGGTATAGAAGACCTCGCCCTGATTGACCGTCACGTAGCGATCCATATAGCGGAGCGGTCTTGCCGCGCTTCTCGGAACGTCGCTGCGGTCCGGCCATGTCGAGAACGGCATGCCGAAGCCCGTGTGTCCGGTCGTGAAGGATTTCAGATTGAACTGGTGATCGCTCGCCATATGCAGACCCGAAAGGTTGACGCTTGCCGCGACGACCTCGGACTTCGCGCCGGCTTTCAGAAGACCGCGCGCCGTGCCGGTGAGGTTGCCGCCGCCCGCGTTGGTGCAGACGACCATATCGGGATCTCTGCCGAGCATCAGACGGCACTGCTGTGCGATCTCATAGCCCAGCGTTTCCACGCCTGCAATGCCGAACGGCGTATACAGGGACGCGTTGAAGTAGCCGGTCTCCTCGAGCATGCGAAGGAACATATAGAAGAGCTCGGGACCGACGGTGAGCTGCACGACCTCGGCGCCCAACGCTTCGCACTTACGCGCCTTTTCGATGATCTCCGGCTGACCGATGCCCTTCGAATCGAAGCATTCCTGCACGACGATGCACTTTAAGCCTGCCTTTGCGGCGCATGCCGCAACCGCCGCGCCATAGTTGCCGCTCGTTGCGGAGATGACGCCCTTGTAGCCCATCTTTTTCGCCTGATGGATGCTCGTCGCCGCACGGCGGACCTTGAAGCTGCCGGACAGGTTGGATGCTTCGTCCTTAACGAAGATGCGGGCGCCCATGCCCTGCGGCGCGCAGGCGCGCGCAAGCGCGGTCAGGTTCTTGAGCTCATACAGCGGCGTGTTGCCGATCTGAAACTCCTCGGTCTGGATCTTGCGTACCGCGTCGAGCGTATAACCCGTCGCCGCCATCATTGCCTCATAGTCAAACGCGATGGAGCCGGACTCGAACAGATCGTAGTCCATGCCGACCGCACGCTTCATGATCTCGTTTTTACGCGCCATAACGGCGGAATAGCTGTTGTCACGCATGACGTTCATCACCTCCGAAAAGAATGGTCTTTACGGTTTCTTCGATCGTATCGAGCTCCGGAACGTATTCGCCGAAGTTGTGCGTAAAGCAGGGGTTCACGGCGCAGAGCGTGCCTTCGACCGTGCGACCCGTTTTGGTCACGACCGTGGCCGTATCGCCGAGCTCCGCTTCGTCGTTCTGCAGATGTCCCTTGACCCACATTTCCAGCGGGACGTGACGCGTGTCCTCGGGGATGTTCGAAGCGCGTTCTTCAGGCTTCAGAACGTCGATATGAACCTGTACCCAATCGTTTTTCTTTGCCATAGCAAGCTCCTTATTTATTCAGATAGTTGCGCATATCGCCCATGATCGCGTGAGGAACGGGCAGATCGATCATCGTCTTGAGACCCGGGGTCGCGTTCAGAACGTGCGGGATCATGTTGACGCACATTGCGATCGTGCCGATGCCGCCGTTGACCTCCGGCTTGATCTGCATGTTCACGTTCGGCGTGCCGGTGAGCGTGATGTAGTCGCCCGTGAAGGTGCCTTCCATCTCCGGCTCGATCTGCTGCGGGTGGATCATGTCGATGATGACTTTGTCGCCGATATAGCCCTGACCGGTCATGTTGACGCCCGCGACGTCGCCCGCCTTTGCAAAGCCGTAGGGGGACTTGCGGTCGACGGTCGTGACGATCGGCTTCATCTGCTGTTCGAAGCGGTCGATCTCAAAGCCGAGCGCTTCGCCGATCATGCCGACGGATTCCGCGAACCCGACGTGACCCGCAAGCGTACCGTTCTTGCAGCCTTCTTCAAACTGCTCGACGGTAAGACCGACGCCCTGCTCTTCCATAACGGCGGGGCCGAAGGGGGAGAGGGAGTTGACGCGTTTGCACAGAACGTGCTCAACGTCCGTCATGCAGCCGGAAAGGCAGATCGCGAGAAGGTCCATCATGAGTCCCGGATTGATTCCCGTACCGAGTACAGATACGCCAGCGCCCTTTGCAAGCGCGTCCATCTTATCGGCAAGCTCGGGATTCTGCGCGCGCGGATAGCTCATTTCCTCTGCGGTCGAAATGACGTTTACGCCCTTTTCGATCAAGTGGCAGATCTTCGGATATGCTTTTTTCGTAAAGGAATCCGTCGCAAGGATGCACAGATCGGGTTTCGGCGTCAACGCCGCGTCGATGTCGCCGATGACCTTCACGTCGCTGCGGTCGCCGCGCTCCACGCCTAAGAGATCATAGATGCTCTTGCCGACGCGGTCGGGATGGATGTCGCATACGCCGGTGATCTCAACGCCCTTTTTGGTCAGCAGGACCTTTGCGATACCGCTGCCCATTGCACCGAATCCCCAAATAGCTACCTGAATCTGTTTCATAAATATCCTCCTTCGCTTTTGTAAGCAGATACATTATGATTATACAACGGTTCGTATGATTCTGCAATAAAAAAGCGCCCGGTACGGCGCTTTAATAATGATATATTTTATCGGATTTGTTCGATCGCCCGAACGGAGAACGCAATCTCCTCTTCGGTCGTAAACGGAGAAATGCTGAACCGGACCGACCCCTTCGGAAACGTTCCGAGTGCGCGGTGTGCGTCCGGCGCGCAGTGCAGACCGCACCGCGTAAGGATGCCGTATTCCGATTCGAGGCGGTAGGAGACCTCGGCATTGTCCTGCTTGATAAAATCCAAGGAATAGACGCCGACGCGCTCTTCCGGGTCGGCGGAGCCGAGCAGACGTACGTCCGAAAGGTTCGAAACCGCCTGAAGAAACATTGCGTTCAGCTTCTGTTCATGCGCGCGGATCCGCTCCGTATCGATCGAATCGAGAGCTGCGCGAAGTCCCATGATGCCCGGAAGATTCAGCGTTCCCGCTTCAAGCCTGTCGGGGTAGAAGGACGGGATCTCAAGCCGATCCGAAACGGAGCCCGTGCCGCCCGCGATCAGCGGTTCAAGCCGGTCCGCAAAGTCCGGCGTCAGGCAAAGCACGCCGAGCCCCTGCGCGGAAAGAAGCCCTTTGTGCGCAGGCATGCAAAGCGCCGCTGCGCCGAGATCCCGCATCGAAAAGGGAACATGCCCGGCAGCCTGCGCCGCGTCGATCACCAACGGAACGCCTGCCTGCTTCAGCGCTTCGGACAGCGCTTTTACAGGCTGTAGCATGCCGCTCACATTGGACGCAAATGTATGCACGCAAAGACGGAAGGAGGAGAGATCGTCGGGCAAGCGCGACAAATCGGAAACGCCGTCCGACGTGGAGGGGATCCGAACGATATCTGCGCCGATCTGCACCAGCGGACGCAGCACGGAGTTGTGCTCAAAGGAGGAGACGAGGACCCGATCGCCGCGGCGCACAAATCCCTTGATCGCCGTGTTCAGCGACGCCGTCATGCCGCCCGTAAAGATGACATGCTTTGCGTCCGGGCAGTCGAACATCGCGCGGATCTTCTCGCGCGTTTCGATGACGGAAAGCCCCGCGTCCTGTGCGCGTTCGTAGCTTCCGCGACCGATATTGGAGCAGCTTTCGTCCAAAAACCGCTTCATTGCGTCCGAGACGCCCGGCGCCTTCGGAAAGGAAGTGGCAGCATTATCCAGATAAACCGTTCTCATTTTTCGTTATCCTCGCTTGCAAATAACGCTCATATATGTTATTATAACACCAGATCGTTATTCCCGCAAGGAAATAGCGAAATGAGGAAGGAGAACAATCTATGGAAAACACGAAAAAGGGGTTCGTCGGTTTTCTCCAAAGACATTGGCTGATCATCGTGACCGGTATCGTCACCGGTGCGGCGGCAGTCATTCTGTCCTATCTCGGAAATCCGGCAAACATGGGATTCTGTATTGCATGCTTCGAACGTGATATCACCGGCGCTCTGAAGTTCCACTCGGCGGCGGTCGTTCAGTATTTCCGTCCGGAGATCGTCGGTCTGGTCATCGGTTCGATGTGCATGGCTCTGATCAAGAAGGAATGGCGTCCGCAGGGCGGATCCGCACCGTTTACGAGATTCATCCTCGGCATGCTCGTCATGATCGGCGCGCTCGTGTTCTTAGGCTGTCCGCTTCGCATGGTCATCCGTATCGGCGGCGGCGACGTCAATGCGCTGATCGGTCTTGCGGGCTTTGCCGTCGGCATCCTGATCGGCACGGTCCCGCTGCGGCTCGGCTTCTCTCTGAACCGTGCGTATAAGCAGAAAACGGCGGAAGGTCTGTTCTTCCCGATCCTGCTGGTCGTTCTGTTCATCCTGTCTCTCGTCACCGAGCTGTTTGCAAAGAGCACCGAAGGTCCCGGCAGCATGCGGGCGCCGTGGATTGCCGCGCTTCTGATCGCGCTCGTCGTCGGCGCGCTCTGCCAGCGTTCCCGTCTCTGCATGGCGGGCGGCGTTCGTGACGCGGTCATGTTCCGCGATTTCCATCTGGTATACGGATTCCTCGCGATCATCTGCACCGTTGTGATCGGCAACCTGATCCTCGGCAAGTTCCACTTCGGCATGGAAGGTCAGCCGGTCGCGCATACCGACGGTCTTTACAACTTCCTCGGCATGGCGCTCGTCGGTTGGGCAAGCGTTCTCTTGGGCGGCTGCCCGCTGCGTCAGCTGATCCTCGCGGGCGAAGGCAACAGCGATTCCGCGATCACGGTGTTCGGCTTTATGGCGGGCGCTGCGGTTTCGCATAACTTCGGTCTTGCCTCCAGTGCAAACGGTATCGGCCAGGGTCCCGTGCTTTGGGTCCTGATCGCCGGATTTGCGATCCTTGCATTGCTGTCCGTATTCAATTCCAAGAGCCAAAAAGCATAAGGAGGTTTATTATGATCGACGCAAGAGGTCTGAGCTGCCCGATGCCCGTGCTGATGGTGCAGCGCGAAGTCAAGAAGAATCAGCCCAAAACGATCGAGGTGCTTGTCGATAACATGACGGCCGTCGGCAACATCACGCGGTTTGCGGCGTCGCAGCACTACGAAGTCCGCACGGAGGAATCCGCGGGCGACTATCGTATGACGCTTTGGAAATGATCTGTATCGCAACGTTCTACACGCACGCCTCCGCGCTGCTGTCCCATCGCGCATTGAAGAATGCCGGGATCGAAGCGAAGATGGCGCCGGTCCCGCGTTCGCTCTCGTCAAGCTGCGGAACCTGCGTAAGCTACCGGTCGGACGATCCGCATTTTGACCTGCTGGACGCCGACGTCGAAGCCGTTTACGAGGCTTCGGACGACGGATACCGACGGTTGCTTTATCACGAATAACCGATGAAAACGGACGGTCAGCGCACCATCCGTTTTCTTTTTACAGAACAGCGATTGTACAAAGAATGTTGCAGAATCCGAAAAGACGTGGTAGAATAGCAGAAAATCCTGCAAAAGAGGCAATATGACTGCATTACACAGAATTGGCGTATTCGACAGCGGCTTGGGCGGTTTGACCGTCCTGAACGCGATCTGCGCCGCAAACAAAGGCTTATCGATCATTTATTTCGGCGACACCGCACGCGTCCCGTACGGCTCGCGCAGCGTCGAAACTATCATGCACTATGCGGAGCAGGACGTGCGTTTTCTGCTGTCCAAGGACGTCGAGGCGATCGTCGTCGCCTGCGGCACGGTTTCCGCGATCGCGCTGTCCGAGCTGCATAAGACGTTCCCGATCCCGATCATCGGTGTCATCGAGCCTGCCTGCGACGCCGCCGCAAATCTCACCGTGACCAGACACATCGGCGTGATTGGCACGCACGCAACCGTCCACAGCAGCGCGTATTCGAACTACATCAACGAGCGCTATCCGGACTGCACCGTGTCCGGCATCGAGTGTCCGCTGTTCGTGCCGCTGATCGAAAACGGCTTCCGCGAGGACGACCCGATCTCAAAGATGATCGTGGAGCGCTATCTTTCGCCGATCCGCAATACGGATATCGACACGCTGATCCTCGGCTGCACGCACTATCCGTTCCTGATCGATACGATCCGCGAAACGCTGCCCGGCGTACAGCTGATCGACATCGGCGTCACGCTTGCGGAGACCGTCGGAAAGACGCTTCCATTGAGCAAGTCCATCGGCGACAACTTTGTGGAATACTGCTTCAGCGACCGCGAAACGGGCTTCCGCCGCTTCGATTCCGAACATCTTCGGAGTCTTCCGAACGGACCGATCAAGGCGGTCAACATCGAATCTTTCTGACATAAAAACAGCTTGCCCCCATATGCTTTACAAGAACGCATATGGGGGTATTTTCATTGAACTGGTATGAAGAACGCGTATGTGAGGAAGCGCAGTATATCGTCGACCATAAGGCGACCGTAAGGGACGCGGCAAAAGCGCTGTGCGTGGGCAAAAGCACGGTGCACAAGGACGTCACGGAACGGCTGAGAACGATCAATCCCGGGTTATACCGTCTTGTACGAAACGTGCTGAACGTGAACAAGGCGGAGCGGCATCTGCGCGGCGGCAAGGCGACGCACGACAAATACGCCGTGCTCCGTCAGTGCGCAGGCGAGGTCACCGCCGAAAGGTAGACCTTCTTTGCACCTGCCTGCTTCAGAACCTTTGCGCATTCATAGACCGTCGCGCCGGTCGTAAACACGTCGTCGATCAGCACGATGCGCATGCCCTTGACGAGCGGGTCGCACGCAAAGCTTCCGCGGATATTGCGTCTGCGCTCGGCGGGACCCAGCGACGCCTTTTGTTCGCGCGTGTTTCTGATCTTGAACAGGAGCTTGGAGGAATAGGGGACGCCGACCGATGCGGAAAGATAGGAAGCGAGCAGCTCGGTATGATTGAACCCTCTTCGCCATCTTCTGTACGGATGCATCGGAACCGGGATGAGCATATCAGCCTGCCATTCTTCCGGCACCGAAAGGTACTGCGTAAAGAATCCGGCGTAGGCTTTCTGCCCGCCCTTTTTGAACCGCATGACCGCGGAGGAGAGCTTGTCGTTGTATTGGAGCCCGATCGTAACGCCGTCCAGCGGCGCGAGGTAAGTGGGATTCGGAAGGTATTTGAGCTCGGCGCGGCACGCGTCGCAAAGCCCGTCCTCGCCGATCATATCCTCTTCAAGGCACAGAAAGCAGCGATACGGACCGGGCATCAGCGCGTCCGCAAGAAAGTTCAGGTCAGTTTTGATCCGTTCCGAAACCGGCATATTCGATCAGCCTTTCCATTAATCCAGTGTTGCGATCGTTTCGCTGCGCGTTGGCGATCATGCGCGCGACCGTGTCGCTGCGTCCGATCCCGTATACGAGCTTTTTCGCGCGCGTCACGGCGGTATACAGAAGATTTCGCGTAAGAAGCGGCATGGGACCGCCCGCAAGGGGGAGGAGGACCGTCGAGAATTCCGACCCCTGACTCTTATGGATTGTTATGCAGTACGCAAGATCGATCTCTTCAAACTGCGCGAACGCGTATTCCGCGACCCGCCCGTCGTCAAACGCGATCACGGCGTATTTCTCGCGCGGATCGATCCGAAGGATTGTGCCGAGATCGCCGTTGAACACGCCGGAGCCCTCCTCGTAGCCGCCGACGCGCTGCCCCTTTCGCCATTCGACCTTATAATTGTTTCGGATCTGCATGATCTTATCGCCTTCGCGGAACACGGTATTCCCGGAGGCGTGCTCATTTTTCATCGGGGATGAAGGGTTGCAGACGTCCTGTAAAAGCTTGTTCAGTTCCACAACGCCGAGCGGTCCCGACTTCATCGGTACCAGCACCTGAATGTCCATCATGGGATCGCTCGTGCCGAGCTTCGACAATTCCCTTTGGATCAGCTCCACAAGCCGCGCACGGATGCGGTCGATGCTCGGAATTTCCTCGAACAGAAAATCCGATTCGCGATCGACGAGCACCGGCATTCTGCCGTTATTGATCAGATGCGCGTTGCGTACGATGTTCGATCGCTGCGCCTGCCGGAAGATCTCGGTCAGTCGGAAGGAAGGGAGCATGTCGGAGGACAGCGCGTCCGAGAACACATTGCCGCAGCCCACGGGCGGCAGCTGATCCCGATCGCCGACCAGCACAAGCCGCGTGCCCTTGGTCAGCGCCTGTAAAAGCGCGTACATCAGCGGCGCGTCGACCATGGACATCTCGTCAACGATCACCATATCCGCAAGCAAGGGGTTGTCGCGGTTACGCTGAAAGCCCTCGCCCGGAATGTATTCAAGCAGCCGGTGGATCGTCCTTGCTTCGCTTCCGGTCGCCTCCGTCATGCGCTTTGCGGCGCGACCGGTCGGCGCAGCGAGCTCAACAAGGTAGCCGCCCTCCTGCATCGCGTCAAGGATGCAGCGAACGATCGTGGTTTTGCCGGTACCGGGACCGCCGGTGATGATGGAAACGCCGCTCGTCAGCGCAAGCAGCACCGCCTGCTCCTGCTCCTCGGACAGCTCCATGCCGACTTGCTTTTGCCAGCGGTTCAGATCCCACTGTTCATAGATCGGCGGGGCGTCCAGCTGCAAAAGCTTTTTGGCGATATAGTCTTCGATCTTAAAAAGGTAAGGGAGATAGACCGCGTCGACGCCGTTGATCTCACAGCGGAGAAGATCGCTTCCGTCTTCCATCCATTCGACGGTTTCCTTGATGCGCTCCGTCGATGCGCCTAAAAGACTGACCGCGCGGGAAATGAGCGTCTCATAGGGCAGGAACATATCGCCGCGCTCGTCGCGCGATTGCTGCAGGCAGTATCGAATGCCCGCCATCAGCCTTGCAAGGGAATCCTCCTCAAAGCCCGCAACATGCGTCGCGATCCGGTCCGCGGTGAGAAAGCCGATCCCGTCGATATCGTCGATCAGCTGATACGGATTTTCCTGCACCTTCGCAAGGCAAAGCTCGCCGTACGTCTGCATCATCTTATACGCCTGTCCGACGGTCACGCCGTACGGTTCGAGGCTTAGCAGGACCTCACGGAACAGCTTCTTTTCACGGAACGATTCCGAGATCATCTTCGCTTTTTTCGCGCCGATCCCCGGAACCTCGACGAGACGTTCCGGCTGAGATTCGAGAATGTCGAGCGTGTCCATGCCGAACGTGCTCACGATCGCACGCGCCATAGCGGGACCGACGCCGCGTACGACGCCGCTTTCGAGGTACTTGATGATCGCGCTGTTGCTCGACGGCGCTTTTCGTTCATAGGACAGCACCTTGAACTGCGCGCCGAATCTCGGATGATACGTCTGATCGCCGACGAGCGCAACGCTGTCTCCCACGTTGATCAGCGGCAGAACGCCGACGCACGTCATCGGCTGTTTTTCGCCGTCGGGAAGCAGCGACAGCACGGTATACCCGTTTGTCGCGTTGCGGAAGATGATCGATTGTACGGTTCCGTTCAGTTCCATTTCAAAAAGCCCCCGTTTTTGCGGGGGCAATGTTCTCAGGCGTTGAGTTTCTGTTCGATGTAGGCGCGCAGCTCCGCAATCGGAAGCCGGACCTGTTCCATGGTGTCGCGGTCGCGCACGGTCACGCAATGATCGCTTTCGGAATCGAAATCGTATGTAATGCAGAACGGCGTGCCGATCTCATCGGCGCGGCGATAGCGCTTGCCGATGGAGCCGGTTTCGTCATATTCGACCATGAAGTACTTCGCAAGCTCGTCGCGGATGGCAAGCGCGGGCTCCGCCAGCTTCTTGGACAGCGGCAGCACGGCAGCCTTGATGGGAGCGACGGAGGGGTGCAGATGCAGCACGACGCGCACGTCGTTCTTCTCCGCGTCCACGACCTCCTCATCGTATGCCTCGCAGAGCAGGGCAAGCACCGTACGGTCGAGACCGTAGGTGGATTCGATGATATAGGGTACGTAGCGCTCGTTCGTGAAGGGATCGATGTAATCGAGCTTCTGACCGCTGTACTCCTGGTGACGGTTCAGATCGAAGTCGGTGCGGTTGTGCGTGCCGTTGATCTCGCCCCAGCCGAACGGGAAGAGGAATTCGATGTCGCAGGCAGCCTTCGCGTAGTGCGCCAGTTTCTCATGGTCGTGGAAGCGCAGGTGCTCTTCGGGGATGCCGAGAGACATGAAGAACTCCTTGCCGAACTGCTTGAAGAACTCATAGAGCTCGCTGTCCGTGCCGGGCTTGCAGAAGGTCTGGAACTCCATCTGTTCGAACTCTATCGTGCGGAAGGTGAAGTTGCCCGGCGTGATCTCGTTGCGGAACGCCTTGCCGATCTGACCGATGGAGAAGGGGAGCTTCGTGCGCATGGCACGCTGTACGTTGAGGTAGTTGACGTATTCGCCCTGCGCGTTCTCCGGGCGCAGATAGATGACGGACTTCGCGTCGTTGGTAACGCCGCGGAAGGTCTGGAACATCAGGTTGAATTCCCGGATATCGGTGAAATTATGCTTGCCGCAGTTGGGGCAGGGGATATGATGCGCCTTGATATAGTCGAACATCTGCTCCTTGGTCATACCGTCGGCATGCGCTTCGGGATCGAAGTCGTCGATCAGATTGTCCGCGCGGAAGCGCATCTTGCACTCTTTGCAGTCGAGCAGCGGGTCGGCGAAGCTTGCGACATGGCCGCTTGCCTCCCAGACGCGGGGATTCATCAGAATGTCGGCGTCCACTTCAAAGCTGTTGCGCCGTTCCTGAATGAACTTCCTGCGCCATGCGTCCTTGACGTTGTTTTTCAGTCGGGTTCCGAGCGGGCCATAGTCCCACGTATTGGCGAGGCCGCCGTAGATCTCGGATCCTGCGAAGATGAACCCGCGGTTTTTGCAAAGCACGACAATTTTATCCATCGAAAAAGTGTTCTGTTCCATAAGTATTCTCCTTTGTTTATCCTTGATATTATCATGCGAACGCGGGATTTTGTCAAGGTCTTTCAAAAAACCGGCACATTCGGCACCAAAAGGAAACCGTCGGCATACAATACTGTAACGACGGTAAACGTCGAATCATCAAAAACGGAGGACAATCAAATGTTCAACAATCTCGGCGGAACGAACCTTACTTGGCTGCTCGTGCTGCTTCTGCTCATCGGCGACAACGACAACGGAATGGGCGGCGTTTCCTGCGATACGCTGATCTGGCTGCTTCTGCTGTCCCGTTTCTGCGGCGGCGAAAACGGATGCGGCTGCGGCAATAACAACCGTTCCTGCGGCTGCAGCGCAATGTAATTTCAAAAAGCCCTTTCAATATCGCCTCCTTTGTGGTATAATACTACACAAGGAGGCGATTCTTTTATGATATTGAAGATCGAAGGCATGGGCTGCATGCACTGTGTGGCAAAGGTAACGAAGGCAATGGAAGCGCTCGGCGCAAAGGTAACGTCCTGTGAGATCGGGACCTGTGAGATCGAAGGCGTCGAGGACGTCGAGAAGATCCGCGCCGCGATCGACGGCGCGGGCTTTACGCTGATCTCCGCCGAAACATGAGCCATATCGTCGTCGGAATGTCCGGCGGCGTCGACAGCTCCGTTGCCGCCTATCTCTTAAAGCAGCAGGGGCATGACGTTGTCGGGATATTCATGAAAAACTGGGAAGAGGACGACGAGGACGGCGTCTGTACCGCAACTGCCGATTACGCGGACGTGAGAAGCGTCTCGGAAACGATCGGCATTCCTTACTATACCGTCAATTTCGCGAAGGAGTACCGCGACCGCGTGTTCTCCTACTTTTTGGACGAATACAAAAAGGGCAGAACGCCGAATCCGGACGTGCTCTGCAACTGCGAAATCAAGTTCAAAGCGTTTTTGGATTTCGCCCTGACGACCGGCGCAGGGCAGCTTGCCACCGGTCATTACTGCCGATTGAACGAGGAAAAGCTGTTGATGCGCGGCGCGGATTCAGGAAAGGATCAATCCTATTTTCTTGCGGGGCTTACGCGTAAGCAGCTGGAACGCGTCGTGTTCCCGATCGGCGACATGCTGAAAAGCGAGGTCCGCGCGATCGCAAAGGAGCAGAATTTTTCCAATGCGTTAAAGAAGGACAGCACCGGCGTCTGCTTCATCGGCGAGCGCAATTTCAAAAAGTTTCTGATGCAGTATCTGCCTGCGCAGCGCGGCGATATAGTGGATGAACACGGAGTAAAGGTCGGCACGCACGACGGTCTGATGTACTATACGCTCGGTCAGCGCAGAGGGCTCGGCATCGGCGGGCGAAACGACGGCACCGGCGAAAGCTGGTTTGTCATCGGAAAGGACCTTAAACGGAACCTTCTGATCGTACAGCAGGGCGAGCACGAGGAACTGTATTCCACCGCGCTCGACAGCAATACCGTCAACTGGATCGCGGGCGCCGCGCCGTCGGCGTCGTTTGCCTGTACCGCAAAGTTCCGCTACCGTCAGCCGGATCAGGGCGTGACGGTCGAAACCGACGGAAGCGGCGTTCACGTACGCTTCGACCGACCGCAGCGCGCGGTCACGCCGGGGCAGTGGGTCGTGTTCTATCAGGGCGATCTGTGCCTCGGCGGCGGTCCGATCGATACCGTCGCGCCGCTCAAGCCGATCCGCATATGAAGGAACGGTTTGTACACATCACGCCGCGTCTTTCTGCGGCGCTGTCCATGCTGAACGGTTACGAAACCGTTGCGGACGTCGGCTGTGATCACGGAAGGCTGACCGCCGCGCTGCTGCAAAGCGGCTGCTGTCGGCGTGTGATCGCAAGCGATATCAGCGAGCCCTCGCTCGAAAAGGCGAAATGGCTGATCGGGCGGGTCGGGCTATCCGATCGCGTTTCGTTTCGCGCAGGCGACGGACTGCAGGTCTTAGCCCCGAACGAATGCGACGCGATCGCGATCCTCGGAATGGGCGGTACGCTGATGTGTCGTATTCTCGACGCCTGCCGTTTAAAGCTCATGGGCGCAAAGGCGATCGTGCTGCAGCCGATGCGCGCGCAGGACGATATTCGCAGATACCTCTATGAAAACGAATATCGGATCATTGAGGATTGCGTCGTTTCGGATCACGGGCGGCTCTATCAGGTGTTCAAGGCAGAACCCGGAACCGGCAGGGAACCGCTGCCGGACGGCTTTCCGAAAGACTTTTTCGACGTCGGGTACAAAGCGTTTTCGGTTCGCGATCCGCTTCTGTTGCCGCTTTGCGAACTGCAGCTGAGCAGTCATGAAACGATGCTTCAGTCCGCCTTCGGAACGGAAGGGGAAGAGCGTCTGAAGAAAAAAGTTGATGCGCTGCATCAGATCATGTCGGCGATCAGATAGGAGGAACCATGCATATTTCCGATTTTACCGCAATGCTCGAAGCCGTCGCGCCGCATGCGCTCGCAATGGAGTATGACAACGTCGGGCTGCTGATCGCGCCGGATCATGATGAAATCAAAAAGGTTCTGGTCGCGCTCGATCTGACCGCGCGCGTTGCCGAGGAAGCCGTTACGGGCGGGTACGATCTCGTTCTGACGCATCATCCGATCTTCTGGGATCCCATCAAATCGATCTCCCCAAACGATCCCGAAACCGCGGCGGCGTATAAGCTGATCCAAGGCGGCGTCGGTCATTTTGCGGCGCATACCAACCTTGACGCGTGCAGCGGCGGCGTCAACGACGTCCTTGCCGATCTGCTCTCGTTGGAAGACGTCAGACCTCTCCCGCCCGAAAATCTCGGTAGGATCGGAACGCTGAAAGCGCCGATCCCGTTTTCGGAGCTCTGCCGTCTCTGTGAAACCGTACTGCATACCAAGGGCAGATTCGTCGGCGATCCTTCCCGAACGGTTGGGACCGTCGCCGTGATCGGCGGCGCGGGCGGCGGAGATATCGAAGCGGTTGCCGAAGCAGGCTGTGACGCGTTCGTGACCGGCGAAATGAAACACAGTCAGGCGCTGCTTGCCGAACATCTCGGGGTCGCCTGCTGTGTGATGGGGCATTATGAAACGGAATATCCGGTGCTGAAACCGTTAATTTCCCGTTTACAGAATGCAAAAAATGATGTACAATATGATTTAACACATACGGGCTGTGCGCCTCTGTACAGCCTATAAGGAGGTACCCCAATGAGCAGACCGACCGCATTGCTTGCGTATCAGGAAGCAGATCTGGAAAAACAGCAGATCGAAAACGAGATTCGCACGACGGCAAACCGCGTCAAGCTGAACAAGCTTGCGAAATTCATCAAACAGCAGCAGGCGACGCTTGCAAAGCTCAACGACGATATGGAGGCGTTCTCCGCGTCCATGTCCCGTCTGAACGCGCAGCACACCGCTGTTTTGGACCGTCTTGATCTTGAATCTTCCGAATTCGAGACCCTGAAGGGCGACGAGGAATGCACATCCGAGGAGATGACGGAGTTCCGTCACGATATCGAAAAGCTCCAGCGCGAGGCGGGCAATCTCGAAAAGGAGATCAAGCAGCTGTTCCGTTCGCTCGACGAAGCGATCGCCGAGTTCCAGAAGACCCGTCAGCAGGGCGTCAAGGCGAAAAAGGAATACGATCAGCTGAAGATCGTCTGCCAGAAGGAACGGGACGACGCGTCCATCGATATGCTTGCGGCAGACCGCAAGATGGAGGAGCTTGAAAAGAAGGTCAGCCCTTCCCTGATGACGCGGTACAAACGCGTGCGTCAGCATCATAACATGCCGGTCGTGGAGGTGCGCGACGGCAAGTGCAGCGGATGCAATATGTCGCTGCCGAGCCTTGCGATCCGACGGCTGGTCGGCGAGGATATGATTCTCGAATGCGAGAATTGCGGCAGGCTTTTATACGCAGATAACGAATAAGGTTTGACGGTGAGTAAGACAGACGATCGCGGCTCTTTTTAGAGGTGAGGAAAGTCCGAGCACCGCAGGGCAGGGTGCCGGGTAACACCCGGTGAAGGCGACTTCAAGGATAGTGCAACAGAAAGATACCGCCCGATTTTTTGGGTAAGGATGGAAAGGCGAGGTAAGAGCTCACCAACGGCATGGCGACTTGTCCGTTCTGTAAACCCCACCCGGTGCAAGATTGGAATGAGAGCATTCAATAGCTGCCCGCTACGCTCTTTATAATCGCTTGAACGGTTCGGCAACGAACCGTCTAGATAGATGATCGTCCTTTGACAGAACTCGGCTTACGGCTTGCTCACCGTCATTTTTCTTTTGGATCAATACGAGGGGGATTTCATGGAGCGTATTCGGAATCAGGAGGCATATTCGCGCATCCTGCGCGAGGAGATCATGCCGGCAACCGGCTGTACGGAACCGATTTCCATCGCTTACTGCGCCGCAAAAGCGCATCAGGTTTTAGGCATGCAGCCGACCGCCGTGACCGTTTCCGTCAGCGGAAACATTCTGAAAAACGTCAAGAGCGTCGTCGTTCCCAACACCAACGGATTAAAGGGCATCCGCGCCGCCGTCGCCGCCGGTATCATCTGCGGCGATGCGGACAAGGGCATGCAGGTCATCGGGCATGTCACGGATGAACAGCGCGCTTCCGTCGCCAATTTTCTCGACACGGTCCACATCGACGTCTCCTGTGCGGAAACGAGCTGCCCGCTGTATATCAGCATCACGCTGTACGCGCGCACATCCTACTCGCGCGTCGTGATCGCCAACAATCATTCCAACATCGTCGAGATCATGAAGAACGGCGAAGCGATCGTAAAGCGTCCGATCGTTGCGCAGAGCGAAGACAACCTCACCGACAAGTCCTGCATGAACCTGCACGATATCGTGGAGTACGCGAACAACGTCGATCTCGACGAGGTAAAGGATCTTTTGGACATGCAGATCGAGTATAACATGGCGATTTGCGAGGAAGGGCTTGCGAACGATTACGGCGCGAACATCGGCAAGGTCCTGTTGACCGAAAACGTAAACGACGCGAAGACGGTCGCAAGAGCCTATGCGGCGGCGGGGAGCGACGCGAGAATGAGCGGCTGTGAAATGCCGGTCGCGATCCTTTGCGGATCGGGCAATCAGGGAATCACCGCATCGGTTCCGATCATCTGCTACGCAAAGCATTACGCGATCGGAACGGAGCGCATGTACCGCGCCATGATCCTTTCGGATCTTCTGACGGTCTATCAGAAGGCAGGCATCGGTCGGCTTTCCGCATTCTGCGGCGCGATCAGCGCAGGCTGTGCGGCAGGCGCCGCGATCGCGTATCTGTTGGGCGGGGACGAAACCGTCGTTGCGCACACGCTGGTCAACGCGATCGCCATGATCTCCGGCACGATCTGCGACGGAGCGAAGCCGTCCTGTGCCGCAAAGATCGCGGCGGCGATCGACACCGGCATACTCGGTTACCAGATGTACCTGCATCAGCAGCAGTTTTACCGCGGCGACGGCATCGTTGCGCCGAACGCCGATGAAACGGTGCGCAACATCGGACGGATCGCATCCGAAGGCATGGTCGAAACGGATCAGACCATCATCAGCATCATGCAGCAGGACTGCAAATAATCCAAGAACAGAAGAACGGTCGGAGCATTTCCGACCGTTTTTGTATTAGTAATTGAGTCGATACAGGATCCCGGAATCGTTTTGTGCGACGACGGTTCCGTTCTGCTCGAAATAGCCGTAGTCGATCTCGTAATTGCCGCGTTCCGCGTTGCTGATCAGCACGTATTCGACGCCGTATTTTCGGAACAGCGCGTCGGAATGTTTCGGATCCTCAAACATCTCGGCGACATCCGCGCTGCGCTCCGAATTGTCGATGCCGTGATAATAGAGGAACGTTCCGGTGCCGGTTACGATGCTTCGACCGGTGAGCGGCGTGACCAGGTTCCAATGATACTGGTTTGCGAGGATCACGGCGTCCGGCTCGGTATTGGCTTTGATTTGCTCGGACAGCTCCGCTTCCTGTTTTGTGTAGACCTGATACTCGCTTTTCCATTCGCGCGCAATCGTCATCGCGGAGGACGCCGTCATCGTAAACAGCAGAAGATACGCGGCGACCGTGATCGCTGCGGAACCGCCAGCAAAGCGCTTTATACGGAATGCGTTTTGCGGCTTCAATACCGTTACAAGCACAAACGCAAACAGCGAACCGATACAAAGGATCGACGTAAACCCGACGTACAGCCCGCCGCAGCGATACTCGGTATTGCGGTACTGCCGAAGCCAGATGAACAGGAGCGAACCGATCATCCAAAGCGCCGTCAAAAGGGCGGGGGAGGTTATCATCGCATTCGTTCGACTGCGGCGTCCTTCGATGAACGCGCCGATGCAGAGCGCAAGCAGCAGCCCTGCGCCAAAGAAGAGCGTCAGCGCCGTGCCGGGACGCATCAAAAAACCGTCTTGCGAGTCGAACAGCAGCTTGAACAAATAATATCCGGTGAACGCACAGAGCAAAATGCCGATGCAGACGAGATGCGTTCTGCAGCGCTCCGCCGCCGTTGTTTTACGTGCGATCGAAAACCGGATGCGTTTTGCAAGCACAAGTAGAAATTTCGAGACGAGCCCGCAGCAGAATACGTACGAAACGAACAGCAGCTTGTTGTTGTCGTAATCGTTCGGCTGAAACTCCACAAGCTCTGCAATGATCCAGATCGCGATCGCTGCGGCAAAGATCTTCTTGTCCCGCTTCGGCAGAACGAGGAACGCAAACGGCGTCAGCAGAAAGATCAGCCCGAGGTTTTTGATATAGAACCAAAGGTACGAATCCGTTTCGTTGCCCCAGTTCAGATGGAAGCGGACGAGACTCGATTCGGACGCCTGCCGGAACGTGAACAGAAACAGCTGCGGCGCGGCGATCACAACGGTGATGCATGCGTACAGAAGCCACCCTATGAGCCTGCGCTTTTCAAACCGCACCGTGATAAGATCCGTGATGCAGTACACGGCGCTGACGATGCCGAGCGCGAGGAAGGAATGCGTATGGATCATCGGAAGAAGCCCTGCGATCACCGCAAGTGGAATCACGTTGTGCCGCTTTCCTTCAAATGCGTAGCCGTGCAGCAGATACAGGCAGGGGAACAGGAACGCCCATCCGAACAGCGTCGCGCGCTGTGGGATCAGCATGTCCACGATCGGGTTCACCCATCGAAGCCCGAGCGCGGGAATGTTGGTTGGCGTCAGATAGAAGCCGTCCAAAAGCGTTTGCGAAACGGTCTGTCCGCGCGTGCCCAAAAGATCGGTCAGGATCCCTCCCGATTTGGCGAGGTCAAAGAAATAGAAGAATCCGAACCCACCGCCGAAGAAGAACAGGACCGTAGCAAGCATGGCGCGGGAGCGGCGCTTCAGCCATTGCTCAAAGAACCGATACACGCCGAATACGACCAGAAGGAACGCATAACCCGCACTCAGATTGTATGCCGCGCGCACCGACGCGCCGAGCAGATACAAAGACGCACCGGACGTTTCGCACAGGAACGGATAGTTCAGCGCGTGACCGGGGAAGATGCTGTACTGCGGCGGGAAGGTCGTTTGCTCCGCGATGCTCGTGATGAACCCGAGATGCATGGCAAGATCGCCGTACGTGACCTGTCCGACCCAAAGGCTGCCATCTTCGTGCCGATTCAGAACATGCGTATTCAAAAGGAAGCAGAACAGAACAAAGATCGGAACGGCAAGGAGCAGAACGGTCCAATCGCGTCCGATGCGATAGCTTCGCGCAACCCCGCGTTTCCTTTGCAGAAACAGAACGGTCACGGACCCTGCGAGCAGCAGAAAAGCGACGACTGCCGAAAGGATCTGCGAAAGCAGCGTAAAGCCGATGAAGAACGCGAACAGGGAGGGGAGCCACGTCAGCATCAAAAGCCCGAGCGCAAGCCCGAGCCAGATCCGCACGGAAAGCTTATGCTTTGCAAAAACGACCTCGGAGACGCCGATCCCCGAGATCGCAAACAACAGAACAAACAGAATTGCCGTCATCATTTTGTGATAAAGAGAATGCCGGTCGTGTTCGGACCGCAGTGGGAGCAGATCGTGGCGCTTGCCTGCGTGATAAAGATCTCACGGAACGGCTGCAGCTGCATCGCAAGATCGCGCATCGCTTCAAGGACCTCCGGATCGGAGCCCGAATGCGTGATAAAGCAGCGGTCGAGTTCGATGTCGGTGCGGTCCTTGATCATGTTCTCGACATACTTTAGAGCGCTGCGCTTGTACGAACCCATGTATTTTTTGCCGACGGTCATGGAGCCGAACAGCTCGTTGCGCACCATGATGCACGGCTTGATGTTCATGAGCGATGCGCCAAACTGCGCAAGCCCCGTGCATCTGCCGCCCGCATGGAGATACTTGAGATCGTCGAGGATGAAGGACGCGCTGACGCGGTCGGTGATGGGGGTGACCTCTTCGAAAACCTGCTCGGCGCTCATACCCTTTAATATGCGTTCGCCGCATTCGCAAACGATATGACCGCTGCCGGTCGAAAGGCTCTTCGAATCGATCACGAATACGCGGTCCGGTCCGAACATCTCGCCGGCAAGGCGCGCGTTGCTGCACGTGGAGGACAGCCCGCTGCCGAGCGAAACATGCACGATGTCGTAGCCCTTGTCGATGTAGGGCTTGAAGATCGTGGCGTACTCGTCGATATTCATTGCGCAGGTGCTGGGCAATGTATGATTCTTTTCGTAATTCTCGTAGATCTCGGTATGCGTGATGTTCACGCCGTCGAGGTATTCGTTGCCGTTCAGGCGAACATGGATGTGGACGAAATCCACATTGTAGCGTTTCGCAAGCTCCGGACCGATGTCGCAGGAGCTGTCCGCGATCAGTTTCACAGGATTCATAGCATTACCCTCCTTTGTATATATTATCATGCAAACCACAGCATGTCAATTCTGAAGAAAAACTGAAATCCAATTCCTTGAAATTTCATCGAAACGGTGCATAAAATGCAACAATCTTGTGAACTGCATTGACGAATCCGGCAAATTTGGTTAACATATGGATGAATCAAAGAAAGGGGATCGGACAAAAATGGCAAAGAATCCGTACACCGTCTTGGGCGTATCCGAAACGGCGACCGACGAAGAGATCCGTGCGGCGTACCGGCGTCTTGCCAAAAAGTACCATCCCGATCTGAACCCGAACGATCCGGTCGCCGCGTCGAAGATGAACGACGTCAACGTCGCCTACGACCAGATCAAGACCGCGGAGAAGCGCGCGGCATACCGCACGGCGCAAAGCTCGCAGACCTACTATCAGCAAAGCGCAAGAGGCTCCGATCCGTGGCAGACCTATTACCGCACCGGACAAGGGTATTACGGCGGGTCCTATACGGGCAATTCGTCCGACGGGAACGAGCCGCCGTTCGGTTGGGGCTCGATCTTCGAGGAGCAGCGTACGACGCGCAGGAGCACGGTGCAGTCCAGACCGTTCCGTCTGCTGTCCCTGTTTTTGACCTTCCTCGTCTTTTTGCTGTTCGCAAGATGCGTCGCAAGAGGCTTCTATTATTCATGCTACTATCCGATCTTCGGAGAGTACTACAACAGTGATTATGATCAAACGAACGAAGTGAACGAACCGTTCGGAACAGGAGAACTATATGAACTTTCGTAATCGTCTTTATCGGTTTATGCAGGGTCGGAACGGCGTCGACGCGCTCGCGCAGTTTTTGAATCGCAGCAGCCTTGTCTGCCTGATCGTCGCGATCGTGTTTACGTTTCTTTCCCTCGTATTCCTGCGGCACGAAGCCGTCGGCGCTTCGACTGTCTTCCGCATCCTGTACTATGTCACATACGGGATCGGCATTGCGCTGATGGTGCTTTGGATCTTCCGCGTGTTCTCGCGAAACGTTGCGAAGCGGCAGGCGGAAAACACACGTTTTTTGTATCGCAAACAGCGGATCAAACGCTGGTTCGACGCGAAGAAGCAGCAGTGGAAGGACCGCAAAACCTATAAATACTTCCGCTGTCCGCAATGCAGGCAGCGCATGCGCGCGCCGCGGCACAAAGGGAAGATCCGCGTGACGTGCTCCAAATGTCAGCATGTATTTCTCACAAAGACTTGATTTGACTTGAATTCACCCCCGAGTGTGTTATATAATAGCAATAACACATCGGAGGTTTTTTCTATGAGCTACGCGGATCAAGTCTATATAGAAACCTGCAAACGGATCCTGAACGAAGGCGTTTGGGATACCGATCAGGCAGTACGCCCGAAATGGGAGGACGGCACGCCCGCGCATACGGTCAAGCTGTTCGGCGTTGTCAATCGCTACGATCTTCAAAAGGAATTCCCGATCATGACGCTTCGCAGAACGTACTGGAAGTCCGCCATCGGCGAGCTTTTATGGATCTGGCAGAAGAAGTCCAATAACGTCAACGATCTGAACAGCCATATCTGGGACAGCTGGGCGGATGAAACCGGTTCGATCGGCAAGGCGTACGGCTTTCAGCTTGCAAAAAAGAGCATCTATCCCGAGGGTGAATTCGACCAGGTGGACCGCGTTTTATATCAGCTGAAACACGATCCTGCAAGCAGACGCATCCTCACAAGCATGTACGACTTCGAGGACCTGCACGAAATGCATCTGTACCCGTGCGCGTACAGCATGACGTTCAACGTGTCCGGCAACCGTCTGAACGCGATCCTGAATCAAAGGTCGCAGGACATGCTGACCGCAAACAACTGGAACGTGGTGCAGTATGCCGCGCTCGTTCATATGTTTGCGCAGGTGTCCGGACTAGAGCCCGGCGAGCTCGTGCACGTCATCGCGGACTGCCATATTTACGATCGGCATGTGGAGATGGTAAGGAAGATGCTGGAGCTGCCGCCTCTTGACGCGCCGAAGTTCACCGTCGATCCGACGGTAAAGGACTTTTACGAATTCAAGCCGTCGTCCTTCAAGATGGAAGGGTATCAATATCATCCGTTCGAGGGTACGATCCCCGTTGCGATCTGAGCCATGCAGGCAATCGTCAATGTCACCCCGCAATGGGGCATCGGAAGTGAAAACCGCCTTTTGGTGCGCATCCGTGAGGATATGCGCCGTTTTCGCGCGTTCACCGAGCACAATACGATCATCATCGGAAGGAAGACGCTTCTGACGTTCCCGAACGCCGCGCCTCTGAAAAATCGGGAAAACATTATTTTAACAAGGGATCCGTCCTTTTCGGTCGACGGCGCTCTGATCTGTCATGATCTTCACGAGCTCAAGCGTCTTCTATCAGATCGCGATCCCGCCTCCGTCTTTGTTTGCGGCGGCGAGCAAGTTTATCGGCTGCTGCTTCCGTACTGCGATACGGCGCACGTCACGATGACGTTTACCGAAGCAGCAGCGGATCGGTTCTTTCCGAATTTGAATCTTCTTCCGAACTGGATCTTAACCGACGTCGGTGAACGAAAGACGGAGGGGGAGACGGACTATCGCTTTTTGACCTATACGAATACCGATGTGCAAAAACCGGATTGAAGAGAAAACCTTTTAGAGAATAACATTTCGCATTCCGCGATCGGAACGCATTATCAAAAAAACCTCATCTTCCGACGAGGTTTTTCTTGGTGGAGCTTAGGGGATTCGAACCCCTGATCTCTACACTGCCAGTGTAGCGCGATAGCCAACTTCGCTAAAGCCCCAAGCAAGGTGTATTATACGGCATTCCCCGAAAAAAGGCAAGACTTTTTTCACGGGAAAGTGTTATTTTTATAAACAATGAAAAAAGTATCTTCACGAATATCAAAAATATGATATACTTGCATTATGGAAAAAATCGCAAAAGAGCAAGTACATATCGGCAGGGAATCCCTGTTTACCCGGAGCAAGGACCAAAAACCCTTTGCGCTGGACGTATTGTTTTTGTCGCTGAAGCTGATCCTCGTCGCGGTACTGATCGTCGGCATGGCGGGCGTCGGGCTTGTGTACGGCGTGTTGAAAGCCTATGTCGATACAACGCCCGTTTTTGATATTGCCCAGCTGACCAAAAGCGATCGCACCTCGTACCTTTATGACGTCAACGGAAACGAGCTGATGTCGATCTCCGCGATTGAATACCGCGATTGGGTCGAGCTTGACGAGATCCCGGAGATGCTACGCAACGCGTTCATCTCCGTCGAGGACGTCCGTTTTTACAAGCACAGCGGCGTCGATTTCAAGCGTCTGTTTTCCGCTGCGCTCGAGATCCTCGGCAACAGCAATTCCTCCGGCGGCAGCACGATCACGCAGCAGCTGATCAAAAACAAGGTCCTCGGCTCCGAGCGCACCTATAAGCGCAAGGTGCAGGAGGCGTTCCTTGCGCTGCAGTGCGAGAAGGTGATGGAGAAGGACGATATTCTTGAAGCCTACCTCAACGATATCTATCTCGGCGGCTCCAATTACGGCGTGAAAACCGCTGCGAAGGATTATTTCGGCAAGGATCTGAACGAGCTCACCGTTCGCGAATGCGCTCTGATTGCCGGGCTTACACAGAATCCGTACCGTTACAATCCGCGTCTGAATTATTATTGGGAGACCTACGGACGCGACCCGGACGCATACGAGACCTACACCGTCGCACGTACGAACACGGTCCTTGCGCGCATGTACGAAAACGATAAGATCACGCGCGAGCAGTACCTTTCCGCGTTGAGCGAGGAGGTTTACATCAATCCCGTGTCCGAAAACTCGCGCATGTATGACTATGCGTACTTTGTGGAGTATTGCATCGACGATGTGATCACGCACTGGATGGCGCAGGACCATGTCGTAAACAACGCGCAAAACCGCCAGATCTATGAAAACAGGCTGAGAACCGGTGGCTATCGCATCTATACGACGCTCGATCCGTACGTACAGGAAACCGTACAGTATGAGATCGAGAACTGGGACGGCTATCCGAAGCTTGCGGACATGAGCCAGAACGTCATTACGGAAACCATCTCGGACAGCATCACGATCGAAACGATCGAGCCGCAGGCTGCCGCCGTCGTGATGGATCAGTCGACGGGACAGATCCGCGCGATCATCGGCGGAAGAACCGAGCCGATCATCCGTAAGGGGCTGAACCGCGCGACGCAGAGCTATGTCGAGGTCGGCTCGTCCATCAAGCCGTTGAGCATTTACGGTCCCGCGCTCGATAACGGCGCGTCTCCTGCCACGGTGGTCGTCAATACCGAAGGCGCGATCGAGGGCTGGGGCGGCGACAAGGGTTATCCGGAGGGCGGTCTCAGTAAGAAGCATTACGGACCGGTCACGCTTCGTTACGGTCTGATCCAATCGCTGAACGTCGTTGCGGCGAGGATGCTGTTCTCGAAGTACGTCGGCGTCGATCAATCCGTCGATTATCTGTCGCGGCTCGGCATTCCGGAATCGCAGCTCAACAAGGACGGTCCCGGTCTTGCGCTCGGCACGAGCGGCATCACGCCGCTGCAGATGTGCGCCGCATACGCCGCCATCGCAAACAACGGCTATTACAACGAACCGCTCTCGTTTACGAAGGTCACAGACAACGAAGGGAACGTGATCCTGAACGCGGACGTCATCAGAGGTTCACAGACGAAGGTGTATTCCGACGCGTCGACCGCGTACATGCTGGTCGATCTGATGAAGGATGCGGTGGAATCCGGAACCGGCGTCAAGGCAAAGATCCCGGGCTATGAGGTCGCGGGAAAGACCGGAACGAACTCGGACTATGCGAGCGTCTTCTTTGCGGGCATGACCTGCAAGTACACGGCGGTCGTATGGATCGGTCACGACATGCCCGTCAACAAGCTGGAAACCGGCTCGTCCGGCGGCGATTACGCGGCTGTGCTCTGGAATAAGTTCATGACGCGTCTCATGGAGGGAGCGGAGAGCAAGCCGATCATCGACGAGACCGAATCGACCCTCGGTCTTGTGCAGCGCACGGTTTGCCCGATCTCCGGCAAGCTTGCGACGGACGCATGCATCCACTATCGGAACTCCGACAGCGCGTTCAGCAAGTACAAGACGGTGACCGATTGGTTCAGCTATTCGAACGTGCCGACGGAGCCCTGCGATATGCATGCGACGCTCTCGATCTGCAGGCAGTCCGGCGCGGTCGCCGGGAAGTTCTGCAATCCGGACGACATCGAGCAGCACACGTATATCCTGCTTCGTCCCGGCAATCCGTTCTACGATCTCGAGGACAGCGTTCTCAATAAGCTGTTCGGAGATACATGGGTGCGGACGGACCGCAGCATTTCGCAGTTCATCATGGAATTCCCGGTCTGCACGATCGACTCGTCGTTCGAGGCGCTCAAGCAAAAGGGCGATCTTTTGATCGAATCGGTCGAAAAGCTGATCGCGGAAAACGAGAATATTTCACCAGAGGACGTCGCGCTTTTGAACGATCTGATCGAGCGGATGCGCAAGGCTTCCGATTCGGATTCGTACCACAAAGCGTACGACGAGCTGCTGCAGGTCTATAATCGACTGCTGACGGAACCGTAATTGTGATGGGAATGTGAAAGGCGCGCGAACTTTTGTGTTTGCATCTTGCCGTTTCCCTGTCAAAAGCGGTAGAATACGATCGAACAATAATGGAGGAATCACAGTATGGCTATCAGAATTCTGATCTGCGACGACGAACCCGTCGTGCATGAATCGCTGCGTATTTACTTTGAGGCGGAAGGCTACGAGGTTCTTGACGCTTATGACGGCGCGGAGGGGCTTTCCAAGCTTGACAGCTCCGTTTCGCTGATCATTTTGGATATCATGATGCCGAAGCTTTCCGGCATCGACGTGTGCCGTGAGGTACGCAAGACCTCGACGGTCCCGATCGTCATGCTCACCGCAAAGGGCGAGGAGATCGACCGGATCCTCGGGCTGGAGCTCGGCGCCGACGATTACATCGTCAAGCCGTTCAGTCCGCGCGAGGTCGTCGCCCGCGTCAAGGCGATCCTGCGCCGCGTGGAAGCGAAGGCGCAGTCGTCCGATCCGAACGTGCTCTCCTATAACGGGCTGACGATCGATCTCAACAGCTACACCGTTACGCTTCGCGGCGAAAAGGTCATCTGTACGCCGAAGGAGATCGAGATCCTGTATATGCTCGCGTCCAACCCGGGGCAGGTGTTCACGCGCGATACGCTGCTGTCCCGCGTATGGGGCTACGACTTTGCCGGTGAAACGCGGACGGTCGACACGCACATCAAACGCCTTCGCGCAAAGCTCGACTCCGACGGGCTCGGTTGGAGCATCAAGACGATCTACGGCGTCGGATATAAGTTTGAACTGGAGAATGCGTAACGCGATATGAAACGTGGTGGAGAGGTATTCCGCAGAGCGTTTTTGATTTGCATGGTGCTTCTGATCATCGGCAACGTCGCGCTCGTGCTTGCTTATACCTATTTCGGCAAAAAAACATATGTGGAACTGGAGCGAAAGTCGTTGAATCAAACCGCGGACAGCATTCAGAATCTGTTCTCGTACTCCAATGTCAGCGATCTTCCGCCGTCCGTTCTCGGCGGTTATCTGGACTCGGTCTCCTCGCCGAATGAAAACTCCTATATTCTGCTGATCGAATCGTCCCGAGGACCGGACGCCCTGACCAACTTGAAGGAGCTTCCGGACCTTTCCCATATGCAGTCGCTGTACGACCGTCTGTCCGCAGGCGAGTCCGTGGAGCTGGACGATTATAAGATCTCCGAGACGGTCAACGCGATCTGTGTCGGACGTCCGTTATATGAGGAGCAGGGGAGCTATTACGGAAGCATCATCCTGATCCGCGAGATCAACCATATCAATACCGCGTTCTCGCGTCTTTCACGGTCCCTGTGGCTCGTTTCGATGCTGCTTTTGCCGCTGCTCATCCTGACGTCCTATTTTGCCGTCAATCATATGCTGCATCCGATCGCGGAGATGACCGCGGTCGCAAAGCAGCTCTCCAAAGGCAATTATGACGTTCGTGCAAAGGACGATTATCCCGGCGAGCTCGGGCTGTTTGCGCGCACGCTGAACAATATGAGCGGCGCGCTATCCTCGACGATCCGTCAGTTGGAGAACGAGAAGCGGCAGCTCGGCTATATCCTTTCAAGCTTCACCGACGGCGTCGCCGCGATCAACAAGCAAGGAGAGCTTACGCATTACAATCCCGCGCTGATGCGGCAGTTCGGCGCAGTCGATGTCCATTCCACGATGGACCTTGTACCCGACAAATCCATTTGGGAAGCGTTTGAAGCGGTCGTGGACTCCGAGGAGCCGAGAATGTTCCATTACAATCTTCCCGGCGATCGCGTGCTGTGGATCTCCATCGTGCCGGTCCTCTCCGATTCCGAGGGCTGCGTCGGCGCGGTCGGTCTGTTCAAGGACGCGACCGAAATCGAAAAACTCGAACGGATGCGCAACGAATATGTCGCGAACATCAGCCACGAATTGCGCACGCCGCTGACGTCGCTGCGCGGGCTTTTGGAGCCGCTTTCGGACGGCATGATCAAGGATCCCGAAGCGCAGAAGCGCTACTATACGATCATGCTGCATGAGGTGGAACGGCTGTCACGCCTGATCACCGATATGCTGCAGCTGTCCCGCTTGCAGGCAGGCACGGAAGCGATGGAAATGACCATGTTCGACGTCAACGAGCTACTTGAAGAGGTTACGCAAAGCTTCCATCCGGAGGCAAAGAAGCGCGGGATTCGGATCGAGCTGGAAACGCAGGAATCGGTTTCGCCGGTGCTGAGCGACCGTGACCGCATCGAGCAGGTGCTGGTCGTGCTGATCGACAACGCGCTTCGCTATGCAAAAACGACCATCCGGCTCAGCGTCGTGGAGAACGTACATGAGGTGTGGGTCGACGTCTGGGACGACGGTATCGGCATCTCCAAAGAGAACCTTTCACGCGTGTTCGAGCGCTTCTTCAAGGTCGATAAATCCCGGAAGGACGGCGGCACCGGTCTCGGCCTGTCCATCGCGAAAAAGATCATGGATCAGCTCGAGGAGCACCTTGAGGTCGACAGCAAGGAAGGGGAGTGGACATGCTTCCGCTTCACGCTGAAAAAGTACGTCAGCAACGCGATTCCGCTTTCGTCCGTTCCGGATATCGTCGTGCCATCGTCGAATGAAACGGTACAGAAATAAATCCTTTCAACAAGCATATATGCGAACCTCCCGGCGTATGTTGTGATAACAAAAGCAGGGAGGTTTATTTATATGGAACACAAAAGACGGACGTCGGCAAGGAGCGGAAAGGCGGGCGCACACGGCGTCGGTACCGCGATCTTCGTTCTGCTTTCGATCGCGCTGATCGCAGGGATCATCGTTCTGTCGCCTGCGGGTGATTTCCTTTTGAATCATGTACTGGTCCCGGTTTTCTCCTGCACTTCATCGGAGAAGAAGGAGGATGCGGACATCGTGGAAACCCTGAAAAGTCAGGACCAACCCGCCGCGACCGAATCGCCGAGCGCCGCGCCGAGCGAGAAAACCAAGCAGCAGATCACGCTCGACGAAACGCCGTTCTACATCCTGCAGATGGGCGCATTTACCGAAAAGGAAGCGGCGGCGGAACGCGCGAGCGAGATCCTGCGCATGGGCGCGGGCGGCGTCGTCTATCCGGAAGGCGCGGTCTTTCGGGTGTTTGCCGCGGCATATACGGATGAAGAATCCTTGATGAAAGTACAGGCGCAGGTACGCGCGGACGGGTTTGAGGCGACGCCGTACATCGTCGAAAAGAAAGCGTTGAAGCTCACGCTGGAAGGCGATAAGGAAGCGGTTCAGATCGTTTCGGACGCCGCAAAAGCGCTCGACGAGATCCCGACGGAGCTCTGTTCGATCGCGCTTTCCTATGATAAAGGGAGCATCGACGCTGAAAAATTGCTCGGTTCGGTCACGGATCTGAAGCAAAAAACGGCAGAGATCCTTGAAAAAATGCAGCAAATCAAGGATCCGACCGTACAGCCGATCAAAGATCTGCTCGATCAATATGCAGAAAACATCTCGACATTTCTGCTCGAACATGATACCATACATACAGAGATGATTTCGGGAGAGCTGAAACGTCTCCAATTACAGTTGATTATAGATTATATATTATTTTTTGATCAGAAATGAGGACGAATGGATCGGGTAACCATTTACACGGACGGCGCATGTTCCTATAATCCGGGACCGGGCGGCTGGGGCTGCGTGCTGATGTTCGGCGAATACCGCAAGGAAGCAAGCGGCGGCGAGGAAAACACGACCAACAACCGTATGGAGCTGACCGCTGCGATCGAGGCGCTGCGGTTGCTGAAACGAAGCTGTCAGGTCGATCTGTATACGGACAGCGCGTATCTTTGCAACGCGTTTGAAAAAGGCTGGCTGAACAACTGGCGCAGAAACGGTTGGAAAACCGCGAACAAGCACGAAGTCGAAAACCGCGATCTTTGGGAAACGCTCGACGCATTGTGCGTCACGCACATCGTACGGTTTCATAAAGTCAAAGGTCATGCGGACAATGTTGAAAACAATCGCTGCGACAAGCTTGCAAGAGACGCGATCAAAAAACTCACAAATCCACAGGAATAAACCGTTCCGGCTCCGATGCGATCATCGGAGCTTTTTCACGAAAAGACCCCGGAAATATGGAAAATTTGTAAATAACTATTCGTTAAACTTGTCTTTAACGAATAGTTGTGTTAAAATTATAATGAAGCTAAGAATCCATTCCCTTTCGCTTCGGAGGTCATTTTATGAGCGAATACCATACACAGAAAAAGCTGGATTACAACCGCAGGTTCCGCAACATCGTTTCGGAGTTGCCGGATTTTTGCGCGCTGTATTTTCGCGCCATCGAACCGACGACGTCGATCCTGACGCGCTACGGATATGCGGTCGATCTTCGCACGTTCTTTCGGTTTCTGTCCGAAGGCGAAACCGAGAAATTTTCCGGAAAGCCGATTCGGGAATTCAAGCTGTCCGATCTTGAGCTCCTCTCCTCCCTCGATATCGAGCTGTACTTAGAGTATATCTCTTTTTACGAAAACCAAACCGCAGAAGGCACAAAAATAATTGAAAACAACGAACGTGCGAAATCCCGAAAATTATCCGCCATTCGTGCATTATTCAAATATTTATATAAGAAATCGCTGATCCAAACCAACTGTGCGGCGCTTGTCGATACGCCGAAGCTGCATGAAAAGGCGATCATCCGTCTCGAAGCGAACGAGGTTGCGGACCTGCTCGACGTTGCGGAGCACGGCGAGGGCATGTCCAAGGGTCAGCATCGGTATCACGCGGCGACAAAGGTGCGCGACGTAGCGATCCTCTCCCTCTTTCTCGGGACCGGGATCCGTATCTCCGAGCTCGTCGGGATCGATCTGAACGACGTCGATTTTACAAAAAACGAGTTTGTCATCACCCGCAAGGGCGGCAATCAGGAAACGCTTGCGTTCGGCCCGGAGGTGGCGCAAGCGCTCTTAGCATATTTAGAGGAACGCAAAACCGTGATCCCGCTTGCCGGCAGCGAGACCGCATTCTTCCTTTCGATGCAGCGAAAGCGCATCACGCCCCGCGCGGTCGAGAATCTTGTCAAAAAATACGCGAAGATCGCTACGCCGCTCAAAAAAATCACGCCGCATAAGCTCAGAAGCACCTACGGCACCATGCTGTACCAGGAAAGCGGCGACATCTATCTCGTTGCGGACGTGCTCGGGCATAAGGACGTCAACACGACCCGCAAGCATTATGCCGCCATGACCGAGGACAAAAGCCGTCTTGCCGCAAAATACATCAAGCTGCGCGAGGATGCGCCGGTTTCGGATCACACACCGCCGGAAAATCTTTCCTGATTTTTACGAACATTTGTTTGCATTTTATGACAGGCTATGGTATACTGTCATTGAGGTGATGGTATGCGCAAGGTCAGCGATGCGAAAGGAACGATTTATCGCTTTATCATTTCCGAACAGGAACGAAACGGCATCCCGCCGTCCGTCCGCGAGATCTGCGAGGGCGTCGGGCTCTCTTCCCCTGCCTCCGTACATCGGTACCTGAAACAGCTTGCGGACGAAGGGCTGATCGCGGTCGACCCGAACAAGAAACGTGCTTACCGCGCGCTGAAAACGAGCAATCCGTATGCGGAATCCGTACCGCTGCTCGGCAAGGTCGCGGCGGGCGTTCCGATCTTTGCGCACGAGAACCACGAAGACGCCTTCCCCATCCCCTCCCTGCTTTTGCACGGAATGTACAGCGACGCGTTCATGCTTCGCGTCGACGGCGACAGCATGAAAAACGCGGGCATCTACGACCGCGACATTATCGTGATCGAGCGCGACGTCGCTGCGCAGGACGGCGATATCGTCGTCGCGCTTGTGGACCGCGAGGAGGTTACCGTAAAGCGCTTGTTCCGAAAAGAAAAGGAGATCGAGCTCCGTCCGGAAAACGAAGCCTTCTCCCCCATGATCTATCCGTCCGACCGTGTCGAGATCCTCGGCTGCGTGACCGGACTAATGCGAAGCTATTAACGCGTTTATAACCTTATCCGCGGCGATCAGCGCGTGCTCATACGTCAGCGCGCCCTGCATGTACGCCGTGAACGGCGCGCGGATCGGACCGTCCGCGCTGAGCTCGGTGGTCGCGCCCTGTACAAACGTGCCTGCCGCCATGATGACGGGATCCGTGTACCCCGGCATGTCCCAAGGCTCCGGCACGACGTAGCTGTCGATCGGCGCCGCCGCCTGTACCGCCTGCATAAACGCAATCATCTCTTCCTTCGTTTCGAACATGACCGATTGAATGATGTCGCTTCTGTGATCGTTGACCGCAGGCAGTGTCCGATAGCCCAGTTCCTCAAAGATCGCCGAAAACAGGATCGAGCTTTTCAGGCATTGCGCGACGGTATGCGGCGCCATAAACAGCCCCTGATAAAACGGACGATAGGACGCCGCATAGGAGCCGATCTCCTTTCCGCATCCGGGAACCGTCTGCCGATACGAAACCGCTTCGATCAGGTCCGCTCTTCCCGCAATATATCCGCCGGTCGGCGCAATGCCGCCGCCGCAGTTTTTGATGAGGCTTCCCGCGATCAGGTCCGCGCCGACGCCCGTCGGCTCCGTCTCCTCGGTAAACTCCCCGTAACAGTTATCGACAAATACGATCACATCCGGTCGGATCGCCTTGACGTGTTCGACTGCTTCCTTGATCTGCGCGATCGAAAGCGCCGCCCGCCACGCATAGCCTCTGGAACGCTGCAGATAAGCCATGCGGATCGAAGGATCGTCCTTTAACGCGCGTTCCGCTTCCGCATAATCGATCGTGTCGTTCACAAGCGGGATCGCATGAAACCGGATGCCGAACCTTGACAACGCGTTTGGCATATCTCCGTTCAGCCCGACCGCGCTCTCAAGCGTGTCGTACGGCGTGCCGGTCAAGGAAAGGATCGTGTCCTGCGGTTCTAAAACGCCGGAAAGCCCCAAAAAGATCGCGTGCGTACCGTTTGCAATCTGCGGGCGAACAAGCGCGGATTCGGCGTTCAGCGCGTCTGCAAACACCTCGTCAAGCGCGTCGCGTCCGACGTCGTCGTACCCATACCCTTCGGTCGGGGCAAAGTGCCGCGCGGAGATCCGATGCTTCCAAAACGCGTTCAGTACGCGTTCCTGACAAAGGAGCGCGGCCCTGTCTACGCGTGAGAACGCAGTACGAGCCCGTTCCTCTGCTTTCAAAATCAATTCATTCATTGCTGTTGATCAACTCCATACATGTTCGGATCACGTCCTCAAAATCGGGCGCCAGCGGATCGATCCATACGGTATTCGGATTCCGCTTAAACCAAGTGATCTGCCGTTTCGCAAAATGGCGCGTATCGAGCTTGATACGCTCGACCGCTTCCGCAACAGAGCAAGCGCCGGTGTAGGCGTCGTACAGCTGCGCGTACCCAATGGACTGCATGGCACGGTACCGATCCGGCGTATAGCCCTCACGGAACAGCGTATACGCTTCCTCCAAAAGCCCGTTTTGCATCATTTCGTCCACTCTGCGATCGATGCGCGCATACAGGACGGTTCGTTCGGGATTCAATCCGATGCGCGCCGTTCGATAGGTTTGATCGTCCTGCTGCGCCGTTTCAAATGCGCGGTTCAGCTCCGAGAACGGCTTACCCGTCACGCGGTACACCTCAAGTGCACGCACGACGCGTTTTTTATCGTTCGGATGCAGGCGCTTCGTCGCGATCGGATCACACGCGCTCAGCGTCTCAAAAACGGCTTTTTTATCCGCATCGTAATCGCGTTCGAGCTGTGCCCGAATTTCCGGATCCGAAGGCGCTGAGAACTGCATATCGGAAAATATCGAATCGAGATACAGCCCGCTTCCGCCCACAACGATCGGGAGCCTTCCCCGTTCTGCGATCCCGTCGATCGCTTTACGCGCGGCGTCGCGAAACGCGGACACGGTAAACGAATCGTCCGCGATATCCACGCAGTCGATCATATGATGCGGAATCCCCTGCCGTTCCGTTTCGGTCGGTTTTGCGGATCCGATATCCAATCTCCGATAAACCGCCACGGCGTCGGCGGAAACGATCTCCCCATTCAGCCGTTTCGCAAGCGCAACGGACAGCGCCGTCTTCCCGCACGCGGTCGGACCGACGATGCAAAGGATGGTCGGGCGGTCGCTCATACGATTCTGCGGAACATTTTTTCAAGCTCCGTTTTGGTGATCCGCACCACGACCGGACGTCCGTGCGGACAGGTCAGCGGCACCTCACCGGACAGGAACGCGTTCAGAAGATCAACGATCTCCTCGCGTTCGATCGCCTCTCCCCCCTTGATCGCGTGCTTGCAAGCCGCCTGCATCAGACGCTCCTTTACTAGCTCGTCCGCAGCATTCCTGTTCTGTCCCTCCATGATCGTGAGAACGGCGTGCAGATATGCCTCGTTCAGCGTCTGTCCGTTCAGCACGGGAACCTCCGACAGCAAGAGTGTAGTAGCCCCGCTTTGCGTCAGCCCGAAGCCGAGCTCCAGCACGGCGGACTGGTTCGCTTCCCAAACGGACATCTCCGACGGGGTCAGCCTCACCTCACGCGGCACAAGCAGCTGTTGTGCGCCAAGCTCCGTCTTGCGCGAGCGAAGGTCGTCAAAGAGCCTTCTCTCATGCGCGGCATGCTGATCGATCAAAAACAGATTGTCGCCGCGTGTCGCAAGCCAGTAGGTCTGAAAGACACAGCCGATGATGTCGGTCTGCTCGTTTGTAAACAGAGGCTCGACGGTCTTTGCCTTCGACGGTTCCGAAGGCGCGCCCGTTTTCACGGTAAAGCTCGGAACTGTTCCGACGCTCCCCTTCTCGCGGAACGTATTGAAGGAAGTGCTTTCCCGATATGAGAAAGACGAACCGCCCTTCGGCGCGAAATCGCGGAAATCCACCCTCGGTACGGGGATCGGCTCGTGTCTGATCTCCGGCTCCGACGGGATCGCGGGCTGTTTCGGCTGCACGACGTCGAGCGCGGACTCAATGTGCCGCTCGCTTGATGACAGCGCAAGCTTCGCTGCCGCCGAAACGGAAGTAAAGACCCGATTGTCGTCCGCGAACCGCACCTCCGCCTTGCTCGGATGCACGTTGACGTCGACCTCCTGCGGCGCAAGCGACAGGTTCAGAACAAAGAACGGGAACCGTCCGATCATCAGTCGCGTGTCGTATGCCTGCGCAACCGCAGTCGAAACCGAGAGCGAACGGATCGAACGCCCGTTGATAAACAGGGTCTGGAACGTGCGGTTGTTTCTTGAAATTTCGGGAAGTCCGAGAAAGCCGCTGACGCCGATATAGCCGTTGTCGTACTCGACAGGAACGACCTTTTCCGCAACCGTTGCGCCGTAAACGCAAAACACAGCGTTCAGCAGGTTTCCGTCCCCGTATGTTTCATATACGGTCTTGCCGTCCGCCTCGTAACGAAACGAAATCTCCGGTCTTGCGAGGATCATGCGACCGATGTAATCGCCGATATGCCCCGCCTCGGAACGTGCGGATTTCAAGAATTTCAGCCGTGCCGGCACGGACGCAAACAGCTCCTCGACCGTAAAGGTCGTGCCGAACACGCAGGAGGAATCCTCCTCGCTGACGACGGTCCCGTTATCGATGATCAGCTTTGTGCCGACCTCGGCGTCCTTTGGACGCGTCTGCATGGTCACGCGCGACACGGACGCGATCGAAGCGAGCGCTTCGCCGCGAAAACCGAGCGTCAGAACGCGCGACAGATCGTCCGCCGTGGAGATCTTGCTGGTTGCATGTCTCAGGAACGCGTTTTTACAGTCCTCGCGCGCGATGCCGCAGCCGTTATCGATGACCGTGATGCTGCGCATGCCCCCGTTCTCGATGCGAACAGTGACCGCCGTTGCGCCGGCGTCGATCGCGTTTTCGACAAGCTCCTTCACAACGGAAGCCGGTCGTTCCACGACCTCGCCCGCGGCGATCTGATTGGCGACCTGCGGTTTTAAAACATGGATCGCGGGCATTATGACTCTCCTTTCAGCGCATCACAGTAGGAATGCAGCTTCATAAACGCATCGATCGGCGTCATATGATCGAGATCGATCTTGTTCAGATCGTTCAAAATTGACTGTCCGACCATGGAGCCGTGCGCTTCCTGCGGTTCCGTCCGCTCCTTCGGATCGCGCACGAGCAGATCAGACTGCTCCAGCTCGCCGAGGATCTCCTTTGCGCGGCTGATCACGGCGTCCGGAAGCCCGGCGAGCTTCGCGACCTGAATGCCGAAGCTCTTGTCCGCACTGCCCTTGACGATCTTTCTCAAAAACAGGATATCGTCGCCGATCTCCTTGACCGTAATGCGGTAGTTTACGACGCCCTCCAGCTTTCCTTCGAGCTCGGTAAGCTCGTGATAATGCGTCGCAAACAGCGCCTTAGCGCCGCAGAGCACCGGGTTTGCGATATGCTCGAGCACCGCCCACGCGATCGAAAGCCCATCGAACGTGCTTGTGCCGCGTCCGATCTCGTCGAGGATCAGCAGACTGTCCTTAGTCGCGTTGTTGATGATGTTCGCCATCTCGCTCATCTCGACCATGAACGTGCTTTGTCCGGACGCAAGATCGTCGCTCGCGCCGATGCGCGTGAAGATGCGATCGACGATCCCGATCTCCGCCTCGTCTGCAGGCACAAAAGAGCCGATATGCGCCATCAGCGTAATCAACGCGACCTGCCGCATGTAGGTGGATTTTCCCGCCATGTTCGGACCGGTCACGATCAAAAGTCGGTTGCGATCGGTGTCGAGATTGACGTCGTTCGGGATGAATCCGTTTTTGCCGGATTTCTCTACGATCGGATGGCGACCGTTTTTGATGCGGATGATCGGCTCGTCCGCGATCGTCGGCATGACATAGCGATTGGACACCGCAACCTCGGCAAGCGAGCGGAACACATCGAGCCTTGCAAGCAGCGCTGCGTCCTGCTGTAAGCGCTCGGTACACGCAAGCAGCGTTTCGCGAACGCCGCGGAACAGCTCGGTTTCCAGTTCCAGAAGCCGATCGGAGGCATTCAGGATCTTTTGTTCGAGCTCTTTGAGCTCCGGTGTGATATAGCGTTCCGCATTGGCAAGCGTCTGTTTGCGCTCGTAATAATACGGAACGTTCTGCACGAACGACTTCGTGACCTCGATATAGTACCCGAACACACGGTTGTATCCGATGCGAAGCGTTTTGATGCCGGTCGCCTCGCGTTCGCGCACGGCGATCTGTTCGAGCATCCCGCGGCTGTCGCCGGAAACGGCGCGAAGCTCGTCCACCTCAGCGTTGTAACCTTTGCGGATCAATCCGCCGTCCTTGATGTTGATCGGCGGGTTCGGATCGATCGCCGCATCGATCAGCCCGATCACGTCGTCCATCGGATCGAGCTCGCGCACGATCGTATCGATGGCTTCCGCGGGGATGCCGTAGAGCAGCATGGTGATCGGCGTGATCTGCCGAAGCGAGTTGAGAAGCGCAATGCAGTCGCGGCCGTTGATCGTTCCGTAGGCAATCTTGCTCGTCAAACGCTCGATGTCGTAAACCGAGCCGAGATATTCGCCGAGCAGCTTTCTCGTGCGAAGGTCCTTGACAAACGCGTCGACCGCCTGCAGGCGATAGAGAATATCGTTCTTCTTTTGCAGTGGACAGTCGACCCAGCTGCGAAGCAGCCGCGCGCCCATGCTCGTTTTGGTTGCGTCCAGCAGATACAGAAGCGTGCTCTTTTTGCTGCCGTTGAACTGCAGTGGCTGCGTAAGCTCGAGGTTTCTCCTCGTGGACGCATCCATCTGCATGAACTCCGAACGGTTCAGAAAACGGATCGTATGCAGATGCGAAAGCGCATTCTTCTGCGTGTCCTCAAGATACGACAGCAGCGCCCCTGCTGCGCCGACGGCAAAGCGCTTTCCTTCGAGTCCGTAGCCCTTCAGCGACGCAACGTTGAAATGCTCCTTGAGCCGCTTTTCCGCCTGCTCGGGATGGAAGCGAACGTTCGCGAGTTTTTCAAGATAATACGACGAACGGATGCGCTTGGTCAGATATTCCTGTTCGAACAGCGATTCGTTTGCAACGACCTCGGAGGGCGCGAGCCTTGTCAGCTCGTCAAACAGCGCCGTCGTCGCATTGGACCCGTACAGCTCGCAGGTACAGAACACGCCCGTCGAAATATCGGAGTACGCGTATCCGATCCCGCTTTGCGTGTAGTTGACCGCAAAGATATAGTTGTTCTTGGATTCGTCGAGGATCTGTTCCTCGATCACCGTACCCGGCGTGATGACGCGCGTGACCGATCGGGTCACAAGCCCCTTCGCAAGCGCCGGATCCTCCATCTGCTCGCAGATCGCGACCTTATGTCCCTGCGAGATCATTTTGTTGACATACGAATCGACGGCATGATACGGAACGCCGCACATCGGCGCGCGCTCCTCAAGACCGCAGTCGCGCCCGGTCAGCGTCAGCTCCAGGATTTTTGAGCCTTCGATGGCGTCGTCAAAGAACATCTCGTAGAAGTCTCCGAGACGGTAGAAAAGAAAGCAGTCCGGATATTGCTGCTTCACTTCCATGTATTGGCGCATCATCGGCGTCAATTCGCTCATTGATGATCCTCCCGGGAATTGCATTCGCTCTTGCAGGTGCTGCAGTTGCAGTCGCACGGCATGGACTTGACCGCTCTCTCACGGAGCACGCGGTCAAGCGCATCCTTCGCCGCGACGAACGAACGGTACAGCTCGTTCGAGGAGATCTGCTCGGACATGTACTCCACGTCGTTTGTGAGGCGGATCGCTTCCTGCGCGTCGTAATCTGGATCCTGGATCAGATCCATCAGCCGCTTCGTTTCCGCCTGGTAGGTGTCGATCAGCTTCATCAGGCTTTCGTCAGCCTTGACCTGTTCGCTGAGTTCAAGGTAGGTTTTCAGTTCGTTCATATCATTTCTCCCAACAGTGAATTCTTATTTGTTTTGGTTACCTTCACGGTGACATACCGGTTCAGAAGCTCGGGACAGCCCGGGAAGTAAACCATCTTGAAGTTCTGATACTTGCCGTAAAGCATCGTATCCGCTCCCCTCTCGTCGCATCCCTCCACCAAAACCTCGCCGATATGCCCGATATAGGTTTCGTTGTTTTCAACGGTCTTTCTTGCCTGCAGTTCGTTTAATGCATGCAAACGCTGTTTTTTGACCGATTCCGGGATCTGATCCTCGCGTTTTGCGGCGACGGTGCCAACGCGCGGCGAATACGCAAATGTAAATGCCGCGGCAAATCCGACCTCCTCCACAAGCGACATCGTATCGAGGAACGCTTCCTCGGTCTCGCCCGGGAATCCGACGATGATATCCGTCGTGAATTCGATATCCGGCACCATCGCGCGAAGCCGTTCGATGATCGAAAGATAATGCTCGCGCGTGTATTTGCGGTTCATGCGCTTCAGCACCTCGTTGTTGCCAGACTGCACCGGCAGATGCACATGATGACAGACGTTCGGAAGCTCCGCGATCGCGCGCATGACGTCTTCATTGAGGTCCTTCGGATGTGAGGACATGAACCGGATGCGCTTGACACCCGGCACATCGGACACATACCGCAGAAGGTCCGCAAAGTGCATGCCGGTCGATCCGTCGTTTCCGTAGGAATTGACGTTCTGCCCGAGCAGCGTGATCTCCGTTACACCGTCTTTTGCAAGCGCGACGATCTCGTCGCGGATGTCCTCCGGCTTTCTGGAGCGTTCCCTTCCGCGCACGTACGGAACGATGCAGTACGCGCAGTAGTTGTCGCATCCGTACATGATATTAACAAACGCGGTCCTCGGATTGTCTCGAAGCTTCGGCATATCCTCGGCGATCGCGTCGTTTGCTCGGTCCGTGACCGCGATGCGATCGCCGTTCAAAACGTCGCGCAGCATTTCGGGAAACTTATGCAGCACGTTCGTACCGAAGATCAGACTGACGTGCGGAAAGCGTTTCAAAAGCTTTTTCGCCATGCCCTCCTGCTGCATCATGCATCCGCAGATGCCGATGAGCAGTCCGGGGTTTGCGTCCTTCAATTCCTTCAACGCGCCGATATTGCCCATCAGCCGCTTTTCGGCATGATCGCGCACACAGCAGGTGTTGAACAGAATAAAGTCAGCGCTGTCTTTTTCGGAAGCTTCCGAATATCCGGCTTCCGTGAGCCACCCCTTGACCGTTTCGCTGTCGCGCACGTTCATCTGACAGCCGAAGGTCTCCACATAAAAGGTCAGCCCGCGCGGTCGGATTTCCCGAAAAAGCTCCGCCGCGATCTGATGCTGTATGTCAAGTTCCTCCTGCGGAACAAATACATTCGATTTCATTCGATCTTCTCTCCATAAATTTTCATTTTATTATACTACAATTTCATACAGCATTCAAGCACCGTTTTCTGAACCGGAGACCATATTTTACCGTTCATACTTTTGCGAACTTTGCAGAAATTAAGGGTAACAAATTGCTAAGGAGGTGAAACAAATGGCACGCAACAGCAATACGGTCCCCGAATCCAAGGGCAAGCTGCAGTCGTTCAAGAGCGAAGTTGCTTCCTCTCTGAATATCGATCTGAAGCAGGGTTACAACGGCGATCTGACTTCCCGCGAGGCGGGCAGTATCGGCGGTGAAATGGTGAAGCGCATGATCGCTTACGCCGAGAAAAACCTTCACTAAATAGAAAGGAGTACGAACAATGAGCAGAAACGGTGCTTTGATTCCCGAGAGCAAGCAGGCTCTTCAGAACTTCAAGTACGAAGTTGCGAATTCCCTGAATGTTGATCTGAAACAGGGCTACAACGGCGACCTGTCCTCGCGTGAAGCGGGTTCTGTCGGCGGTGAGATGGTCAAGCGCATGATTGCATACGCACAGAACAACATGAACGGAACCTCGTCCATGATGAGATAAAAGAGAAGAACCCGATAAAATCGCCGATTGTCCGGCGATTTTATCAGTTATGCGAGATATTGCTTAAAAACCGATAGCGGTCGACCGCTTCCTTCAGAAGCACATTATACTGCACCGTCGGCAGATTGAATACCTCGTTTGCCGCGGCGGAAGCCGTTTCGATGATCTCCGCCGTGCAGCCGGACAGGATCCCGTTCATCTCCCCGTCCCCGCTCTGTCTGACGCCGAACAGATCGCCGCTGCCGCGGATCTCATAATCGCGTTGCGCGATCTCGAATCCATTGCTGCTCGACAGCATTGCTTCGATCCGCTCACGGGCGTGCTCGCTCGGATTCTTGCAAAGAAGATAGCAATTGGACTGTACATCTCCCCTGCCCACTCTGCCGCGCAGCTGATGCAACGTCGCAAGTCCGAAATGATCCGCGCCCTCGATCACCATTGCGGTCGCCTGCGGAACGTCCACGCCGACCTCGACGACCGTGGTCGAAAGGAGGATTGAGACGTCGCCGTCGCGAAATGCCTGCATGACGGCATGCTTCTGCGTCTCCGGCATCTGCCCGTGCAGGATTCCGATCGAAGCGTCCGGAAGCATCGCACGGAGCTCGGTTTCCATCTCTTCGATCGAAAGCCCCTCAAAGCCTTCCGTCGGTTCGATCAGCGGGCAAACGACATAGGCGCGTTCACCGTTTTTCGCATGCTCCGCAAGATGCCGATAAAGGTCCGTACGCCTGTTGTGCGGCACAAAATACGTTTTGATCGGCTTTCTACCCGGCGGCAGCGCATCGATCACAGACAGATCGAGATCCGCGTAAATCAAAAGCGCCAGCGTTCGCGGGATCGGCGTCGCCGACATGACGAGTACGTCCGGTCTTGTCCCCTTTGCCTCGATCTTTGCGCGCTGTACAACGCCGAATCGGTGCTGCTCATCCGTTACGACAAGTCCGAGATCTCGGAACAATACATTTTCCGAAAGCAGCGCGTGCGTCCCGATGATGACGGACGCGTCGCCGCTTTGGATCCGTTCCAAAAGCGCGCGCTTGTCCTTTGCTTTCAGGTTGCCGACAAACAGGCAGACGTCCGGAAAACGCCTTTGCAGCGTTCTTTGATGCTGCTCCGCAAGCAGCTCCGTCGGCGCAAGCAAAACGCCCTGCTTGCCGTTCTTCACGGCAACCGACAGCGCAAACTCCGCGATCAGCGTCTTGCCTGATCCGACGTCGCCCTGAATCAGCCGATTCATCGGCGCATCGGAACGCATATCCGCCTCGATTTCCCGCATGACGCGCAGCTGCGCGTCCGTCGGCACAAACGGCGTCGAGCGCAAAAAGTCCGCAAGCGCATTTTCCGTTTGAAACGCAAAGCCGTTTCTGCGCTTCCGGTCCGCCTTCAACGCACGGATCGCGGTAAAATACAGGAAGGCTTCCTCGAACGAAAGTCTCCGCTTTGCTGCGTTCAGCCGTTCCAAGGAGGTTGGCTGATGCGCTTCCTTCACCGCCGCGCGGTAGTCCATCAGTTCATAGCGCTTCAGCCATTCGTCCGGCAGGAGCTCATACAGCGCAGTCTGCTCCAGAACGGCGGAGACCGATTCGCGGATCAGGGACTGATTCAAGCCCTTGACGCTTGCATAGATCGGAACGATTCCTCCGTTTGTGCGGTTGATCTGCGGGTTATACAGAACGGTCCCGCGCTTTTCCGATACGATCCCGTTTGCGAAAAAGGTCTCGCCGGTGTGAAACTGGTTCATCCGATACGGCTGATTCATCCACCGAAGCGTTGCTTTTCCGGTTCCGTCCGAAACGCGGAGTGACACGATATACTTTCCCTTGTTATAAAAGACGGTCGGATCGCCGAGCGCGGTCACCTTGACAGTCGCGCGCTCGCCTTCCGAAAGGGTGCGGATCTCGCGCGAATGCGTATAGTCCAAATACTCCCGCGGGTAAAACCGCAGAAGATCCTCGGGCGTATGAATATCCAGCTCGGCGAACAGCGCAAGGCGCTTCGGTCCGATCCCCTTTAAGTCAGAAAGCTCCATCAATAAAAAAGCCGCCCTGTTCGGCGGCTGATCCGTTATTCAACGGAAAGGTAGTAATAGTACAATGGCTGACCGCCGCGTGCCACGATGAATTCGACTTCCTCGAACTGCTCCTGCAGCTCTTCCGAAAGCGCGACCGCGTCGTCCTCTTCGACCGCGTCGCCGAAGTACAGGTTCACGATCGGGTCGTCGATGTCGCGTTTTTCGATCATCTTGGTGACGATCTCCTTCACGGTCTCGTTCACCGAAGGCGTGACCGCCGCGATGTCGTTGTCGACGATGCCGATGATGTCGCCTTCCTTGATGTCGTTGCCGTTGTAATGCGTCTCGCGCACCGCGTACGTCACGGAGCCGGAAACGATATCGTTCACCGCGTCCTGCATGTTGTCGCGGTTCTCATCGACCGACAGATCCGGATTGAACGCCATTGCCGCCGCAATGCCCTGCGGGATCGTTTTGGTCGGAAGCACGATGACGTTGCACGCGCAAAGGTTCTGCGCCTGCTGCGCCGCAAGAATGATGTTGGAATTGTTCGGAAGCACAAAGACGTTCCGCGCGTTGCACTGTCCGACCGCGTTGACGATCGTATCGATGCTCGGGTTCATCGTCTGTCCTCCGGAGATGATGCGATCCACGGAGAAGTTGCGGAAGATCTCGTCGATGCCGTCGCCTGCGCTGACCGCGATCAGACCGAATTCCTTCTCGTTGCGCTTTTTCTTCTCGATCAGCTGGCGGTTCTGCTCACGCATGTTTTCGATCTTCATGCGGTCGAGCTCGCCGTACTGCATGGCGTACTGGAGAATGTCGCCCGGGCAGTTCGAATGGACGTGGACCTTCACGAAGTCGTCGCCCGCCGCGACGACGACGGAGTCGCCGACCTCAACGAGATGGTCGCGCAGCGTTTCGAGATCCTGCTCCGAGAATCCTTCTACCAAACGGACGATAAAGAACTCCGTGCAGTAGCCGAACTCGATATCCTCGGTGGAGAAATGATCGAGATTTGCCCCCTCGTCGGATTCCTCGACTGTTTCCGGCTCCTTCTCCGGTTCTTCCGCGGTTTCGAGGATCTCTTCGCCGGAAAGGACCGCCTTGAAGCCGCGATACACGGTCAGAAGGCCGTATCCGCCGCTGTCCACAACGCCCGCTTCCTTCAGCACCGGCAGAAGGTTCGGCGTATCGTCGAGCGCTTCCTGACCGACGCTCAGCACGGTTTCCATGAATTCGTCAAGCGAAACTCTCTGCTTCTTGACGAGCGCGGCGCACGCCTGCGAGATCATGCGGGAAACCGTAAGGATCGTGCCCTCTTTCGGACGGAGGACCGCTTTATAGGCGGCGTTCGTTCCCTTTTCAAACGCGTCGGCAAGCATCGGGACGTCGATCTCGCTCTGTCCCTTGCAAACCTGCTGATAGCCGCGGAACAGCTGGGAAAGAATAACGCCGGAATTGCCGCGCGCGTTCTTCAAAGCGCCGATGGAGACTGCATCCATGACTTCGCCGACCGAGACGGTGTCGGGCATCGCGCGAAGCTCCTTCACCGCACCCTGCATCGTCATGGACATGTTCGTACCCGTATCGCCGTCCGGAACGGGGAAAACGTTTAACGAATCGATATATGCTTTGTTTTTTTCAAGATTGGCTGCGCCGCCGAGAAACATATCCCTTAACAGCGCGCCGTTGATGTTCTGAATGTCCAATGCTCAAACCCTCCGAATTTCGCTTTACTGAACGCGAATACTTTCCACAAAGATATTCACGCAGCGAACCGAAACACCGGTCATATCCTCAATCCGATAACGTACGTTTTGCTTTGTGTTCTGTGATACCGCAGGCAAAGAAACGCCGTACTGAAGCGCGACATGCAGCGTAATATCGACCTGTCCGTCGCTGACCTTCTCGACGAGAACGCCCTTCTGCAGATTTTCCTTACCGAACAGCTCAACGATCGCGTCCCCTGCGCTGCGCGCGCACATACCGACGATGCCGTAGTTTTCCACCGCAGCATATCCAGCAATCGTTGCAATCAAATCCTCCGAAATGGTTACGGTCCCCATCTCGTTTGCGACAGCAATCGCCATGATAGAGCCTCCTTTGCTATTCTTTAAAACTTACTTTCCGTAAGCTATGATTATTCTTTTTCTTCCCAAACGCCGTTATGGAAGACTTCCTGCACGTCGTCGTTGTCGTCCATGCGCTCAAGGAAGCGCTCGATCTTTTCGATCGTTTCGGGATCGTCGATGTTGGTCGTGTTCTTCGGGATCTGACCGATCTCCGCGGACAGGAACGTAAAGCCCTGCGCTTCAAGACCTTCGCGAACGGTCGAGAAATCCGTCGGCGAGGTGTAGACCTCGAACACGTCGTCCTGTGCTACGAAGTCTTCCGCCCCCGCGTCAAGCGCCTGCATCATGACCTCGTCCTCGTCCATCAGCGCGGTGCGCTCGATGACGATAAGGCCCTTCTTGTCGAACATCCACGCAACGGAGCCGGAAGCGCCCATGTTGCCGCCGCTCTTCGAGAAGATGTGACGCATCTCCGCAGCGATGCGGTTGCGGTTGTCGGTCAGAACGTTGACGATCACGGCGATGTTGCCTGGGCCGTAGCCTTCGTATACGACCTCTTCGTAATCAACAGCACTGCCGTCGCCGCTTGCCTTCTTGATCGAACGGGCAATATTGTCGTTCGGCATGTTGGCAGCCTTTGCCTTTGCGATGACGTCGCGCAGCTTCGAGTTGTTCGCAGGATCCGCGCCGCCGCCCTCTTTGACCGCGATCGCGATCTCACGACCGATCTTCGTAAATATCTTACCCTTTTGTGCGTCGGTTTTTTCCTTTTTGTTTTTGATGTTTGCCCACTTAGAATGTCCGGACATGGTGTTTCCTCCTACATTATCTCAATTCTATTCCATCATCGGATGAGAGCAGCTTCGAAGCCGCTTCATCCATAATAAACGTTACGTTCGGATGCAGTCTCAGCGCCGCAAGCGGTGAATCCGCAAGGCTGCCGGACAGCATCGTTCTTACCGCGGGCGCAGCGTTATCGCCGATTGCGACGACGATCGGATGCTTTGCCTGCATCAGCGCGCTCAGACCCGCCGTGATAAAGGAATCGCCGTCGACCGTTTCCACGTGCGTTTCCGTTTTGTTCTGATAGCTTCGGTTCATCAGAAGCGATCCGTCCTGCCGGACCGCGACAAGCGCCGCGTCCAGCCCGCCCTTTTGGAGCATGGCGCGCTCGAACGTTTCCGCGGTCTTTTCCGGAGTTAGCTCCGTCGAAAACGGAACGGAATACTGCTGTTCCGAAATGTCCGTCTTCGCAAAGAAGGATTTCCCGAGAAGATTTGCGATCCGCTGTTCTCCGCTCTCATCCGGCAGAAACTCGAACAGTTGAAAGATCTGCGCTTCGCCCCAGTTCAAAAGACCGTTCTCCGTCATCGCGGAAAGCGAATCGTAAACCGGCAGCAGCGTCTCGTGATAATCCACGCCGATGACGCAGCAGGGATCAGAAAGCATATGAGCCGCGAGCAGCGTTGCCGACGCCGCGCCGACTGTTTTTGCATCCGGGTAGATCAGAATACTCATTCGATTTCACCTGCCGTACAGACCGTCTCCAAGAATAATTGAATATCATTGTAGACTTCTTTTCGATTGGTTTCGTTCAGCATTTCGTGCCGTCCTTCCGGATAAAGTTTCATCTCAACCTGATGCCCGCTCTTAACAAGCCATTGATTGATCTGCTTGACGCCCTTGCCCATATTGCCTGCGGGATCGTTCGAGCCGGAGAGCAGAAAAACAGGACGGTTCGGCACGCGTTTTGCCCAGTTTAGGTTGGAGACCTCAGTTAAGCCCGTGAACAAATCAAGGAACGCATAGGAGGTGAGCGAAAAGCCGCACAGCGGATCTTCCACATAGCGATCCACGGAAGCCGTGTCACGGGAAAGCCAATCGAAGCTTGTCCTTGCGTCTTTGTATTTTTTGTTGTAAGATCCTAAGATGAGCTTGGTAAGCTTTTCATTCGGAATCTTCCCCTTGCCCTTTTTGACAGCGGTTTTGGCAAGCAATTTTGCGAACGGAACCATCGGATTTGCACCGGATACTCCCGAGAAAATGAATGCGTCAAAATCGACGCCCATTCGTCCCGCATAGGATCTTGCAATGAGACTGCCCGTCGAATGTCCGAACAGGATGCAGGCTACGGAAGGATGATCCTTCATCACGGCATCATGCATTGTTTCATTATCCTGAATCAGATGATCCCAACCGTCTTTCTCTCCGAAATAGCCCTTCGGCTGATCCTTGCCGACGGACTTACCATGCCCCGGAAGATCCATTCCAAAAACGAGGAAACCGTTATTCGCAAGGAACAGAGCAAAGTCATGATAGCGTTCGATATGATCGGACATACCGTGGATGATCTGCACGCACGCGCGTGCATTATCCGGCGCCCAAACTCGGTATCTAACATCACAGATACCGGTTGAAGATGGGAACCTTTTATCCCGTACTACAACACTCATTTGCCTTTCCTCGCATAATACTGATAAATTATTATAACACATATGCGAGAAAAGTGCAAGAAAAAGGTTTGTTGCCTGTCATTATCTGCGCGTATCGGTTGAAAACTTCTGTTCTCCGCCCGGACAAATGCAGTTTACATACGTGCTTCGATCCAATCAAGCAGATACCGATCCACCGTCTCTTTATCGAGCTCATTCAGAATTTCATGGCGATCGTCCGGGAATAGCTTAAGCGTTATATCTTTGATGCCGGTCTCACGATACTTTTCCGCCACAATTTTCGGTCCTTTACCGAATTCTCCGACCGGGTCGTTGGCGCCGGACACAACAAGGATCGGCAAATCCTTGGGAATCTTGTCGAGGTTTACTTGACGCTGGGCATAGCGAATTCCGCGAAACAAATTATAGTATCCATTAACGGTAAACATGAACTGATTGAGCGGATTGGCTTCATAGGCGTCGACAATCGCCTCGTCTCTGGTCAGCCAGTCGTTTTTTGTACGGCCCGGCTCAAACTTAGCGTTGTAAGAACCCAGCGCGGTATTATTGATCGTGCTGCTGCGGTAGTGTCCGCCTCTTGCCTGCTGGAACACTGCAGTAAGAGCGATTCCGAGATCCAGCGTTGACATCGGCTGATACCCTGTCCCCATGATGATCGCGCCTTTGAGTCCTTCTCCGAACTTCTCAATAAACTGTCGCGTTAGGAAAGATCCCATGCTGTGCCCGAGAATGAAATACGGGATATCCGGATATTTTTTCTGCGTATCTTCCCGAAGCTGCTGCATATCTCCGAGAACGCAGAAGTTTCCGTCATGTTTCGCAAAATAGCCCAACTGTGTTTCATCTGTAACGGATTTTCCGTGACCAAGGTGATCGTTTCCTACGACATAGAATCCCTGTGAAGCCATAAACGATGCAAACCGATCATAGCGGTCGATGAACTCAACCATGCCATGCGCTATCTGTAAAACGCCACGCACGTCATTTTCCGGAATCCATTCTATTGCATGAATCTGCGTCAGTCCGTCTTTTGAGGGAAAGTAAAACTCCTGCTTCATTTTCTTGTATCCCTTCCTTAAAGATTTTCATGTTTTCTACAATCATGTAATCCATGATTTTGTATCAGTATATCAAATAGGAAAACGTTCGTAAAGACCAAAGTTGGTTTTCGAACGTTTTATAAAAGGATTTTCGTATTCGTATGCAGCAATTCGGCGTCGGAAGGGTCGTGCGTGACGACGATCGCGAGCCTTGCGGTTTTGATCAGATCGGCGGCGCGCTTCCTGTTTTCCTCATCGAGGCCGGTGAACGGCTCGTCAAGCAGAACAATATCGTCGGAAAACGCGAACGCGCGGGCAAGTGACACGCGCTGCTTCTGCCCACCGGACAGGTGGTCGCAAAGCTCGTTCCGTTCCTGCTCCATATTGAGCGCAGTAAGCAGCCGAAGCGCCGTGCTCCGATCCGAAACAAGGGATACGTTTTCCAGCGCGGTCAGGTGTCCGAGCAGACGCGGTTCCTGAAAGGCGAAGGAGATCTTCCGTCCGTCAATTCCTTTGACCGTTCCCGCATCCGGCTTCAGAAGCCCGCAGATCACGCGAAGCAGCGTAGTCTTGCCGATGCCGGATTCGCCGGTCAGAAGGACGATTCCATCGTCCGGAAGCGAAAAGGTTTTGTTATCGAAAACAGTTTTATCTTCGAATCTGACGGTCAGTTTTTCCAAGGTGATCATAGGGTCCTCCTCCCTGCCCGTTTCAGCGCGAGCTTCAGAAGGGCTTCGACGCAGACCGAGAACAGGATCACGAGAAGCGTCCACGCAAACAGCTCGGGTATGTCGAGATACAGCTTATCGTTTTGCATCTGTCTGCCAATGCCGAGCTTCGGCAGCGAAAGGATCTCCGCCGTGATCACGGCTTTCCAAGCAAAGCCGAGCGCGGTCGATGCCGCGGCGAAAAAGTGCGGAAGGATCTGCGGAAGCTCGACGTAATACATTTTTTTGAACGGACGGAAGTAGACGTTCGCCATTTCATCGAGCTGCGGATCGAGCCCGAGGATCGCCTCCTCCGTCGTTTTCCAGATCATGGGGATCACAACGATCATTGCAACCAGAACGGGGACGACGTTGGATACCACCGAGATCAAAAGGATCAGCGCAAAGGATGTGATCGGCGTCGTTTTGATCAGCGAGCGCAGCGGCGAAAGCATCCAGTTCAGCGTCTTGAATCTTGCAGTCAGAACCGCGAGCAGAACGCCGAACAGGCATCCGAGAAGATACCCGGAGAGGATACGCAGAAGCGACGCGCCGATGGTTTTCCATCCGGCTGACGAGCTTAAAATCTGCACGCAGGCGGAGAAAACCGTTTTGGGTGAAGGCAGCAGGAGGCTGCTGTCGACAAGCATCGACAGCAGCTTCCACACCAAGATATATACCGCGATCGGAACGCAGATTTTTACGAGATTACGAAGGATCGGCTTCATAATAGAAGTCGTCGCCCGGCATCGCGCCGCCGATGGATTTCGGGTTCGCGTCGAACAGGACCTTCAGCATCGCGGAGATGCTCAGCTTCATGGGCTCGCCGGTCACGAGAACGATGTTGCAGTTCGGGATCGCGCGTCTTGCGATCGGCTCCTTGCCGATGATGCCCTGCGCGACGATCACGGCGGGCGCGTCCTCTGCGCTGACGACCTTCTCCGCGGACGCCTTTGCATCCGTCAGGAACGCGTCGACCTGTGCCTTGTGTTCCGCAAGGTAATCGTTGCGGACGATGTAAACGCCCTGCACAAGCTGCGTGTCGTTCTTCTCGCCCCAAAGCTCGTTGACGTTCAGCGCGACGCGAACATTCTCATTCTGCGCGCATGCAACGGAGACGTGCGGTTCCGGCAGCAGCGCGATCTCTGCGCTTCCGTCCGCGAGCTTCGCAATCAGCTCGGCGTTGTCGGCAATGTATTCCACCGTGACGGAATCGGTCAGTCCGTTCGCGTCAAGCAGATAATTCAGAATGTATTCCGGCGTGCTTCCCTGACCGGTCGCGTAAATTGTCTTTCCCGCGAGATCCGAGATCGAATGCACGGTATCGCCGTTCTCAACAAAGTACAGAACGCCGAGCGTATTGATCGCGATTACGCTGATCTTGCCTTCGGTCTTTGCATAGAGCACGGACGCAAGGTTGATCGGAACCGCCGCAATGTCGACTTCGCCGTTGATGACCTTCGCCGTGACCTGATCGGGCGCAGTGAAGAGCTCGACCTGATAGCGGTCCCGCATATCCTGCATCACATAGGCAAGCCCCATGCCGGTCGGGCCGGCAAGCGCCGCAACGTGAACGGGCTCGTCAAAGGTGACAGGCTCTTCTTCGGGCGCTTCCGTCGCTTCGGGCTCAGCCGCAGGCGCTTCGGTTTCCGCAGCGGGTTCCTCGATTTGCGCAGGCTCTGCTGCCGGTTCAACCGTCGCTTCGGGCGCTTCAACGGGATCCTGTACCTTGCCGCACGCGAACAGCGATACGAGCATCAGCACAGACAGTAGGATAACGATTGTTTTTTTCATGATTCATATTCCTCCGTGAGTATGATTTCTTTTCCGTTTCTTTGGATTTTTCCTTCCTCCTCAAGCGCGTCGATCGCACGGTATAGTGTGGCGCGGCTGACGCAAAGCGATTCGGAAAGCTTTGTATAATTGCCGACGTGATAAACGCGGTCCTTTGCCTCCGCCTCAAGGTATGTCAGGATCCTTGCGGCGACGGTATTCTTGGAAAGCGCGTCCAGGCGGTTGTTCAAAAAACGAATGCGGCGATTGAGGTAGCACAGATAATTGCGCAGCACCGTTTGATTCTCGGACAGCAGCGAAAGCATCGTCTCCTCGCCGATCAGCAGCGCACGGCAGCGTTCGTTGCACCGAATGTCCGTGACATAAGCATCGGTTTCGCTGCACAGGGACGCCGCGCCGAACAGGTCGTTCTTTTTCAGCGTGCTCATGTGCATCAATCCGTCCGAGCTGACACGGCTGACGTCCGCGGTCCCGCGTAAAAGGATGCCGATCCGCTCCGAGGTGTCCGTTTTCCGAAACAGGTACTCCCCCGTCTCGTACTCAGAAACGGATACTTGGGACCGTTTCAGCCACGCGCGGATCCATTCCTCGTGAACGTTTCGGAACAGGATCGTTTCTTTTAACTGCCGCGCATATCTCGCGGCGTCCAATACTGTACTCAAATTCCTTAATTCCGTTTCAAATGATACAAAAATATTAACATCTATATTTGCACTTGTCAACCTTTGAAATTAAATATATAATAGAATCATGAAACTGATCAGTTGGAATGTCAATGGGCTTCGAGCCTGCCTCACAAAAGGATTCGACGATTTTCTGCAAAGCGAGTCACCCGATATCATCGCTCTGCAGGAAACGAAGCTGCAGCCGGAACAGGTGACCTATGCGCCGAACGGATATCATACCTATTATTTCAGCGCGCAGAAAAAGGGCTATTCCGGCACCGCTGTTTTTACAAAGAATGAACCGGAACGGATCCGGTACGGGATCGGCGATCCGCGCTTCGACGACGAAGGGCGGCTGATTACGCTGTTCTATCCTGGCTTCGCGTTTGTAACCGCTTATGTGCCGAATGCGCAGGACGGATTGAAGCGGCTTGATTTCCGCACCGAGTGGGAAGCCGTGCTTCGCGAGTACCTTCGTACGCTTGCAAAGGACGGTCCCGTGATCTACTGCGGCGATCTGAACGTCGCGCATCAGGAGATCGATCTCAAAAATCCCGGACCGAACCGCGGGAACGCGGGCTTCTCCGACGAGGAGCGCGCCATGTTTACCGAGCTGTTAAACGCGGGCTTTGTCGATACGTTCCGCGAAAAGTATCCGGACCTTGCGGGCGCATACTCGTGGTGGAGCTATCGCTTCCACGCAAGGGAGCACAACGCCGGATGGCGCATCGACTATTTTCTCGTCCGCGAACAGGATCGCAGCCGTATTCAGGACGCCGTGATCTACAACCGCGTTTTGGGCAGCGATCATTGCCCGGTCGGGCTTTTGTGGGAGGGCGCATGGAACTGATCCTTGCATCGCAGTCGCCCCGCAGACACGAGATCATGGACTATATGGGGCTGTCCTATCGGACCGAGATCTGCACGGAGCCGGAAAAAGCAACGCCCGGTCTTTCTCCCTCGGAAACCGTTATGCAGCTTGCGTCGCAGAAAGCGGCGTTCGCTCTGCGTCTGCATCCCGACGCGTGCGTGATCGGCGCGGACACGGTCGTCGATCTTGACGGTGAGATCATCGGAAAGCCGAAGTCACCCGAAGATGCGATCGCAACGCTGTCCCGTATGCAGGGACGTTCGCACGTCGTCTATACGGGTCTATGTGTTTTAAAAGAAGGATATTCCGACGCCCGCTTTGTGACCACAAAGGTACGCTTTCGCCCGATGTCCGAGAAGGAGATCCGCTGGTATGTTTCGACCGGCGACCCCTTGGACAAGGCGGGATCGTACGGTGTGCAGGGGCTCGGCTCCGTCTTCGTCGATTCGATCGAAGGCAATTATTTCAATGTCGTTGGGCTCCCCGCCCCCGTGGTATATGAAATGCTTTTGAAAGCGGGCGCCGTTACGGAAGACAGAACATGAATCAGCTTTTGGAGGATAAAATTGCACTGTTGCCGGAAAAGCCGGGCGTCTATAAAATGTTCGACGCGTCCGGCACGGTGATCTATGTCGGGAAAGCGAAGATCTTAAAAAATCGCGTCCGGCAGTATTTTCATGCGTCCAAAAACCATTCGCCCAAAGTGCAGGCGATGGTTTCTCATATCGCGGATTTCGAGACGATCGAGGTCCACAGCGAGGTCGAAGCGCTTTCGCTCGAAAGCAATCTGATCAAGGAGTTCATGCCGAAGTACAACATCCTTCTGAAGGATGACAAGCACTTCCCGTATTTTCGGATCGACCTTCGGCAGGATTTTCCGCGCATCGAGATCGTGCGCCGCGTCAAACCGGACGGCGCGACATACCTTGGACCGTACATTGTGGGACCGTCCGTGCAGGAGGAGCTTCGGCTCGTCTACGATCTGTTTCCGCTTCGGCACTGCAAGAAGAGCATTTCCGGCATGCAGGCGCGCGGCGAACGTCCCTGTCTTCTGCATCACGTCGGAAAATGCTGCGCCCCGTGCAGCGGCAAGATCACGCGCGAACAGTACCATGCGTACCTCAAGGACGCGATACGTCTGTTGAACGGCAAGAGCGGCGATCTGATCCCGTATCTGACGGAGAAGATGCAGGAGGCTTCCGACGCGCTCGATTTTGAACGCGCGGCGATGCTGCGCGACAAGCTGAAAGCGACGATGGCGCTTCGCGAAAAGCAGGTCGCGATCAATACGAACGATCTGGACGCCGACGTATTTGCGGTCGACGCCTTGGAGGACGCCCGCATGGTGTTCGCACTTTTTGTGCGCGGCGGAAAGGTCATCGGCACGCACGCGTTCCCGCTCGAAGGCGACGGCGAGGATTCGCCCGCCGAATGGCTGCACGCGTTCCTTCTGCAGTATTACGGACAGGACGGGATCGAGATCCCCTCCTCCATCCTTTTGGCAGAGGAATGCGCGGAGCGCGACGTCATCGAGCAATGGCTGTCCGAACGAAAGCGGCGCAAGGTTTCCGTTGCCGTTCCGCAGCGCGGCACAAAGCGGCAGCTCGCGGATATGGCGGCGAAGAACTGCAAGGCGCTGCTTGAGAAAAACGAACAGATCCGCGTCCGCTCGTGGGAACGCGGTGAAGGCGCGCTTGCAGAGCTCTCCGGCATTTTAGGACTGGACGAAGTCCCGTCCCGCGTGGAATGCTTCGATAACTCGCATCTGATGGGCACAAACACCGTTGCCTCCATGGTGGTCTTCCGTGACGGAAAACCTGACAAGACCGCGTATCGGCATTTCCGTATCCGCGCAGAGGCGGGCGGCGACGATCTGATCGCGATGCGCGAAGTGCTGACGCGCCGTCTTTCGCAAGAAGGCGAGATGCCCGATCTGCTCGTACTGGATGGCGGCAAAACGCAGCTGCAGGTCGGCGTCGAAGTATTGCACAAGCTGAACCTTTCGCACATTCCGATCTGCGCGCTCGCGGAATCCGACGAGATCATCTATCTGCCTGACCAGGACGAGCCGATCGTGATCCCGAAAAACAGCGCACCGCTGCATCTGATCGAACGTCTTCGCGACGAGGCGCACCGTTTCGCGATCACCTATCACCGAAACTTGCGCAGCAAGAGCGCCCTGTACTCCATTTTGGACACGATCCCCGGCGTCGGTGACAAGCGCAAGCGCGCGCTGTTCGACGCGTTCATCACCGTCGATCGCATCAAGACCGCTACCGTCGAAGAGCTCGCTTCCGTCAAGGGCGTCTCAACGCCCGTTGCGCAGGCGGTATACGACCGATTCCATACCGCGGAATAATTACAAAAAAGAGCATCGCGCGATGCTCTTTTTATGATGCCGTCATTTAAGCTTGCTCCTGCTGCTTCCCTTCCAAAGCCGCTCGCAGCTCATCGATTCGGTCGATCGCAAGCAGGACGTACTTATGCTGCGCCGTGTTCAATACAAGCGCCGCAAACTCTCTCGTGCCGCCGATGGAAACCGCGGTCTTGGCGATACCGAGGATCTCGCTTTTTTGTATCTCGAACGGCTCCGACTTCCGAAACGGGTTCGGCGTACTGACGCCCGAGACCGTGTCCGCTTCGATCCTGCAGCACGTGTTTTTCACAGACAGAAGCACGCGCAGCGTCCGGTATGATCCGTAGATCAGATACAGGATCAGCGCCGGCAAAATGAGCCCGAACAGCGACAGCTCAAAGCTTCCGCCGCGAAGGACCGGCAGAATGTACAGGAATATGACGATCGGCACGCTCGCGGCGTAGACCCAGAACGTGATCCGCGCGCTCGTCAGATCCTTCTTGTCATAGAAATAATTCTGTTCCATTTGTAAAAACAGGGAGCGCTTTTCGGCGCTCCCGTATCCTTTCGGAATTATTCTTCTTCCTCGTCCTCGCGCTTTGCCTGCTCGATGATCTTCTTCGCCTGATCGCCGGGAACATCCTCATAGCGGGTGAACTCGCTGCGGAAGGAACCGCGCGCCTGCGTCATGGAACGCAGATCGGTTGCGTACTTGAACATCTCGGAAAGAGGCGCTTCCGCAACGATCTCCGTGCCGCCGTTAGACGGCGTCATGCCGAGCATTCTGCCGCGGCGACGGCTGAGGTCACCCATGATGTCGCCGACGTTGTCGTTCGGCACCCAAATGTAATAGGTGTAGATCGGCTCGGTCAGAGCGGGGTTCGCCTTTACGCACGCTGCCTTATAGGACAGTCTTGCCGCGCTCTTGAACGCGACTTCCTTGGAATCGACGGGATGATACTTGCCGTCGTAAAGCGTCGCCTTGATGCCGACCATCGGGTAGCCTGCGAGCACGCCGTGGACCATCGCTTCGCGAAGACCCTTTTCAACCGCGGGGATGTATTCCTTCGGAACCACGCCGCCGACGATCGCATTGACGAACTCGAAGTCTACGCCCTCGGGCGCCGGCTCGAACCGCATCTGTACGACGCCGAACTGGCCGCTGCCGCCGGACTGCTTCTTATGCTTACCTTCCGCTTCGGCGGTCGCGCGGATCGTCTCACGGTACGGGATGCGCGGATCGTTGAGCTGCGCTTCGACGTTGCTCTTGTTGCGGACCTTCGCGCAGGTAACGTCAAGATGCATCTCGCCGAGGCCCTTCAGAAGGACGTCGCCGGTCTCTGCGTTCTTTTCGATCGCCAGCGTGGGATCCTCTTCGAGGATCTTATTGAGACCTGCAATGACCTTATCCTCTTCGCCCTGCTTCTTCGCGGTGACTGCGAGGCTGATGCACGGTTCGGGGAACTTGACCTTTTCGACCGTGACGACGTCGGACGCGTCGCAAAGCGTCTCGTTCGTGTTGGAAGCCTGCAGCTTCGGGATCGCGCCAATGTCGCCCGCGTTCAGCTTATCGAGCGCGATGGACTTCTTGCCGCGCAGCATGACGGGCGCGGTCGGCTTCTCGTTCTTTTCCTGATTCGCATTGAACAGCGCAACGCCGCCGTCCAGCGTGCCGCGATGTACCTTTACGATGCTGTACTTGCCGAACTGATCGTTGACGGTCTTGTAGATATGGCAGACCATCTTGCCGTCTCTGGTGAGCTCGATCTCTTCGCCGTTCTTAAACGCCTTCGGAAGCTTCGCGTCCGCAGCGGTGGGCATATAGTGAAGGATGTAGTCGAGCAGCGTGGTAACGCCGATGTTATTCAGCGCGGACGTGCAGCAGGCCGGCGTGATGTCGCCGTCGAGAACGCCCTTAGAAAGACCCATCAGGATCTGCTCGCGGGAGAGCTCCATCGTCTCAAGATATTCCATCATGAGGTCTTCATCCGCTTCCGCCGCCGCCTCGGTCAGCTTCTCATACAGCTCCTGCGCTTCCGCTTCGAGGTTGCCGGGAATGGGGACTTCCTTTTCGCCCTTGCCGTCGAACAGCTTTGCGTTCATGTTGACGATATCAACATAGCCCTTGAAGGTGTTGCCTTCCATGATGGGCAGCTGGATCGGAACGACGTTGACGCCGAACTTTTCGTTGACCGCCTGCATGGTCTTCTCGAAGTTCGCGTTGTCGCGATCCATCTGGTTGATGACCATCATGCGCGCCTTATGCTGTTCCTTGCACATTGCCATGGTCTTCTCTGCGCCGACTGCCGGACCGGAGACTGCGCTGATCACAACAAGCGCTGCATCGCAGAGCGCCATCGCCGCGGTCACTTCGCCGTAGAAATCGAAGAAGCCCGGAGCGTCGATCAGGTTGATCTTGGTGTTCTTCCATTCCAAAGGAGCAAGCGCCATGTTGATGGAGATGGAACGCTTGACTTCTTCGGGATCGAAATCCGTCGTAGGAGCATTGTTCGGGAAACGATCGACGAGACCTGCGTTGTAAAGCATAGCCTCGGTCAGGGTCGTTTTGCCTTCGCCGCCGTGTCCGAAGACGCCGATGTTGCGAATTTCATTCGCGGTGTAGAATTTCATGTGTGTTCCCCCTGTTGGAATTTGGTGTTCAAAATTGTATCCGTCTACACGGAATAACCCAATTTAATCAATTTACTATAACACAAAAAAGTCAATCTGTAAACCTAAACTTTCCAAGAATTTGCATATTCTTTTTGTGCATCCGTCAATACGTCGACCGCAGCGCCGATGCTTTTGAGCTTTTCGTTCGCAACATAGGCGTCGATCTCGTTGGGAACGGCGAAAACACCGGCTTCCTTCGGCGAACGAAGCGCAAGCTCTCTTGCGCACAGTGCCTGGATCGCAAAGCTCATGTCCATGATCTCCGCCGGATGTCCGTCGCCCGACGCGAGATTCACAAGCCGTCCCTCCGCAAGAAGGTACAGCCAGTTTCCGTTATCGAGCCTGTAACCCGTGATATTCGGCTTCATCTGCCGCGTTTCGAGGGCGATCTCTTTCAGCCTTGCCACGTCGATCTCGACGTCAAAGTGCCCTGCATTGCAGAGCAGCGCGCCGTTTTTCATCGAACGCATATGCGTCTCCGTGATCACGTCACGCATGCCGGTGACCGTGATGAACACGTCGCCGCGCTTTGCCGCGTCCTCCATGCGAATGACGGTGAATCCGTCCATGACCGCTTCGATCGCCTTGACCGGATCGATCTCGGTCACGATCACGCGCGCGCCGAGTCCCTTCGCGCGCATCGCCACGCCGCGTCCACACCAGCCGTATCCCGCGACGACGACCGTCTTGCCCGCCACGATCAGATTGGTCGTGCGGTCAATACCGTCGAACACAGACTGGCCCGTGCCGTAGCGGTTGTCGAACAGATGCTTGCACTGCGCATCGTTGACGTCAAACATCGGGAATTTCAGCTCCCCTGCCTTCTGAAGCGCGAGCAGCCGATGAACGCCGGTGGTCGTTTCCTCACAGCCGCCGATGATCTTCGGGATCAGGTGCGGCATCCGATCGTGCAGCATCGTCACGAGATCCGCGCCGTCGTCAATGATGATATCCGGTTCACTCGACAGCACCGCTTTAAGGCATTCTTCATAGACCTCTGTCGACGCGCCGTGGATCGCATAGACGGACATGCCCTCGTGCACGAGCGCGGCGGCGACGTCGTCCTGCGTGGAAAGCGGATTGCTTCCCGTCACATACATTTCCGCTCCGCCCGCGCGCAGCACTTCACAAAGATACGCCGTCTTCGCTTCAAGATGCACCGACAGCGCGATACGCAATCCTTTAAACGGCTGCTCGGCGCGGAACCGTTCTTCGATCCCGTTCAGCAGCGCCATGTTGCGCTTGACCCACTCGATCTTGGCGAGACCGGATTCGTAAATGGATTCGTCCCGGATCATACATTTGGACATGTGTTATTCCTCCAGATATGCGATCGCCGCAAGCAGCTGCGTGTCCAGCTCGGACGGGATCAGGTCGATGGTGTATCTCTGCGCTTCCTCCGGAAGCTCGACGATCTGATCCGGCGTGATTCCTTCATCCTGCACGCAGACGCCGTTCGGCGTGTAGTAAGCCTCCGTGGTCAGCTTCAGCCAGCCGTTCGTTTCTTTAATCTGATAAAACGTCTGTACGATCCCTTTTCCGTAGGTCTTTGTGCCGATCAGATACGCCGCTTCGTAGTCCTTCAACGCGCCCGCAACAAGCTCGCTTGCGGAGGCGGACATTTCGTTGACGAGCAGCACCGTCTTAATATCGGTTCCGCCTTTTTCGGTCTTGTACTCCGTTACCTTTCCGCTTCTTGAGCGCAGCGTCGTAACGACATATCCCTTCGGCAGGAACAGGTCTGCGATGTCCAGCGCATCGTAGAGCGATCCGCCGAGGTTATCGCGAAAATCAAGCACCAGCGACGTCATTCCCGCTTCGCGAAGCTCGGCAAGCGCCGTCTTGGTCTCCTCCACGCAGGTTCCGTGGAACGTCTGGACATGGATATATCCGATCCCGTCCTTCAGCATCCGATACGATACGGCGGGCGTGTGGACCTCTCTTGCGACGATCCGGAACGTCAGCGTTTCGTCCCCTCTTTGGATGACGAACGTATTCTCCGCGCCCTCCTCCGCAAGCACGTTGTCGAGGAACTCGTCGAGCGCCTCGCCGTCATACGCCTTTCCGTTGATTTCCAGAATGACGTCGCCGGGCGTCAGTCCTGCTTCGCGCGCAGGCGTACCGTCGTATACGTCGATGATCTTTACGACCCCTTCGTCAAGCTGCGTCAGAATGCCGATCCCGACAAAGTTTCTCTGATTCTGCATCAGAAGCTCTTCATACTCCGCTTCGGTGTAGTATTCGGCATACCGGTCGCCCGTAGCGGTCGCGATCCCCTTCAGAACGGCGTCGGTCAGCGCAGCCTCATCCTCTTCATAATAGAAGAAGTGATCGCGGATGACGTCCCTCGCCTCCTTCACGGAGGCAACGAGGCGACCGTCCTCCTTATTGTAGACGCGCCTTGCCGCATACCACGTAACGGAAGCGGTGATCAGCGCAGTGATCACGATCGCGCACAAGAGCGTCAGAACGATCCGAAACGTTCTGCTTCCTCTTTTGCGTCTTTTGATTTCATTTGCGGTTTGCATTTCTTCCATAGTCGTTTTCCCTTTGTCCATGAAACAGAAAGGGCTGTGAAAAGCCTCACGGGTCGTTTCACAGCTCCGAAACAGCCGATAAACAGACAGTCCTTATGCCGAATACGCTTTCAGAAAATCGGGAAGCTGATCCGGCGCGCACGAAAGAGACAGTACCAGACGGATCCCGTGCTGATCCGAGAAGGTCTCCATCTGCCGGAACATCTCCTCAAGCGAATTGAGATCATGCTGTACAAGGTGCATGAAGCTGTCGATCACCACGCATTCAAGGTCATGATCCGACGCCGCGATCCCGCACAGGAAGCCGTAAAACATTTTCGGACCGGAGAGCGCATATTCCGTCGCATTGATGAAACGAACGGACAGATTGAGATCATACATATATCTCTCGTCTTCATCGATAAATACCACACTGCCTTTTGCCTGTTCCGCAGCAAGATTTGCGATCTCCAGGATCTTCTTGGTCTTTCCGGACCCTTTTTCACCGAAAATGAGTTGAATCAATTCAGCACCTCCGTTTTGTATTGTATGTATATTATATCGCATTCCGGCCTGTCTTGCAAGACCGTTTCCGTCAATTGAAGTAGGCGCGCATCCATTGATATCTCGGGTCCTCGCGCCAGCCCTCCGCCGTCTCGTCCTTGGTCGTGTAATTGCACAGGCAGTCCGGAAGCGCTTCCTTGACCGCAGCCGCCTGCTCGCGTGAGAACGGATTCATCGCGTACCACAGACGCTTCACGCCGGTCAGAGAGAACAGCGGCGTCAGATCCGACACGCCCGTGTTGCACACGTTGACGTCGACCAGAGAAGGCATCTCCGTCAACGGCGACAGATCCGGGATCCGGTTCATGAACAGCTCGATGTATTCGAGATCCTTGAGCGTCGTCAGCACGGAAATGTCGGTGATCTTATTATCCGCAAGGATCAAAACCTTCAGCTTGGTCAATCCGGAAATGACCGTAAGATCGTTATTCGTCAGATAGTTGTGTCCGAGATCGAGCGCTTCAAGATCCGTACAGTATTTCAGCGCTTCGATATCGCCCTCATTCAGGCGAACCGCCTTGCGCACGGATTCGTTGTATGCCGCGGACGAATTCGGGTTCGTATACTTCGACGGGTTCTTTGTGGAAAATCCGATCGCGTCCGTGCGAAGCTTACGCTTGCCGATCACGATCGTCCACACAAACTTTACGTCCGGATGCGCGTCTCGAAGCGTTTCCATCTGTTCATTCGTCAGTCCGCATTCGCACATGACCGCTTTCTTCAGGAACGGAAGCTTTGCGATCAGCGCCTCTGCATCCTCTACGGAATCGATCTTGATCTTCGAAAGATCGATCTCCTCTGCCCCTCCGTCGAAGGTCTGTCCGAACGCCTCGACCGGTCCGACGACCGCAACGTCCGGATATGCGGTCTGCAGCTTCTGTGCGTCTGCTTCGTCCCATGCTTCGGGCAGCGCGACCGTCTGAACCGCCGGGAACGCAGACAGCGCTTCGATCAGGCGGTCCGCCGAAATGCCGGTAAGCGATCTCAGATCGAGCATCTGCGCGTCGCTGTCAAAGGACAGATCACCGATATGCACGGTCCGATGCACGAGCATATTGGGGAACGTATTTGCAAAGGCTTCGGTCTCTGCATCCGTCCAGCCGCTTTCCCGAAGGTCGGCTTCCCTGACGTTCGGAAACGCCGTAAGCGCGCGCGTGACCTCCGCCGCGTTCGTGCCGCTCGGCACAAGAACCGATTCCGCGGTTTCGTCGACCGTGTTATTGCCGAGCGTCAGCGTATAATGCACGTTGATCCCGGGATGCGCACTCGCAAACGCATACAGCGCTTCGTATGCGGTGCTGCCCGACGCGTCCACAGACTGCAGGCGCGAGAATGCAGGAAGCAATGCAACATCCTCCGCGGTGGCATTCGGAAGCGTCAGCGCCGTAGCGTCGCTTCGAAAGATCCCGTCCGTCAGCATCTGATTCCAGACGATCTCGCAATCCGGCAGTTTCAACGCGATCGCTTCGATCTCGGAGAAAGGCGTGTACGGAAGCGCGGTCAGATCCAACAGCCGCAGGGACGTCATCTTTGCAAGGGCATCAAGATCGGAAATTTCTTCTTCGGAGGTAACGGTCAACTCAGTGACCGGCACGGTAACGACGTCCGTCTCCGGTTCCGACGGCGAAGCGACGGTCTCCTCCGTCTGCGCGGGCGCGGTCGGCGCTTCCATCGCGCTGACGGCAGGCGTCTCTTGGAATGAACAGCCGATCAGAATACCGAGCAAAAGCACGGCGCAAAGCATTGCCAGTCGTTTCATGCGATCTACCTCCTCTTTCTGACGATCAAAAGCACGGCAAGCAGCGCGAGCAGAAGAACGATCAGCCCGCCGCCGATGAGCAGCAGGGTCGTAACCGACGAATCGTTCTCAACCGGCACGGGCGGCTCCGGCTCCGCAGTCGGCGCGGGCGTCGGCGCCTCGGTTTCCGTCGGCACGGGAACGGGCGTCTCCTCCTCGATCGGCATTTCCGTCTTCGGCGCTTCCGTAACCGGGATCGGCGTGTCGGTCGGCTCCGGCATCGGCGCTTCGGTGGGCTCGGGCGTCGGGACCTCGGTCGGCTCCGGCGTTGCCGCCGTTACGCCTGCGGACAGCGAGGCGGGGTCGACATGCTCGAACATATCGTTGACGCCCGGCGTGTCCTCGCCGACCGTCGTATACGCAAGCCCAAACTCCGCAATGCTGTATTCCGTGGTGGACACATGATGGTTGTTCTTTTTCGTTTGCGACGGATGGCACAGGAACGCCGTCTGCGCCGCTTCGAACGCGGACATGCCGTTCAACTCCGCGATCGGGCGGTTGACGTCGAGCGTCAGCCTGTTCTCGACGTAAAGATGGATATACAGCTTTTTGACCTCCCACGGCTCGGTCGTCGGGTACCCCTTCGGCTGATAGCTCGGGTCGGCGGCAAGCGGGATCGCTTCGAGCACGCCCTGCGCAAGGACCTTATGCTGCCAATGTCCGTACTCGCCGTTCAGGTCCTGCGTCATCACGACCTCGGGACGGTACGTGCGGATCATCGTGACCGCGTAGCGCGTCACGTCATCGACCGTGAACGTATGGTGAAACTTGTCGTAATAGTTTTGGGGAATGTCCGGAAATCCGCCGAACACCGGCTGCGTTTTCAGCCCGAGGACCCACGCCCCGTTCAGATCCTCCTGCCGCCTCTGCCGTTGCAGCTTCTCAGGAAGCTTGGTGCTCATGATCATCGACATACCGGAAAGCCCGCGCTCCGCCTCATACAGCGGATAAATCGCGCCGAGGAACAGCACGTCGTCGTCCGGATGCATCGCAAAGGTCATGTAATCCGCTTTATCGACCGTCGGTGCAAACGGATGATAGTCCTCGACCGTTCCCGCGCCGTAGGCGTACAGCGAGCAGAACGCGCAGTCGTCCGCGTCGGCGCGGATCCCGACCTTTCGCGTCTCCGGAAGGACCTCGATAAGACTGTTGTAAAGCAGAACGCCCGCTTCCTCGGAGAGCACGTTTCCACCGCCGTCGTATTGGAACACGGTATGCGCGACGGGCGCGTAATAAAAGGACAAAAACACGGACGCCACCGGCACGGAATCGTCCCACGCGACCGTCAGCGTCTTACCCTTGCTGACGCGCTGCGCCGAATCGAAATCCGCGTCCTTCAATCGGTCCGCATGTACGGTGAAATCGCCGCCGTATTTACATTTGGCGGACAGATTTTCCGCAGTCCCGTCCGCAGCAGCGCCCCCGTACGGGAACGCGCCGAGCAAAAACAGGACCGCAAGAAACAGTCCGACGACCTTCTGTGTCTTTCGCTGCATGCCCTACCTCATCGGCTCAAAAACCGAGCTTCGTCAAAAGTTTGGAATAGTTCTGTTCCAGCTCCTCGGAGCGGATCGCTTCCTGCAGATACGGCGGCATATCCTCCACCGGAATGCGGAACGTGTTTTTCCAGTAAAACGCTTTCCTGGCATTTCTGCCGGTCCCGTCAAAGAATGCGTCCATGGAGAAGAACTCGCGCCCGTGTACCTGCCGGAACGACAGGATCAGAAACGTCAGATGCGGCGCCCACATTTCATAGGTCAGGTACGAATCGTCCACTCCGTCGCGGTTCGTATCGAGACGGTCGACGACCATCAGGTAATGTCCGCCGCTTTTTACGATGTCGCCGGACTCCGCGCGATCGTAATCGATCCGGTTGTCCCGCGAGCGCTCGCGCTCGCCGAGCGTGCCGATCGCGGAATTCGCCTCGGAGCTCAGGTTCATGCCCGCCTGCTTGTACGCCCAGACGATGCTCGCCACGCATTGCATGCCGGTGTAGTTATAAACGCCGTTTGCGTCGGACGTCGGCTTTTCGAGCTTCTCGCCCCACTTGGGATTGACGCCCCAGTTTCTCGCCGCCTGATAGGAGCCGCTGCCCTGATACACGACCGAGTAGCCGAATTTCGCCATGTTGGAGATCAGCGACACGCCCGCCGTGACGACGCCGGCTCTCGTATAGATGCCCGCCGCCGCGACGTCGCGGCTGATCAGGCGATTCACGTTATCGACGGTCGTTCCCTTTTCTTTCAGAAGCGTGCTGACCGACTGACGAACGGAATCGACGCCCTCTGCCCGGATCGGATAGAGGAAGCCGGACTCGACCGTGACGTCGATCGACTGATACGGATTGCCCTCCGTATCGCGCGTCCAAAGCGTATACTTGCCGTCATACTTGAAAACGCTGAAGCTCCCGGTCGGATCGCCGGAATCCAATGCGTCAAACCAATCTCTGGAATTTTCGGGCGGGGTCAGTCCGGCTCTCGTGAAGCAGAACTGCTGGATCAGCTTGCCGTCCTTCGCTTCCGTTGTGACGACGCCGCCGCGCACCGAAACGCTGAGATCGTCGTTTTCGTTCAGGAACGTGAACGGGATCGTGTCGATCTCGGTAAAGAACACGAGATTGTCGCGTTCGAGCTTGAAGCTGTCAAGCTTGAACGTATCGACGTTTTCATAATAGTGCATTTCGACGCTGTGCGTTTCATCGACCTGCAGAACGACCCGATTCGCTGCGGTCGAGAAGGAATACGTGCCTTCGCGCTCGTCCTCGCCGATCGAGACAAGATACGTCAGATCCTCGCGAAGCTCCAGTGAAAACGGCATATCCTCGATCGTCCACATTCCCGCATAGGGATTCGGTTCCGGCTCCGGCGTCGGAGTCGGTTCCGGCGTCGGATCGGGCTCGGGCTCCGGCTCGGGCGTTACGGGATCGGTCGGAGAAGAAATCGCCAGAACGACGCTGTCGGTCTGCTCCGCCTCGGGGATCGGCGTGTCGGTTCCGTCATCAAAGGAAACGACGTCCTCGAAATCAGGCGCAGCGGAAGGCTCCGCCGTCGCGACCGAAATCGCGTCGGTGGGCAGTTCGACCGTCGCTTTCCCGACTTCCTCCGTCGTTTGATTTGTCGTGCAGCCGATCGCCGCGGAAGCGATCAGCAGTACACATAGGAACAGGCACAGCAGTTTTCGCATGGTTTTCTCCTTTAACGGTTTATTATACAACATATTTCTCAAATTGTCTACCATGCAAAAAACCGAGGGATCACTCCCCCGGTCTTGTTTTTTATGAGATTATTCCGCATTCAGAAGGAACGCGCGATACGCCTTGAACGCTTCGTACAGGTCCGCCTTGGAGATGATCTCCCACGGCGCATGCATGGACAGGACCGCGACGCCGCTGTCGATGACTTCCATGCCGTACTCCGCACAGATGTACGCGATCGTTCCGCCGCCGCCCGCGTCGACCTTGCCGAGCTCCGCGGTCTGATACCGCACGTCCGCGTCGTCCATCCACTTGCGAAGCTTCGCCATATATTCGGCGTTCGCGTCGTTCGAACCGCTCTTGCCGCGCGCGCCGGTGTACTTGTTGAAGCAGACGCCCTGTCCGATGAACGCGCTGTTCTTCTTTTCGAACACGCCCGCGAAGTTCGGGTCGAAGCCGGCGCTGACGTCGCAGGAAAGCATTCTTGCATTCGTGAGCGCGCGGCGAAGCTTGAGCTCGGTATACTCGCCGGTCAGGTTCATGACCTCGGCAACCGTGTTCTCGAAGTATTTTGCGTGCATGCCGGTCGCGCCGACGGAGCCGATCTCTTCCTTGTCCGCAAGGATGCAGCAGGAGGTTGCTTCCGGCGTGTCCGTAACGTCCAGCATCGCCTTGATCTGCGCGAACGCGCAGACGCGGTCGTCGTGTCCGTAGCCGATGATCATGCTGCGGTCCAGACCGAGCTCACGGCTCTTGCCCGCCGGAACGACCTCGATCTCCGCGGAGAGGAAGTCCTCTTCTTCCATGCCGTACTTATCCTTTAAGATCTTCAGCATGTTCGCCTTGACCGGTTCCTTCTCCTCATCCTTCAGCGGAATGCCGCCGATGATGACGTTCAGCTCCTCGCCCTCGATCGCGACGGACGCCTTCTTCTGCATCTGATCGCCCGCAAGATGGATCAAAAGGTCCGAGATCCCGACGACCGGATCGTCGTCGTCTTCACCGATCACAACATTCACAAGCGAACCGTCCTTTTTCGCGACGACGCCGTGCAGCGCAAGGGGCAAAGTGACCCACTGATACTTCTTGATACCGCCGTAATAATGCGTGTCGAGATACGCGATCCCGGAGTCCTCATACAGCGGGTTCTGCTTGAGGTCCATGCGCGGAGAATCGATATGCGCGCCGATGATGTTGAATCCCTTTTCCATCGGCTGTTTGCCGATGATGAAGAGCATGATCGCCTTGCCCATGCAGTCCGCATAGACACGGTCGCCCGCTTTCAGCGTTCCGTTTTCTGCAATGATCGACTTAAGATCGCGATAGCCCGCCGCCTTCGCGCGCGCGATGGCGCCGATCACGCATTCGCGTTCGGTCTTGCCCGCGTCCAAAAATGCACGGTATTCCTTTGCGACGGTCTCAACCCGTTCAAGTTCGGTTTCGTCATACTTCGTCCAAGCTACGGTTCGTTCCATAAATGCCTCCCATTTGTATTTGCATATAGTGTACCACGATTGTTCCCCCGAATCTACCGTTTTTCGGAAGAAAAATAATATATACTGTCAGTCATTGCGTCGCATGAGATCGTAAAGTTCGAACAGCGTATGAATCGCGACATCAGGGTATTCGTCCGACGACTGCTGCGTATGATACGCGCCGATCCCGCGAAGAAGGCGGACGGTATACATGCCGAGCCGATTGGCAGGCGCAATGTCGTTGTCGAGCCGATCGCCGACCATGACGGCGTTTTCGGGTTCGCAGTTCGCTTTTGAAAGCGCCCATTGAAAGATTGCAGGGTCCGGCTTTGCCACGCCCAATTCCGCGGACGCGGCAACGACGTCAAAGAACGGAAACAGTCCCCAATTCTTCAGCCTCTCCTCCGTCCCAGCGTTTTGATTTGCGATCACGCCGAGCCGGTACCCGCGGCGCCTGAGTTCCGAAAGGATCGGCTCCGCGTCCGCATACGGCGTTTCATCCTCGCTGTGCCACGGCGTCTTGGTCAGCCCGAAGAACGCGATCGCCGCCTGATCTCCGGGCAGCCCCTTCGCGATCCGTTCAAGGCGCTTTTTCCGGTACATCTCCTCCGTCACGTCCGTTCCCGCGATCATGTCGCGAATGCGATGCAGGTCCGCCTGCGTCTCGTCGATCAGCGTCGAACCGAGATCGAAAAAGATCCATTCCGCCTTTCGCATATTCTTTATACTTGCTCTTTCATTTGACGGCATCGCGGAACCTCCGGAAAAATACAGAATAAAAAAGTCTCTTTTGTCGATTTGCAAAAGAGACTTTTCGGTGGTCTGGGTGAGAAGATTTGAACTTCCGGCCTCTTGAACCCCATTCAAGCACGCTACCAAACTGCGCTACACCCAGATA